>NZ_OBMS01000010.1:16409-169581 GCF_900217715.1 Bacteroides sp. AR29
TTACCTGCGAAGTAACGGAATACTTTGTAACAAAACAAGTATGCGAAAGGGGTTCAAAATGAGAGATTATTCACTTTTTATTTTTTTAAATTTATAAATTTAAAGTTTTCAATTATGAACAAAAAGTTTCTAAGTGTGATCCTGTTCAGCGCCTTAATGGTGGGCACTGCAGGAACGTTCACGTCTTGTAAGGACTATGATGACGACATCGAAAGCTTGGACAACCGCGTATCAGCAGTAGAAAAGCTGGTAAGTGACCTTCAAGCTAAGATTGACGCTGGATCGGTCATTACCGGCGTTGACAAAACAGAAGATGGCATTGTCATCAAATTAAGCAATGGCGAATCTTATCCTATCAAGAATGGAACAAACGGCACAAACGCTCCCGTCTGGAGTATTGTAAAAGACGCTAACGGTGACTATTGGTGGGCTAAAGACAATGTACAAACAGAGTTCCCTGCACGCGGTGAAAAAGGTGAACCGGGTAACGGTAGCGCTGGTCAAGACGCTAAAACCATCTATTACTACCCAGGTACTGAAGAAACTGGCAAGTTGCATGGCCAAGCAGAAGCTGGCTACTGGGTGAAAGTAACAGAAGAGAAGGGTAAAGATCCTTTGTATGAAGTACAAACAACAAAATGGTTACCGGAAGGGACTCTTTCAGCAGTTTGGAATACAAAAGATGAAACTCTGACCCTTGGTAACATGAAGGATGAGAACGGCAAATTGGTTGAAAAGACTATTTCTCTGACTACTAAGTTGAAAGCATTGGTATTCATTCCTGATTTGTATGAAGACGGAGTAGAAGCTACTAAATACAAATATGCCAACGGTGATTTCATCGAAGCTGAAAAGAAGGGAATAAGCGGTAGTAAAGACGATCACGGAATAGATTATGTAATCAAAGTAGGAACAAGTGCCACCAATTGGATTGCCTTGAAAGATGCCAATAAAAGAACTTATTGGATGCCTTCAACCAGCGCAATGTACTATCACTTGAACCCGCTGAATGCCAAGCTGAAAGATATTGAGTGGAAATTCTTGGCAGCTACTCCGGAATATGTAACTACAAAAGCTGCTCCTGCTGTGGTAACCCCTATCTTCCAAAACGCAGGTAAGACCATTGACGGCGAAAGAATGTATGCTACATACAAACTCTCTGTAGAGGATTTGAAGAAGGGCAATTTGAGCACTCCCGGTGAAAACAACTATATTTCTATCGCAGCTCTGGAAGCAACATTGGTTAATGGCGAAAAAGAAGGTGAAGAAAAGTCTACAGTTACTTCTGACTATGCAGCCATCATGCCGATGATTCAAGGTTTTAAAGCCATTGCGTATACCGATGACAGCAAAATCGTAACAAAAAACACTTGTAAACCTGAACTGTATAAGACAGCTAAGGAAGCTATCGAAAACGTATATACTGTTCCTGCACAATACAATGGTGGTTCCATCGAATTGGCAGATTTACTGTGTATCCATCATGTAGAAAACTTTGGAGAGAAAATTACTGCAACCACTCACAAAAGCATGAGTCTTGCTGAAGCTGCCCAGCTATATAATCTGACTCTCAAGTTTGAAGCTGTTCACTATATCAGCGGTAACAATGATACAGAGGAAAATGCTTACTCTCAATTGGAAGAAGACGGTACTTTCACTCCTTGCTATGTAAACGACAAAGAAGAAAGTGTAGTTATTCCTGAAGGAAGTACAGAAAAGATTGGTAGAAGTGCTATCGGTCGTCGTCCGGCAGTATTGGTTAAACTGGTTGATGCAGCAAATAATGTAGTATTAGCAGGTTACATCAAGTTGGAAATCACTGAAAAAGCCGCTACTCCTGATGCAATTGTTATTGACAAGAGCACTCCGCAGTTGCCGTACTTGTGTGGTGAACAAGCTGTATCCATCACTTGGAAAGACATGTCCGGTAAGATTCTTGAAGAACTGGGTATGACCAAGGAAGAATTCACAAAGGGTTATACATTTGTAAAAAACGAAACTTATGTAGCAGACGGTAAGGGTGGCTTCATTCAAGTAACAGCTGCTAATAAATTTGCAGCAGACAATACTTACGGTGTAGTTACTGAAACTCCTGACGGTAACACTAGTACAAATGCTATCCTGAACTGGACTAGCAATAAGACTCAAAGAGACCAACTCATCAAGGATTACAAAGATCGCACCTTGACACTTTATGGCAAGTACAAACCTGTAGCAGATGGAACAACTTACGCTATTTACGTAGGTATCAAGATTTCCATCGCAGAATTGCCGACTACAGCAAGTTATGGTAACAAACGTGATGCGTTCTGGTATCCTGCTGAAACAGCTTTGGCTGACAGAGATACTGTACGTACCAATGTTCCTGCTCCGGATGCAGCAAACAATGTAGCAAATTATGTGAAGAATCTTGATGACTACTTCTATCACTACGTAACAGAAGCTGGAAAAGAAGTTGAAAAATCAGGCATCGAATTCATTGTATCAGAAGCTTCTAAGCCGGTTTATGGTGAAATCTGGAACAACAAAGACAAAGGTATGGAAATCAAGTACAGCTACTTGTTCTCTGCTAAGAACGATGGTCTGACTATAGGTGGAAAGAAGTTGTTTGTAAGTACAGTTGAAGCTGACAAGAGCAAGAGCAGCACTAAGTTATACTGGGGTGAAAAGAGAGCAACCGCTTCTCTCATCGCAACTCTTGATAAGACAGCCAAGACAATTACTTATGCAAACAACGATGAAGCAAAAGTATTCTTGAACCTTTTCGGTCATAACGAAAACAAGCCTAACCAACAGTTTGCCATCATCGAGGTATCCGCTGTTTATGGTGACTGCGAAATTGAACTGGCTCCCGCTTACAACTTCAACGCTCGCTTCTTGCGTCCGCTGGATATTGAAAGCAACGACAAAGCCAAGTTCTTGGATGCAGAGGCTAACGGTTCTTCCGTATTACTTGGTAACTTGTTCAAGGCCAACGACTGGCGCGACAAACCGGTTATCGTATACAATGATAAAGACAAAGTATATGAAGCTGCTAAAGAAAACAACGTTAACTTGTACGAATACTACGGTATCAGCGCAATAACTTTGGATATTGACAATGCAACTTGTGACGTTAATGTTATCGGTGAACAGAAGCCTATCAACAAGGACGTTATCAAGCTGACAATCCTTGATAAAGTAGGTGGTACTGCAATTTCTAACCCGATTGACATCAAAACTACCAACATCAGCAAGTTGAACTCTGTAGTATTGAACTACAAGAACAATATGGGTAACACTAAAGACTTCACCATCATGGTTCCTGTAAAGGTCACATACACATGGGGTACAGTAAGTGCTAAAGTTGCCATTGCTGTTGATGGTACTATTGCCAACAGATAATTTTGTAAAGAACTCATCGCATCCTAAAATGCGGTAATATAATAAAGGTGCGTCATAATAAGGTGACGCACCTTTTTCTTTAACAATGCATGATTAATAAATATATCGACAATGAAGAATAAACAAATCCTTTTTATGCTTTTTCTCTCAGCAGGCTTTCTACTCGGAGCATGTTCAACAAAAGGACACGAAGAGAAGATGAAGACACAGAAAGAGGCAGAAGACGAGTTTGTAGCTACTTTGACTGCTGCAGACTCAAGCGCTGTTCTTACATTATGTACACAGTGTATGGATCTTCTAAAAGCTAAAGAGACTGACAAAGCTCTTGATATGCTTTACTCCATTGATGAAGCTGGTATAGCCAAACCCCTAACGATACAGCAACGGGAAGCACTGGCCAAACGTTTCCAGCGTTTCCCGGTAATTCGTTATCGATTGGATTACCTCAGCTTCTCTACACAAGGAAATAATGACGTGAAGTACAAAATAGAATTTACGCCACGTTCAGATTCTGACACTCCAGGTAGTAGTATGGGGTTCATGTTCAACCCCATAAAAGCAAATGGGGAATGGGTACTCGCCATCAAAGACGGTAGACAGCCTAGTCGCGAAGCTGCTACCCCACTCCATGATGATGCACCTGCCCCAGTAGATGTAATTGTAGAAAAGTAATCAAAAACACAAGAAAGGCCCTCCTTTTTGTAGGAGAGCCTTTCTTTATATTCCACAAATCGTTTTACTACATTTAGAAGAGATACGCCGCAGACACCTGCCAAGTCTTATTCTTGGCACCGAAAGCCTTACCCGCCTCCTCCCACGTAAATGAGTCGCCCATCGGGAGCTGATAGGTCACGCCAACCTGGAGATGCTTCAGCAGCTTCACACCGGCACCCAAATTAAGTGCCACTTGAGCCTTCTTGCGGTCTACGTAATCCTTCTTCTTGAAGTCGAAGAAGAAATCAGGACCGGCTGCCACATAAATACCCAACAAGCTACCCAAGCCAATGGTATATTTCAGATTTACGGGTACTTCAAGTCCTGTTTGCTTCACCTCGTCCTTGCCGCGCTGAGAGAACAGCAAAGCACCATCAACACCCAAGCCTACAATGGGAATGGTAAACTCAGCCATCGGACCAATAAAGAAACCGGTAGAATTATCCTTGTTTCCCTTATATCCACCATCCCAATCTATTTTCGTCATATTCACACCACCCTTAACACCCCACTTCAATAGTTGGGCCTGGGCAGGCATAGCCATAAACATACAGCATACAGCTATCACGAAAGCACTAAAAATCTTTTTCATAATCAATTGTGTTTAATATTACGGGACAAATATATGCAAATTCTTCCTAAAGAAACAACATCTATTAGCATTTGTTCATTTAAGAGAACAATGAATCACAAAACGCATTACCTTTGCAACCTAAATCAAAGAAAGATACCACACAGATAAAATAAAAAGCTATGATAAAAATCAGAAAGACGCAACCCACAGACATTACAATCCTTATGGACATCTTTGAACAAGCGAAGCACATCATGCGGAAAGACGGAAATATGCTGCAGTGGAGAGGCAACTACCCTTCCAGGGAAATCGTCATAGCAGACATCGAACAAGGAAACAGCTATGTGTGCACCGACGATACCGAAGAAATTATCGGAACCTTCGCCTTTATCCGTGGAAACGACCCCACATATACGCATATCTATGAAGGAAAATGGGTGGAAGATACGCTTCCTTACGGCGTCATTCACCGGCTGGCAAGTACAGAACACAGCAAAGGAGTGGCCAATGCCTGCCTGCAATGGTGCTACGAACAAATACCCAACCTACGTGCAGATACCCACCGGGACAATCATATCCTGCAATACATACTGAAGAAGCACGGATTCAAATATTGCGGCATCATCCTTCTGGCCAATGGAGACGAACGGCTGGCATTCCAAAAAGTAGAAGGATAGACAAGGAAACCACGAATCTTTCATTTAAAGGAGTTATCAGCCGACAAGTCGGCTTAGGAGTTAAAGCCAATACTCGTGCGTATGTATTCACAGAAGTATCGGCTTTAACTTCTTCAACTCCTGACGGAGCGGAGCGAAGTGATAACTCCTCCAATTCCTTTAAATGAAAGAACCGGGCAAGAAAACTCAAATAATCATAACCCTTCAAACATTATCTGCCATATAATTGTATATATAGCAGGTTTCCACAATGTTGTGGAAAACAAAAACAAGATAACATATGAAGGATTATAAACGTATGACAGTCGGCGAAATCGTAGCCGACAACTTCAACAATGCCGGGATATTTGATAAATATGGCATTGATTTCTGCTGCCATGGTTCCGCACTGCTTCCCGAAGCCAGTAAAACTGCCGGAGCCGATATGGAGAAGGTGATAGAAGAAATAGAGCATCTGGCTCCGACAACCTCCGAAAATATTGATTTCAAGAGTTGGCCTCTGGACTTATTGGTGGACTATATTCTCAAAATCCACCACCGTAATATCCGTACACAAGGTCCCGAGATTGAAGAACTGCTGGATAAAATATGTCGCGTACACGGTGAAAAACATCCGTCACTCTACAATGTGCAGGCTCTCTTTCATGATTCCCTCTCCGACCTCAATGCCCATCTCGACAAAGAGGAACTGGTACTGTTTCCCTACATCTATGAGATGGTAAAGGCTAAGCTGGAAAATACTCCCCTGCCCGAATTCCACTGTGGAAGCATCGAAGCTCCCATATCCGTCATGATGGCAGAACATGACATTGAAGGAGAACGCTATCGCCACATAGAGCATCTGACCAACGGCTATACAGCTCCAGAAGATGCCTGCAACAGTTACCGCCTCGTACTCCAACAGCTTAAAGCATTTGAAGAGGCCTTGCACCAGCACATCCATCTGGAAAATAATATCGTTTTCCCACGCTCCATCAAAATGGAAGCAAAATTAAGAGAACAGCCATGACACAAATCAGAATCAAACGGGTATATGAAGAACCCGATGCAACAGACGGCTACCGTGTATTGGTGGACCGGCTGTGGCCTCGCGGCATAAAAAAGGAACATCTGAAATACGATGTCTGGGAAAAGGATATTACCCCTTCACCTGAATTAAGAAAATGGTTTCACGAAGACCAAGCGGAACACTGGGAGGGGTTTGCAGCCATGTATCGCAAGGAACTGGAAAATTCGGAAGCCGCCCTTAGGTTCATTGACACCATAAAACACCACCATACCATAACCTTACTATATGCTTCCAAAGCACCGATATACAACCATGCACGCATCCTGCAACGGTTTCTGCAGGAGCACTTAGACTAATTACTCACAATCTTTACAGTAAAAGCAAAGATGAACTGTAACTCTGGAAAGGCTGTTCAACGAATTAGTGCTACAAGGACACAAACTTCTTTTTCAAGTCGTCCACTCCCATTCCCGTAAAATAATCCTCGATAAAGTCCCAGCGCTGTTCATCCGTCAGCTTATCTGTTCCGAAGAAGAAAGAGAACAAGTCAATCTGCTCCTGGAATATCTGCTCGTTGGTATCCAGAATCAGATTGCGGTAATCATCGCCAAGCGCAAGTTCCTGCAGAGTTTCGGGGTCATTGAAACGGACAAATACGCAAGGCGTACCGCCACCCTCCACACTGAACGAAAGGCAGTCGAGCATAGAAAGCAGATTAAGCAGCATATTCAAGTCCGAGAAAGGAGTGCAATAAAACAACAGGCGGTCTCCCTTACTGCCCACTATACGTTGGCTAAACAGTTTTTGATAGCGCGATAGAAGCAAATCAAAGCCTTTGGTCACCGTAAAAGAGAGTTCATTGGAATCTTTCTTTTTCACACTGCTGATATAGCTCACACTGCGGCCTTCCTCCGTGCGGCTCTCCAGCAGGGAACCGATAAAGCGTTTGGCAGAGCGCACGTCCATGCCATGCTCGGCAAAGACAGCCCGCAGTTCTTCTTCATCAAAACGTCCTTTCGACTTTATCAATGCCGTTTTCAGCATCATTGTCAGACTCTTGAACAAGGCATCCATCCGCTCACGGATGACAGTGGCATCTTCCTTTAACAACACCTCATGCTTGCCTACAGACACAGTACGGGCACCTTCCCACAACGTTCCATTATTCAACTTCTGTTTGAATTCCTTGTAGCCAAGCTCAGGGAAACGCTCTTCCCAAAGCGCTTCCAGACGTGCGACGTAAACCCCGTCCTCCCCTTCTACCTTTGTCAGATAGCTATGGAATTCACGGGCAAAGACATCACCCGTCTTGTCCTGGACATATCCTTCGGTCAACAGATTCTTGGGACTGATTTCAAGCAGATGCCTTCCATAACGCTGCATCAAATCGTCTTCCAGCCAAAGCAAGGCAGTCTTGATGAGCTGTCCCAACTCTGCTTCATACTCCAGCTTGTTCTTTGTACGCGGCAGTTTCACCACAAACTCAAAATCGGACAAAGACACCATGATTTCCGGTTTTTCCCCTTTCATGCGGTACACTTCCATGAGCTTTCTCAGAATAAGCACCAGCTGTTCCTGGGCAATGTTCCCCGTCTGATGCAGACGCTTCATATAATAGAAGTCACGCTCATGGTAGTCGGTAGCGGCAATACCCTGTATCTCCGTATCACGCGCAGCACGCCCTATCTCCTGAATATAGTCGACAAACGTACTGGATGGCGCCACATGATATACACGGTCTATATCACTGATGTCCACTCCCATACCAAAAGCTTTCGTAGCCACAATCAGTTTCTTGGTTCCTTCCTTGAACTCCTGCACAATGACAGCTTTCTGTTCCTTGTCCTTCTTGCCATAATAGGAGGCGACCAGACGCCAGTCTGCCGGCTTCACCCACGTCTTCAGGCGCATGTCGATGCCACCCGCAAAAGGATAATAGAGCAGTGTCTTGTGACCGTCCAGGAAGTCTTCGACCCGCGCAGCAACTACGCGCTGCTTTGCCTTGTCGTATGTCTCCCCGTCCTCCATCTCCATCTGACGGATGTCAAAGCCAATATTCCGGCGCTTCACCGTACCTACATAAAGCACACAAGGCTCCATCTGCAGGGAACGGATAGTCTCGAATATCATGTCATTGCCCCCTTTGGGATTCCAGACAGCCGTGGCGGTCAATGCAAACAACGGGAAATTATAACCGAGAGTCTGTTTCAGCGTATTCAAGTAACGTCCCAAGAACCAATAGTCCACACGGAACTCCTTGCCCCATGTCGTTACCGTATGTGCCTCATCGACCACTACCAGACCGATGCGGCGCTCGCCTACAAAATGCTTGATGTCGTAAGAGAGAAGCAATTCCGGCGAGAGATAGAACAAATCAATCTCCCCCTCACGCACCTGCCGGTAAACCTCCATCTTCTGTTCCGGCGATAAATCGGACGAGGCGTATGCCACACGCGTATACCCCAGTTCTTGCAGACTTTCCACCTGGTCTACAATCAACGCCTTCAAAGGGGAAACCACAATGGTAAGCAGATTATACTCCTTCCCCAGATAGATGGCAGGAAGCTGGAACAACAAGGATTTTCCGGAGCCGGTAGGGGCAGTCAGCAAGATATTGTCTACCTGCGTTTCACCTTTCCAAGCCTTTTCAGCCTCCAGTATAACGTTCTCTATCAGCTGTCCCTGCGAAATGCAGAGTTTCTCTTTTCCCTTGGACAAGTCATCGTAAATCTCAAGATTACGAAACTGTTCGTAGCCGTAAGTCTCCTTTAAAATCGTGTTTATGGTTTCGCGGCAGTTTTCAGGCAGATGCCTTTCCTTCAAATCCGGTAACCGGCGTGTTGTTGCTTCTTGTACATTCATTATTATTGTAGTGTGGGGGTATTAAAAAGAAAAGAAGCAATTCTTCAACCATAGTTATCGGTTTTGGAATTACTTCTCCCTATGTTTCAAAATATTACCAGACATACCGGTAAGTTTTTTCTTTTAAAGCGTATCAATATTCCTCCTCGTTAAAGAAAAAGTCCTCTTTACTGGGATAATCGGGCCAAATATCTTCTATGCTTTCATAAATCTCGCCCTCATCTTCCATTTCCTGCAGATTCTCAATCACTTCAAGCGGAGCACCCGAACGCATGGCATAATCTATCAATTCATCCTTAGTTGCCGGCCAAGGAGCATCTTCCAATTTAGATGCTAATTCCAATGTCCAATACATAGTCTCTAGTATTAAAATTGTGAATATTAAATCCTATTTCTATTTTTCGGCAAAAGTATAACAATTTATTTCACTTGCAACTATTATTCCAAAATATTTCACCTTTTTTGTCGTCTTGATTCATTTTACGGGAAAGGACGAACAAATAATCAGACAAGCGGTTCACATAAGCCAATAATTCTGAAGAGATTTCCACTTGCTCGGCCAAAGCAAGAATCCGACGCTCTGCACGGCGGCAAACCGTACGGCAAACGTGGCAGAGTGCCGCACCGCGACTTCCGCCGGGAAGAATAAAGGCTGAAAGAGGAGGCAAAAGAGTATCCAAACGGTCTATCTCCCGCTCCACCATTTCCACCTGCTCCGAGCTGATGATACTGGCTTCTTTCAGCTCCATTTTCTCCCGGTCTGTGGCCAGATGAGAGCCTACGGCAAAAAGTCTGTCTTGCACTTGCTGCAGAAAATCTTTATCCTTTCCGTCAAGCAGGTACGTGATGAGAAGACCCAGATTGGAATTTAGCTCATCCACCGTACCGTATGCCTCAAGGCGGATATGCGTTTTAGGTACACGGGTTCCGCCTACAAGAGAGGTGGTTCCTTTATCTCCGGTTTTGGTGTATATCTTCATAAAGGATTAATGTTTAGGGGTTAATGTTTAGCAGCTAGTAAGTGGAGCTAATCACTAACCGCTGTTCACTATTGAAACGCCTAAAGATAATCAAAAGTTGACAATATAGTCTTGTTTTATCTTTGTTTTATCGAAAAATATGATACCAAGGTCATAAAGGTCGAACGTAATACCTGCCTGTCCGTCCTGCTTCATGCGCTTCCAGAGGGCAAACATCTGCGGAGTGTAACGGATACCTTCAATTACAAAAACAGACTTTCCCCTGGTACGGGTGGAACAGATGCGGAAGACCTCCTCTACAAAATCGGGATGACGATAATCGTGCAAATAAAGGAAATCAACGGGAACGCCACTCTCCAGAAAGAGCTCGGAAAGGTCGGAAGCCGAAGTATAATCTGCCCCCTCCTTCCCCGCTTTCAAATAGAGGGCAGAAGCGGCAAGCGTACCGGCATCTACAATGGTCTCCGGCTGGGTATAGTTTACCAGACGGAACAGAAGGCGTTTTACTTTCTTCGATTCGTACTTCCAACGTTTATCTTTCTCCAGCTCCAGTTGCTTCTGTGCCTTGGCCAGCTCTTCATATTTATAATAAGCCGTACTTTCGTAAATTACATGCGTAATCAGGTTAAAGGCAAAAGGAGAATGTACACCGTAGCCGCAACGGTGCCGGAAACGGTACAGCCAGATAAAAGGCCGTTTTAGAGTAAGCAAAATACGATTCATTATTTTAATGTGCTAATGTACCTTCGAAAGTCACCCCTTCACCCGAAGAATAATTCTCCGTAACAGTCAGGAGTACCTTGTTATCCTCAAAGCAGAGCGTAAGCCCAAGAGCGCTTATCCAGTTGACATAATGTACTTTCAGTTGCAAAGCATCAAGTGACGCCCACGCATAACTGCCTGCCACCTGGAAAGGGCCTTCTATACCCTTAAAACGCCCCTTTGCAGCAACCGAATACGGAGGATAGCCATCAATTGCCGCTTTCGACCATTGCTTATAGCCAAACGGAAGACTGTATGTCTTTCCGTCTTTCTCCACCACAGTCATCACTACTTCTTGCTGCTTGAATTGCAGCTCGATGGATTGCCATCCGTATTTGTTCTCTCCGAGCAGGATGCGCTTGCCTGCGTATTTCTGTGAAAGGGAGGAAGCAGCCTTTCCTTGCACTAACGGCAGTTGATAAGAACGCTGTTTCTTCTGCAGGCGCTTGTAGTCCTTACCGGGCGCTAATACCTGGTCACCGACCTCCGGCAACAAGCGGTTCCAGACCAGACGACGCTGCCGACGACCGTCTATCAATGTACATTCGGTAATGACCACTACCATATCCTTATCCGGAACAATCAGAATGTATTGTCCCAAAGCCCCGTCAGCACGTACAGCACCCGGATATTCGCAAAGCCACATCTGATAGCCATAATCTCCTATCTGTCTGGTCATCATCTGCTCCACCCAGGAAGCCGGGAGCAACTGCCTGCCTTCCCAAACACCCCGGTTCAGCAGCAGCAATCCGAATTTTGCCAGTGACTCGCTCTGAATATGCAGTCCCCAGCCACCGGTATTGATGCCTTCGGGGCTTATCTCCCACGCAACGTCCGTGATATGCATCGGGGTGAAAAGCTTCTGCTTCAGATAATCCAGCAAGGTCATGCCCGTCACCTTCTGCACGATAGCAGAAAGCATATAGGTACTAATCGAATCATATTCAAACTTCTTGCCCGGAGTTTTCACCGGTTTGGCAAGGAAGGTACGTATCCAGTCGGAAGTGAGGTTGCGCATATTCCAGTCGGGAGTGATACCCGACGTCATGGTAAGCAGGTCACGGACAGTCATGTCTGCCAGATTAGCGGAAACCGAATCCGGAAGAAGTTCCGGGAAGAAGGTACCGACACGGTCTGTCAAGAGCAAACGGTTGTCTGCAATGGCAAGTCCTACGGCAGCCCCGACAAAGGTTTTGGAGCAGGAATACATGGTATGGCGATATTCCGGCGCGAACGGAGCCGGATAGATTTCTCCGATGACCTTGCCGTGACGCAGCACGACCACGCTGTGGATGTCTGTTTTTGGCAATGCCATCAGTGAATCAAACAAGGCAGTGACAGCCTTGGAAGGGACTCCTTCTGCCTCGGGTGTGGAACGTGGCAACTCATTGATTTGTGCATGAGCTGCCAACGCTCCCAGCAAGCCGAGAAACAAGAAGAAAAAACGTACTCTATTTTTCATAATTATCTAAGATATTTGTTCTACATGCGCTGCAAATGTACAGCATTCGGGCGCGAAAGACAAATAACTTGATAATTTTGTCGGAAGGGAACGTTCTTATAAGAAATGTATGGTCGCCGCCTCTCCCTTGTTCAAGTCCAACGAGAATGCCGGTTTCTTGTAAGTATGCGTATGTCCTCCTACCTTCACCTCGGCACGGACAGTACTTGCGGGCATCTTTACTGTAAATTTCCCCGGAACAAGAGCGGTAACAACAGCCCTCGTTGCCCGTCCATCCTTCCAATCCAGGTCTATGGAAGCACCGCCGCGTACGCGCATTCCACGGAAGTTGCCGGTAGTCCAGCTATCCGGCAGGGCAGGAAGCAGATGGATAAAGCCTTCATGACTTTGCAGCAGCATTTCGCCGACTCCCGCCGCACCACCGTAGTTGCCATCAATCTGGAAAGGAGGATGCGAACAGAACAAATTAGGGAAAGTGCCGCTACCATGACCTCCCGTCGCAGCATCGACAGCAGGATGCAGCAAACTCTTGAAGAGTTTCCAAGCACGGTTTCCGTCACCCAAACGAGCCCAGAAGTTTATCTTCCAAGCACGGCTCCAACCAGTACCCTCATCTCCACGACGGTTCAAGGTCATCCGGCAGGCTTCGGCAAGCTCGGGGGTGGACTCCGGCGAAATCAGGTTTCCCGGATGCAGGCCGTAGAGATGGGAGACATGGCGGTGGTGCACATCCACTTCCTTATAATCCTCCAGCCATTCCTGCAAATATCCTTCCTTACTGATTTGCATGGGTGGGAATCTCTTCAGGTCCGCCTCAAGCTTCGCCACATAATCCGCATCACAATCCAGCAGGCGAGCGGCGGCGATGACATTAATATAAAGCTCGGTGAGCAGTTGCACATCCATAGTGGGACCCATACAAATGCTGACGGGAGTCACGCTGTCACCCGGCACATAGAAGCTGTTTTCCGGAGAAGAAGTGGGGGCAGTTACCAGCCAGCCATGCGAAGGCTCCTGCACGGTAGTGGAACTAAAGAACCGGGCGGCACCTTTCAAGACGGGATAGATACGGCGCAGATAATCCTTGTCCTGCGTATACAGATAGTGTTCCCACAAATGGGCACACAACCAAGCGCCACCGGTATTGGTAGCTCCCCAGGAGGGGTGTTCGCCGGGAGCGGTATAATTCCATACGTTGGTCATCATGTGGAGCACCCAGCCATCTGCCTCATCGCCATAGAAGGTACGCGCACTTGCCTCTCCCGAAGGGATAAGGCGCTCCATCAGCGTCGTCAGCGGCTGATAGAGTTCGGAGAGGCCGGCTTGCTCCAAGGGCCAGTGGTTCATCTGGATATTGATGTTCGTATGATAGTCCCCGTTCCAGGGAGTCGATACTCCATTTGCCCAGAGTCCTTGCAGATTGGGCGGCAAGCTGCCGGGACGGGTACTGCTGATGAGCAGATAGCGTCCGTAGTTATAGTACAGAGCAGCCAATGCCGGCGACTCCTGCTGTGTGAAGCGGAGGATGCGCTCGTTCGTCGGGAGCGTATCATCCGGCGTGGCAGGAAGCGTCAAGGAAACACGGTCGTAGAGGAAACGGTGGGCAGTGACATGGCTGGAGAATGAAGAATGGAGAATGGAACATGGAGAATTAGCGGGGGCGGTGAAAGGACGGAGCAAGCTGTCGCAGACTTCCGCATAGCGTTCGCCCGGGAAGTCGGTACCGGCAGCGGCATAGGAGGTAGCGGCAGAAAGTATCAGCCAGGCTTCCTGCCCGTTCTTCAAGCGGATACCGTTTTCCGGGCTGACAGACGATTCACCACCGTTCTGCACGAGTTGCATGGCCACACGGTATTTCATACCGTCCAAACCGGGCTTACCGCTTTCCAACATGCCGTCCATCAAAAGGGTGTTCCCTTGGACAGTCACCGAGCTATGTTCCGCACGGCTCAAACGGGCAGAGAAATTCAGAGCTCCTTCACGTCCGGCAACCAGATGAATCAGCATGACATCACGGTCACGGGAAACAAAATACTCACGGCGATAATCGACATCTTCCAGCCTGAAAGCCGTATATGCCACCGCATCGCGCAAGTTGAGCCAACGGCGATAGTTGTTTAATGGAGAGTTGAGAATGGATAATGAAGAATTGTAGGTAAAATCTATATCCAAATCGCCCAATACCTGATAGGTTCCATATCTCCCGTCAGTCTCCTGCTTCTTCGGAACAAAACTGCTGTACATCAGCTCCTGTGCCTCTCGGTTCTTTCCCTCAAACAACAGTTGCCGGATGGCAGGCAGACTCTTCGAAGCATCCGGATTGCTATAATCCGCCTCCATTCCGCTCCATAATGATATTTCATTCAGCACAATGTGCTCACGGAGAATGCCTCCGTCGGGCATCATGCCCAAGCGTCCGTTGCCCAAAGGAAGAGTCTCCTCCCAGATAGCGGCAGGTGACGTATAATACAACTGATGATTACAACTGTCGGCAGGCGCATCGGCTGCACGAAGCAGCAACGAGGCTGCAAGCAGAAATAGAGTGGCAAGTGTCTTCATATTGTTTTTTGATTCTGATTTCAGGCTGCAAACTTACTGCATACACTTTGCAGCATTGCTGCATACCTTTTGCAGTGACGCTGCAAAGCAATTGCAGTAGCGCTGCAAAAGGTATGCAGTACCACTGCAAAACAGTTGTACTGATTTTGCAGTGGTTACGCACTGATTATAAGATTATTGCATTTCGAACGAAACTACACCACGGACGTCGGCAGACGAAGCGCAAACGTATGCCTTGAACTTACCCGGTTCGTACTTCCAAGCTGCGGAAGCCTCATCGTAGAACTTCAAATCATCCGGAGTAAGGGTGAAAGTCACACTCTTCTCCTCGCCCGGCGCCAAACCGACTTTTGCAAAATGTTTCAGTTCCTTTACAGGACGAAGCACACTGCATTTATCATCGCCTACATAAAGCTGTACAATCTCTTTTCCGGCAATGCTACCCGTATTCTTCACGGCAACTGTCACCGTCAGCGTACCGTCGGCAGCCATGGCCTTGGCAGAAGCCACCGGTTTGCCATATGTAAAGGTAGTATAGCTCAAGCCATGACCGAAGGGGAAGAGAGCCGGAATCTCCTTGGTGTCGTGCCAACGATAGCCCACCAGAATATCTTCCTTATACTCCTGCTTAATGCTGTCGCCCGGATAACTGAGTTCATCAAAAGCATGTGCACCGCAATCCGTCAACTTGGCAGGGAAAGAAAAGGGCAACTTTCCGCTTGGATTCACCGCACCACTCAGGATGTCAGCCAGAGACTTGCCACCCATGGAGCCTAAATACCAGCCTTGCACAATGGCAGGAACCCGGGATACCCACGGCATTTCCACCGCATTACCACTGAGAAGCACCAGAACCAGGTTCTTGTTTACCCCCAGCAAAGCTTCAATCAGTTCATCCTGCCCGAAAGGCAAGCCGTATTCCAGACGGTCGCCGCCTTCACAATCCTGGAAGTGGTTCTTGTTCAATCCGCCTACCAGTATCACCAAGTCTGCCTTTTTCGCCATTTCTACGGCTTCTGCACGGAGTGAGTCTACCACATTCTGCGGAATTTCATCTGCACGGCCGTACATCGGACGACCGGCGGCATAGCCTTTCGCATAGGCTACCTTATCACCATAAACGGCACGCAAGCCATCCAGCGGAGATACCATATCCTTCACTTTCAGTTCGGAAGAGCCTCCTCCCTGATTCAGCAAGCGTACGGCATTATCGCCCACCACCAGGATATTCTGATACTTGGCTGCATCAATCGGCAGCAACGGGGCACCTTTCTTTATCACCGGAGCATTCTTCAACAGCACAATTCCCTCATTGCCTATCTCGCGGGCAGCGGCATAATGCTCTTCCGTAGCTACCGAACCATAGGGTTTCTGACGGTTCATCGCCGTACGGAATATCAAGCGAAGAATGCGGGAAGCCTTGTCGTCTATTGTAGACATCGGCACTTTGCCATCTTTCAACATCTGGAGATAAGGGTTGGCAAGGTAATAATCGTTATAGGTAAATACACTCTCGGACGTCAGACCGTTGGTGTAAGAACCCATTTCAATATCCAGACCGTTGACGGTAGCTTCATAGGTGTCGTGGGCACCGCCCCAGTCGGTAATGACACAGCCGTCGAACTTCCAGTCATCTTTCAGAATCTTGTTCAGTGTGAAATCGTTATGGCAGGCGTGCTGGCCGCGAATCTTATTGTAAGCGCCCATAATGCTCCAGGCACCTCCCTCTTCTACTGCAGCCTTGAATGCCGGCAGATAGATTTCATACAGAGCACGGTCGCTAAGATTCACATCAATATGTCCGCGCCACAGTTCCTGGTTGTTCAGCGCATAGTGCTTGACACAAGCTGCCACTCCGTTCTTCTGCAACTCCTGGATGTAAGGTACGCACATCACACTGGCCAGATAAGGGTCCTCGCCCATATATTCAAAATTACGACCGTTCATCGGAGTACGGTAGATGTTGACGCCGGGGCCCAGCAACACATCCTTTTCACGATAGCGCGCTTCCTCACCGATGGCCTTGCCATACTTGGCAGACATGTCCGGATTCCAGGTAGCGGCCAGACAAGTCAAGGCCGGGAAAGCGGTAATGCTGTCATTGGTCCAGTTGGCATATCCCCAGTCATTCCAGTTGATTTCGGCACGGACACCGTGAGGGCCGTCGCTCATCCAAAGCTCGGGAATGCCGAGCCGCGGAACACCCGCACTGCTGAATTTACTCTGCGCATGGCAAAGGGCTACCTTCTCTTCCAGTGTCATCCGGCTGAGAGCATCCTTTACACGTGCTTCAATAGGTTGTGCATCGTCCATATAGACCGGTGTCTGTGCAGACACGGTACTGATGGAGCATGCAAGAAATAAGGTTGCTAAAAATTTATTCTTCATGTCTTAATTGGTTAATATGCTAATGTGCCAATTAGCACATCAAATTATCATTTAACTTTAATCGCCGCCGTCGCCTTCTCCAGTCCATCAGCCGTAGCCGTCACCTTGACACCACCCGGTTCACCGTTGTTCTGCAGTACCACCAGGCACTTTCCGTAGAAAGCCTTGCGGTGGTTGTCCTTGAACTTCTCCATAGAGATGGGGCTTCCGTTATCCACTCCAGCAATGAAGCCGGCACCTTCTACGGCAAAGGTCACATCGTTTTCGGCATTCGGACACAAATTTCCATCTTTGTCCAGAATCTCAACCGTAATGAAACTCAAGTCTTTGCCATCTGCCTGAATGGTACTGCGGTCGGGGCTGAGACGAATCTGCGCAGGTTCGCCCGCTGTCCGGATTTCCTGCTCGGCCACAGTCTTTCCTTCCTTGCGGGAAACAGCCTTTACCGTACCCGGCTCATACTTCACGCGCCACATGACGTGGAAATCGTCTTTTCCCTTGCTGCGCACACCCTGCGACTTTCCATTCACGAAAAGCTCCACTTCGTCGGCATTGTTATAATATGCCCACAAATCGATGTCTTGTCCCTCCGTCCAATTCCAATGCGGGAAAAGATGCAACACCGCCTTATCCGGACGCCACTCGGACTGATACATGTAGTAGACATCCTTCGGGAAGCCGGCCAAGTCGATAATGCCAAAGTAAGAGCTGCGTGCCGGCCAACCGTAAGGAGTAGGCTCACCGATATAATCGAAGCCCGTCCAGACGTATTGTCCACTGATAAAGTCGTTGTTCTTCACATGACGCATAGTACCTTCGTGACGGTTGCCCCAAGGAACATGACAGTTGTCGTAGGAGGAGCAAGAGAACGAGGCATCATAGAAAGGCTTGTCCCAACGTTCGGGCCAGATGAACATCGAATCACTCGGCATCCGGTAGTAACCGCGTGTCATCAGGCCGGAAACACTTTCCGTCACGATGAACGGCTTGCCGGGGAAGTTCTCGGGAACACCTGCAAACCAGTCGTCATGGTAATTGAAGCCGATAATATCAAGCGCACCGGAACGGAACAAATGATTGTTCGGGTTCGGCTCGTTGCAGCCTGCCGTCACGGGGCGCGTGGCATCGAGCTTTCTCACCATATCTGCCAGTTTCTTTGTCAGCAGTGAGTTGACGGACATTTCTCCGTCCTTTGCCAGCATATCCGCACTGTGACCGAAGTTCAAGACCAGATTGGCCTCTTCCAGACTCAAGGTGTCGGCTTTGGCATCCGTCCACTGCTCCAGCACTTCGTTGCCGATGCTCCACATGAAGATGGAAGGATGATTGCGGTCACGCACGATAAGGTCAGTCAAATCGCGTTCGTGCCATTCGTTGAAATAGCGTGAATAGTCGTGGCGGGTCTTTTTCTTGCGCCACATGTCGAAAGTCTCGTCCATCACGATGAAGCCCATACGGTCGCAAAGGTCGAGCAGCTCCGGTGCAGGAGGGTTATGGGAACAACGGATTCCGTTGCAACCCATTTCTTTCAGAATCTCCAACTGGCGCTCGATGGCGCGCGTATTCACCGCAGCTCCCAGGCAACCCAGGTCATGATGCATGCAGACACCGTTTATCTTCACTTGTTCACCATTCAGGATAAATCCTTTTTGTGCATCGAAGCGGAAAGTACGGATGCCGGTAGGAGTATAGTAACGGTCGAGTACCTCGCCGGTCTGCTTATCCTTGAGGATGCTTTCTACCTTATACATATAAGGTGCATCAATACTCCAGAGATTAGGATTCTTCAATTCTATTTCCTGCTCCATTTCTGCCGGAGCGACAGGCATCAGCTGAGCTTCCGACACAGCCTCACCCACCACATGACCGTCGGCATCCACTAACCGGGATTGCAGGACGACATCAATCAGAGGAATAATTTCCGAATCGAACACAACATATGTACCGTCGGCCTGCTGCACGGAATCTTCCGTCTGCGTCTCTACATCGTACTGTAAACTGGTACGTATCTTCAACCGGGCACTGTTCTTCGACACTTCTTCTGCCGTCACGTAGGTACCCCACTGTGCCACATGCACCGGATTCAGTTTCGTCAACCACACATTACGGTAGATACCGCAACCGGAATACCAACGTGAATTGGGTTGTTCGGCATTGTCCACTCTTACAGCAATCACATTCTTCTCCCCCCATTTGATATAAGGAGTCAAATCATAACTAAACGAGATGTATCCATAGGGGCGTGTTCCCAGTTCATGCCCATTAATATAAACGGTGGAGTTCATATAGACACCATCGAAATCTATGCGATAGCGCTTGCCCTCATCGACCTTATCGGCAATAAAAGTCTTACGATACCAACCTATACCACCAGGCAGAGCACCTCCCCCTGTTCCTGACGGATTGTCCCGACTGAACTCTCCTTCAACAGCCCAATCGTGGGGCAAGTTCAGTTTCCGCCAGTCTGCGTC
This sequence comes from Bacteroides sp. AR29, assembly GCF_900217715.1. NCBI lineage: Bacteria > Pseudomonadati > Bacteroidota > Bacteroidia > Bacteroidales > Bacteroidaceae > Bacteroides > Bacteroides sp. AR29. Next base: position 36,252 of record NZ_OBMS01000010.1, read on the forward strand.
ATTATAATCCAGACGGGCTGCCGCCGTATCATCTCCCAAGCGAAAGGCCCAGTCGGCAGTAAAATCCAAGCTACGGTCATCGCCAGCTACCTCTTTAGGAGCATTGCAACCGGCCAATAGGGACAGCCCGATGGCCAAAGACAATATGATTTTATTCATGGTAATAAATATCTAAAAGATTATCGAGTGCCTACTCCTCTCTCACAGCTATTCAGAAGTGGGGAAGTGCCCGGCACCGAGGAACGACGAGATCGGTACCGGGAAGATTTCTCTCCCTGGCACCGTCGTCTATCATTCTGATTATAATTTTACGGTTTGTGCTTTTCCGTCATACTTCACCGTTGTACCTTTAGCCTTTAAGTCGAACGGTTGCGGCCGGTCTTTGCTTACCTTCACTACATTGAAAGTACGTTCCTTCAGCATACCAGGGAAGTCACCCGTACGGTCGCCGATAACCAGTGTACCCTCAGCATCGTTATAGGCAAACGGTATAGTGGCATATTGTCCCTTCTCATAATTATAGTTCACACCTTCATCCTCATAGAGCGTAAATGCGCCGTCCTTACCCGTATAAACATAGAGGGTGATTTCCGAAGCCGGTTTTTCATCACTGTATTGCATGTCCGGACCATAAGGTACAATGGCACCTTCGCATACGTAGAGCGGAATACGTTCATAAGGAGCATCTACTGTCAACTTCTGGCCGCCATCCACATACTTGCCGGAGTAGAAGTCATACCAACCACAGCTTGCCGGGAAATAAACCTCGCGGCTGCGTGCGCCATATTCGTAAACCGGAGCCACCATCAAGGCAGAACCGAACATGAACTGGTCACCTATATTGTTGACGTTTGCATCAGCTGTGAAGTCCATTACGAGCGGACGCATGATGGTATAATCATTGAAATAAGTCATACCTGCCAAAGAATAGATATACGGCATCATGTTGTAACGCAGCTTCGTATAATAAACGATGGAGTTGTAGCACGGATGTCCTGCCGGAGCGATATTCCAAACCTCACGGTACGGATACTGGCCGTGTGCACGGAACAACGGGCAGAAAGCACCGAACTGATACCAACGGGTATTCAACTCTCTCCATTCCTTGTAATCAGCATTTTCACGTCCAGTCTTGTTGAATTCCATCTGACCAGCCACATAACGGTTCTCTACACAGAATCCGCCGATGTCCATGGTCCAATAAGGGATACCGCTGACAGCAAAGTTCAAGCCGGCAGAGATTTGCGCTTTCATATCTTCCCAACGGGTAGCGATGTCACCACTCCAGGTGGCAGTAGAATAGCGTTGCAACCCTGCAAAGCCGGAACGTGTCAACAAGAAGACGCGCTTGTCCGGTTCCACGCCGCGCTGTCCGTCATAGATAGCTTCGGCATTCATCAGTGCGTATGCATTGAAGAACTTGGCAGAGGGGCCAAGTGCCGTCGGGCCGCAAAGGTCCTTGCGGTATTGCAAATCCGTACAGTCGCGTATGTTCGGTTCGCTGGCATCCATCCACCAAGCGTCAACACCCAGAGGATAGTAGTGGTCTTGCATCTGCTTCCAGAAGAGCTTGCGTGCATCGGCATCGTATGCGTCATAGAAAGAGCCCAGATAGCCGGGGCCTACCCAGTCTTTGATGCTGTCTTTGATAGCCTGCTGATACATCCAGCCTTTTTCGTCAAATTCCTTGAAGTGTTCGGTCGTAGCATAGAACTTGGGCCATACGGAAATCATCAGACATCCGTTCATGGCGTGAATGGAGTCGACCATTCCTTTCGGGTCGGGGAAACGTTCGGGGTCGAACTCATGGCTTCCCCAAGAATCCTGCTTCCAGTGCAGCCAGTCGATTACGATATTGTCGATAGGAATCTGACGTTCACGGAATTCCTTCAAGGTGGAGAGAACCTCCTCACGCGTATTGTACTTCTCACGGCTCTGCCAGTAACCCATCGCCCATTTCGGCATAATCTGGGATTTACCTGTCAATGTACGGTAGCCGCTAATCACATCGTCCATATCATCACCATAAACGAAATAGTAGTCTATTTCATTCTGCATTTCACCCCACCAGGAGAGTTTGTTCTGTTCTTCATCAGCCACCGGACTCAATACCCGCAGACCGCAGTAAGAAACACCGGCATCAGGCTTCCACTCTATCTTCAACGGAACGCGCTTGCCCGCTTCCAGATTGACAGCAAACTTATAACTGTTAGGATTCCAAGCCGTACGCCAACGTTCGGGAACCACCAACTCATTATCAATATATACTTTCATGTAGCCTGCATAGTAAAGGATGAAACGGAATAAGCCGCTTTCTGCCGGTTCTATTTCTCCCTCATAAACTACATCAGACCCTCCGAACGGGAAACCCGCAGGCAAATTAATCACCTTACTCAGATGTGCGGCACGGTCCAGATGTTCAAAATAAAGAGAATCCTCACGACGTACAAGGGTTTCCACATCTTTCTTGCCCGGAATATATGTACCGGTCAAAGCACCTTCCTTGCCCTCTTTATCATAAAGTTTGAAGACATCACCCAGTTGTGAGTAGTCACGCGGGTCACCGAAACGGCAGAGCGAATAGCTGTCCCAAAGCACACCGTAGTTTTTATTAGACACGATGAAGGGTACAGACACCTTTGTATTGTACTGGAACAGTTCCTCATTCTTACCTTTATAGTTGAACTCATCCGCCTGGTGCTGGCCCAAGCCATAGAAAGCCTCATCATTGCCTGCCGACTGGAATACCTGACGTACTGTATATCCTTTCGTACCTTCCACTTCCACCGGAGTAAAGGTCCGCCCGTCAGAGTCTTCAGCCAGAATCTGCTTGCCGTCGGCATCCGTGAAGCGTACCTCACCCGTTGTCTTGGACACAATGGCACATAATTCCGATGTCTTGACAGTCACTTCATCGCCCTGCTCTTCGACCTTAAAGTCGGTCTTATTCTGTTGAGGGATCACAATGAGACTCTGCTCCTTTGAGAATTCCTTCTCAGGAGTAGCCGATACATGAATGAGCTTCTCGCCCATTACTTCTAATCTTACTTTACGCACATCCGTCGGTTGCTGCTGCTTGACTTCCACAACAACACCGTTCTCGGTCTTTTGGAATCCGCCTCCGGAACATGCGGCGAGCATCCATCCGGCAAGCAAATAAACTGAAGTGTTTTTCAATTTCATATTACTGTTTTTAAAGTGAATTTTCTCTGATGTAAAAATAGAAAATTTCCTCCAAAAACGAGCCCCCCTGATGTTGAAACAAAAGGGCGCTTTTGATTCCCCTAAAAAACAATATGTTTCCATAAAGGGTATCTTTTGTTATTTGCCCTCTCTTTCCTGATAAACAGAGGGCAAAACACCGAATTCATCCTTGAAATATTTGCTGAAATACTTGGGGTTGTTAAAGCCCAACTGATACGCTATCTCCGATACATTCTGCTGACTCTCGCGCAGCATCTGCGCCGCTCTTTTCAGACGGATGACACGGATAAATTCAATGGGTGTCTTACCGGTTATCTGCAAGAGTTTCTTGTAAAGATGTACCCGGCTCATACCCAATCCCCGGCTCAACTCTTCTACGGACAAGTCACACCGACCGATGTTCGCCTCCACATATTTGATGGCATTTTCCACCAACTTTTCGTCCAGCGAAGTAATGGCTATCTCGCTCGGTTCGGGGTCGATGAGCGACTTTGCCTTGCGCTTCTTGCTCAGGTCAATCAGCTTGCGCATACGCAGAATCAGGATTTCCACATTGAAAGGTTTCGTCACATAATCATCTGCACCGATGGTCAACCCCTCCACTTTATCTTCCACAGCCTGCCGTGCAGTGAGCAATATCATCGGAATGTCACTCGTGCGTTTATCGGTCTTCACCCAGCGACACAGTTCATTTCCATCCATCTCGGGCATCATTACGTCGCTGACAATAACATCCGGCATCAGTTCCGGTATTTTCTGCCAAGCTTCCCGGCCATTAGAAGCTGACTGTATACGGAAATACAAGCTCAGACTATCTTTCATGAAGGCAACCAAATCTTCATTATCATCCACAATCAGGGCCAACGGCTTCTCTTTTTCATCTTCATTATCCTCCTCCATATCGTCCGGCAAATCATCCGGAAGCGGTTCCTCTTCCATATCCGGCAAAAGTTCCTCATGCTCTTCCACCTCTTCTGCAAGCGGTGCAGGCTTGGAAGGACTTACATGCACATGTTTAACCGGAAGCTCAATCAGGAACACACTACCGGACCCCACATTGTCAACAACGCGCACCGTGCCCTCATGCAGCGTCACAAAGTCGCGTACCAGGCTCAAGCCAATACCGCTACCCGTTGACTGGTGTTCCGGTTCTTCCTGCTCCACCTGATAGAAACGTTCAAAAATTCGCTCCTTGTCTTCATCCCTAATGCCAACACCGGTATCCGATACCTTTATCAGCAATCTTCCGGACATCTCTTTCGACATTTCCAATGCCACATCCACACGTCCCCCGTCCGGGGTAAATTTGAAGGCATTGGATAGAAGATTCATCACAACTTTACCAATTTTATCCTCGTCGAATGACATATTCAGCGATTCCATGGCCGAAAAAAATGTCAGATGTACATGTTTCTTTTCAGAAAGCATCAGGAAAGAAGCACAGATGCTACGCACATACGCCACAATATCCCCCTCGGACAAAGTGAGATGCAATCCTGCCATCTCATTCTTACGGAAATCGAGCAACTGGTTGACCAAATTCAACAAACGCTGCGCATTGCGGTACATCAGTTGCAGCTTGCCATGCAGTTTTTCGTCCGTAATCTCCTTCATCATACTTTCCATCGGCGATATAATCAGCGTAAGCGGCGTACGCAACTCATGGCTGACATTCGTAAAAAAGCGGAATTTCATCTGGCTCAACTCCTCCCTCTTCTTCGCATCTTCCTCTATCTGGCGGATTCTGAACTTATTACGTTCCCTCCGTTGTACGGCATAAAGTGAAAAGGAAACAACTCCTACTATCAGAAGAGCATAAACGATATATGCCCACGGAGTCATCCAGAAAGGCGGAAGAATGACAATCTTGAGCGAAGCCTCTTCAGTGCCCGCATATCCGTCACTGTTTGTAGCCTTCACTTTTAAGATGTAAGTCCCCGGAGCCAGATTGGTATAGGTAACGCGATGCATATCGGACATACTCGTCAGCCAGTTCTCATTAAATCCTTCCAATTTATAGAAATACTGTGTCTTTTCGGGCAGCACGAAATTGTCCGACGCAAACAGCACCGTGAACACATTCTGCTTATAATCCAAGACAACTTCTTCTGTTTCATTCAAAGCTTCCTTCAAGATGACACGTCCTGCATACTCCTTGCCCACCTTCACGTCTTCATTGAACAACTGGAAACCGGTAAACATAACCTTGGGCAACGTACGGTTATACTTTATGTTGCCCGGCTGGAAGCGATTCAGCCCATACAGTCCTCCCACTACAATCTCGCCCGTATGCAGTCGTTTGAGGGAACGCTGGTTGAAGTCACAACTCTGCAACCCGTCCTTGTCATTATAGGTATAGCAACGGAACACGGGCTGCTCCGTCTTGCTGTCAACGGACAACACCACGTTTATCAGTTCTCCTCCGGTGCTGATCCATATACTTTTGTTTTCATCTTCCGTAATACCTAATATCAATAGTTTGGAGAAACCGGGCTTGATAGGCACTTCGTACAATTCATCCCGTTTGCTGTCATATACATTCAAGCCTTCACGCGTGGCTATCCATAGCAAACCGCGACTATCTTCGTAAACTTGATTGATATTTTGGTTGGAAAGTCTGGTCTTACCCGATTTTGTACCTGCAAAATTTGTAATCTCGCCGGTCCTCAGGTCCATGAAAGCCATCCCTGCCGAAGTACCGATAACCAGATTATTGTCACAGCTGATGCAGAGGGATGAGATATAGTCCGACACAAGGTTTGAATTACCTGTAGAATAGGTGGTAAATATCCCCGTCTGAGGATTCAGGCATTGCAATCCTCCCCCCAACGTACCGATCCAGATATTTTTGTCCGCATCTTCTGCCAATGCCCATACATTGTCGTAGACCAGTGAGTTACTGTCTCCCTTACGGGACCGGTAATGGATAAAGCGGTTCCCATCATAGCAATTCAGTCCGCCCCAGAAAGTACCTGCCCACACTCTGCCGCTACTGTCCCGAAGAAGGCAGACTATGACATCACTCGAGATAGAGTGGGGATCTGCCGTATGCGAAAAAACCATACGTTCATCTGTCACGCTATTCCAGCGCACCAGCCCGCGGTCGTTGGTTCCCAGCCATACGATGTCACCGCCTCCGTCCTCCACGCAATTGATGTCGCCTACATCGGCAATACCGAACTTGAAAATGCTTTCATTATAGAAAGAGATGCCTTTCTTGTAGGTTCCCACCCACATCGTACCGGCCTCATCTTCATAAAGAGCCGTTATTGTATTGTTGGACAGAGTACGCCCGTTATTAGGTTCATTCGCCAGACGGATTTTCCGTCCCGCCGGTTCTATCAATTCAACGCCATCCTGATCCCTGCCTACCCATATACATCCGTATTTATCCTGTGCCACTGCACGTACGGTATTGTAGGTGTCCGTTCGGGGAGAACGCTGTTCCCAAACCTTCTGAGAAAGGCTATAAATCCACATCCCCTCCACACTGAATATCCACGCCCGCCCACTATGGTCGACAAACAAATCAAAGGTAGCATTCTTTACTTCCCTGCAATCTTCGGCAATGTCCGGATTGGTCCACTTGATATTTTGCTTTTCCTCATCTATACAAGCCAAGATACCGTTACTCAGAACCAGCAGGATTCCTTCGCCGCATTCTTTCATGTCGGACACTTCGGCTTTCGCAAGCAGTTCATCCGCCCCCTTTACTGCTACGGCATTTTTCTGTTCCTCTCTATAGCTGTAAACACCTTTACCATTAATATAGATCCAGAAAGTCTTTTCCTTATCAATATAGATAAGCGAAGGATTTCCGGTCAGACCGATGTTCCACATCCAGGCTTCCACATTACGGTCAAAAACATCGGAAGCCGAGTTGTAAATGGCATACCCGCCTCCCGTACGTATCCACAAATTACCGGACGTATCTTCTTGTATATCCTCGACATAACTATCGGGAAGAGATTTCTCATCATCTTTCTGGCTGCGATAAATCTTTATATTGTAACCATCATAGCGGTTCAGCCCCGAAGCTGTACCAAACCACATGAATCCGTTTGAATCTTTATAAATAGCATTAACCTGATTATTGGAAAGTCCGTCTTTCACTTCCAAATGTTTAAACATGTAGTCGTGTGAAGCAGCAGAGAAACATACCATCCAAACCCACAAGAGCAGTAGTTGCAGTCTTTTCATACTATCAGAGCTAAGGGAAGTTATTTTTATTGCAAATGAAGTGAAAAACGAACAGAAAAGCAAGAAAAGGCAAGGATTTTTAAAGAAGGAGAAGCATATCCCTCGCGGACATACTTCTCCGTAACCAATCAAAAAAACTATATCAACAATCCTTGTAACCTATAAAACCTATTTGTATGATACTTTTAAAAACTGTCTTTTATTCTATCCACCACTCAATCAATAAGGGTATTGACCGGCTGCGGCTCCCTTCATGATGCCCTCAATGGCATAAGCCTCCTTCGGCGTACCCGTACCACGGTTCATGTCACCGCCGGTTTCCCAATAGAAGGGGACACAACCGTGTTTTTTGGCCTCTCGGGTGACTACCTCATTCCAATAGGCGCGGCTCTTGTTGTGCATCTCCCGGTCAATGTCGGGATAGGCAAGTTCGGAAGTACCCTCTATCTTGTCTTCTTTTGTCCGCTTCATGGCGCTGTACTCGCCTACAATCACAGGAATTCCCTTATCTGCATAGGCTGTCTTCATCTTCTGGAATTGCTGCTTCACATAATCTTCTTCGTAACCGGTGGCGTTATGAATGGAACCGGATACATGATTGTCCTTACCCCAATAAAGGAATACCTTGCCCCAAGTTTCGTCATGGTTCATCATGGTGAACTGATAGGGATCATAGAAGTGAACTTCCACCATCAGACGGTCGGGTACCTCATCCTTGGGCATCGTGTAGTCGTTCACCGTTTTGTCGATATTGGTATAAGGACCTTGCACAATCAGGCAACGGCTCGCATTATTCCCTCCGGTGGCACGCACGGCATCAATGAAGGTCTGTTCGTATTTCAAGATGACATCTATGGCCGATGTTCCAACGTTCCCCTGGTCTTGCTGTCCGGGTTCGTTACATCCGGCAAAGAGCAGGTGTTCGTCATAAGCATTCAGTTTATTGGCAATCTGTGTCCAGATAGCTTTCTGCTTGGCATCTACTTCGCTGCTGTAACCATGAGTGATACTCTCTTCAAGCCAACCGCCATCCCAATGGATATTGACAATGGCATACATATCATTGGCTACACAGTAGCCCACCACTTCGCTCACACGGTCGAGCCATGCAGCATCTATCTCATAGGTCGATGGATTCACAATGTAGTAATCCCACGCGCAAGGGATGCGCACCGCATTAAATCCCAATGCCTTCAGCCCTTTGATATATGCCTCGCTCACTTTAGGATTTCCCCATAACGTTTCGCTCGCTATCTTGTTCTTGTTATCACAAGCTTCCAGCGTGTTGCCGATATTGATACCTGCATACATCTTGGCGGCAAGTGTCCTGGCGTCGCTTCCCATATTGCCGACCTCGCCCGCAGCCTGTTTTACGGTCACAGTCTCCGTCAGGCTACCCAAAGTAAAAGTGATATGGCCTTCGCGCGCTCCCAGAGGATTGGAAGAGACGGTAAACTTGAAAATCTTGTCTTCCATGGCACGGGTATTGACCGCCTTTATCCAAGAAACATCAGAAACGGCTTGTACGTCACCATTGGTTTCCACCACCACAGAAACATCTCCTCCCGCAGCTGGCAGGTCGAAAGAGGTAGAGTTGGATATGATTAATCCGTCCGCAGCCGTTTGTTTCACTGTGAAGCTCCCTACTTCGCTGCCTCCGGCTTTCACCGTTACCTTGGCTTCACGGTCACTCGTGTCCGTATTGGCTTCTGCCATAACGGTATACTTCAAAATACTACTCGAAGCAGAACTTTCGGCAGTAACCTTACACCACTCCGGTGCACTGCTGGTAACTTCCAATGCAACGTTCGACTTGATGTTCAGCGTACTTGTTCCTCCGGTCTTGGAGAAAGTCATTCCATCCGTCAGAATGTTCGCGGGAATCGTTATTTCCGGAGTCACAGTATCATCATTGCCGGAACATGCGGCAACGAAAGAAGAGAAAAGCAGTGCCGACAGCACCAGGCAAATTTGGAATTTTTCAATGATATTCTTCATCATGTCTTTACGTATTAAAAATAATGGTTAAATCAGTGAAAGCAAAAGTAACGGAAAAGGCGGAAAACACACCGATGTCATGTTATCTGCAACGGTATCATTTGTTTCCGAATAGGGTTCAAAAGTAATCATTGAATGACATCGGACACATCCGGCTTGTTTGAACCGAAGGAATACTTTATTTTTGCGTATAAATACTTCCTTCAACTACTGATTCGTATATCTGATAAACTATTTAAAATACAATGTACTTATGAGAAAAAAGATGATGTTATTTTTAGGACTGGCGCTCAGCCTGTCCTGCTTTTCACAAAACCGGCAAGGTTATCAAAATCCCGTTATTCCCGGTTTCCATCCCGACCCGAGTGTCTGCCGCGCAGGAGATGACTTTTATCTGGTCAACAGTAGTTTCCAATATTTTCCGGGCGTACCGTTGTTCCACAGCAAAGACCTCATCAACTGGGAACAAATCGGACACTGCCTGACGCGCCCCTCACAACTGCCGCTTCACGACGCCGGCCCGTGGGGAGGAATCTATGCACCCACCATCCGCTACAACGACGGTACATTCTACATGATTACCACCAACGTGTCCGACAAAGGCAACTTCCTTGTACACACTACCGACCCGCGTGGCGAATGGTCGGAACCCGTATGGCTCAAGCAAGGCGGCATAGACCCGTCCCTCTATTTTGAAGACGGCAAGTGTTACCTTGTCAGCAATCCGGGCGTAGGTATCTATCTGTGCGAAATCAACCCCAAAACCGGCGAACAACTCAACGAGTCCAAACGCATCTGGAACGGTACGGGCGGACGGCACCCTGAAGGGCCGCACATTTACAAGAAAGACGGCTGGTATTACCTGCTGATTTCCGAAGGCGGCACGGAATACGGGCACAAAGTGACAATAGCCCGTAGCCGCGATATAGACGGCCCGTACGAAGAGAACCCCGCCAATCCCATCCTGACCCACATCAACAAGAATGCACAGAACAGCCCGATACAAGGAACCGGCCATGCCGACCTGATACAAGCTCCTGACGGTTCGTGGTGGATGGTGTGTCTCGCTTTCCGTCCGCAAAGCGGCAGCCATCACCTGCTGGGACGCGAAACGTACCTTGCTCCCGTGCGCTGGGACAAGAATGCCTGGCCGGTAGTAAACGGAGATGGTACAATAGCCCTGCAAATGGATGTACCAACCCTACCGCAACATCCTCTTGCCCCCAAGCCTGCACGCACCGATTTCAAAAACGGCAAATTAGGTCCCGAATGGGTTCATATCAGAAACTATCATCCGGAAAACTATACTTTTGCTTCCGGTAACCTCCGTCTGAAAGCAACCCCCGTAAACCTGAACAACGGGAAAGGCAGTCCTACTTTTGCCGGCCGCCGGCAAGAACATATCGACTTCACAGCCACCACTTCCATGCAACTGAAAAAAGCCGCCAGTGGCGACGAAGCCGGCCTGACGGTCTACATGTTCGAATCGTCCCATTACGATTTATTAGTCAAGCAATTGGCAGACGGGAAACAAGCTGTAGTATTGCGCTACCAATTGAATGAATTGACCCATACGGAAAAGGAAGTTATTCTGCCCCAGGGGAAAGTACAACTCCGTGTAAAAGGCAGCAACGAAATCTATTCGTTCGAGTATGCCACAAACGGAAAGGACTTCAAAGAACTGGGCCGAATGAATACGCGCTATATCAGTACAGAAACTGCCGGTGGCTTTACGGGAATCATGCTGGGATTGTATGCCGTCTCCGGTTCTCAAACCTCAAAAGCATATGCAGACTTTGAATACTTTGATTACGAAGGAAAATAGCAGCCAATCTTAGAGAAAGCCCCTGCTTTTCTCCGCTTCCGCCCTTTTGTCTGTCCGGTTCAGTACAAAGATTCATGAACGGCCCACTTAGGTGAACAAGTTTGTTCACCTAAGTGGGCTGATTTGTTCACTACTATGAACAAGGCGGACCACTTTAGTGGAGATACCATAAAATCACTATGTTTATCGCAATAAGTACCCATCCCGTCCGAACAAAGTACAAGGCAAAGAGCTATCAAAGCGCCGCCTTACGGACCACCTCCTTTATTTTATTCTCTCTATGGTTCTTCAATCTATATCAGAACGATGCACACCGGTGAGGGCAAAACAAAAAATCCGGGATGGCCTGCATCCCGGATTTCCTATCTAACCAGTATATTTCCGTCTATCCCTCTTACCATTCAGGAACAGAGAAAAGAGTGTGGAACGTGAACTTCACTTCCATAGAACTGCTGAAACCAAGTTCCTTGATAACATCACCATCAGGAGTACCGAAAGCGCACCCTTTATCCTTTGTTGCCCCATAGCAATTCCAAAGTTCCAGACGATACTTCGGGGATTCATTGGCATCGAGCACTTTGGATGCATCAAATGTCACTTCCTTGCCATCCAGATAGAGGTTGTCAAGTGTGGCATGTAAACCGGGGAAATACTTGTAAATGTCAGCCACTTCAACGAAGGTCATGATGGAACCTGCCGCATAGTCGGCAGATTCGTACTTAATGTCGAACTGAGAAGCCACAAGGCTGTACTGGAAGTTCTCGTATTTCACCTCGAACGTAGCTCCTGCGTTATATCCCCATGCACTTCCCCAATCCGGATTGACAGTAACCAGATTGGGCGTATAAATACCTGCACCGGTACCGTCGGTAATGACGGTGCAGACAATCTCAAGCTTCTCCTTGAAATGGATGGCAGGCTCGGTACCTTGATTTTCTACATTGCTGAACGGACTGAGGGGAACTGCATTGCCTACAGAACCAGCCCCATAAGCATTGAACAACTGAACACGGTACTTACCGTTTCCTTCAATGTCGCCATAATAGAAGCGGTTGGCATCAAACCGGATGGAAGTACCGTCCAGCTTGATGTCGTCAATGCGTACAAACGAATTGGGATAGCGCTTCGCCATACCGGCAAAGTCAAGCGTAAACACCATAGCATCGGTACAAGTTCCCTCGAAAACAAACGTGTGCTGTCCAGCCAAGTCTTCGGGTGAAATGGCTACAAGCAGTGCATCCCAACTTCCTGCCCATGATGAATCGGCGATATTGAGCAATACAGGAACCTGCGCATCGGCATCGGCCTTGGCCTGGCTGTAATAGTTCAACGAATAGCCATAGTCGCCATCGGGCAGGGCAATCTGCAGGCCGTCGGCAGTCAACGACAGAATGTTCAGCTTACCACTCTTCGTGCCAATCCAAGTATTGGCACAAAGCACATCTATGTCGATGTCAATCACTTTATTCGCCTCGTCAATCGTAAACTTACCGGTTTCATCGGTCACGGTACCGTCTTCGGCAATACGATGAATATTCACCGTACCGTCCTCCTTGAGCTCCATATAACCATAGTCCTTTCCGTAAGTATAACCTATCCAGCCATTATCCGTACCCATCTCCCAATGAATCTGCTGTTCAATGTTGGGTTGTCCGTTGGAAACCGTACTCCAGTTGTCCGTAACACCCCACTGCGTGAAAGGTCCTTCAAACGCGTGCTGCTTACCGTCCTGGCCATTGTCAAGATACCACTTCTGATAGAGCAGAGCCTTGTTGAACGGTACGTTCTTGGCTGTGGAAACAGCGCGTACAGCCATACCTTGATAAACTGCGGCAGTGATACGGTGATTGACAGAAGCTGCAAACTGGTAACCTACCGCAAATTCTGTATTGGAAGAGTTGACAGTACCGGTGAGGTAATATCCTTCAGTACCCAGCGCTGTCACATCGTTTGCCACACGCGTACCGGCTGCAGGCAGGAAGATGGAATTACCATTAGGACCGGTGAACTTGAAACCTGTCACTCCATTCTGCTCAGTCCACTCTTTCTGGCACAACGTGAAGAGTTCCTCGAAATCATCGGCAGTAGGCAGTGTGGCACGCCCTTGAAATGCACGGAAAGCCAAGTCGGAAGCCGTTTTATAAGTATCGGCCGAAGCATAGTCGGCAGGGTCGATGCTATTGTTGCATCCGGTCAAGTCACCGAATCCGAAAAGGCCACCCAGTCCAGTCTCGCTCTTGGCACCCACATTGAAGCGAGCCCACATCACGGAGAGTCCCAGGTCGACAAGGTCATTGTCGAGATTGAAGTCATAGGCAGGAGTAGTGAAGCTCTTCACCTCACCATACACAATGCCGCTACCCAGATTGAGGTAAGCCGCATAATAGTATTGCGTTTCGGGCACCAACCCTTCATGGACGAATGAATAGCTGTCCTTAAGTTCCTCACTCTTCACTATAAGGCCTGCACGAACCGCTTCTACATCGGATGAAGTAGAGATAACAACACCACAAGTAGCATCGGCCGTAGCATCGGTCAGCGTTCCACCCAATACAGCCGAAGCGAAGTCGACAGATGCGGCATCGGCAGTAGCCACCTTGGCATTGGTGGTGAGCAGACTCTTCACCTCGCCCCTGTAATACACCTTGCCCTGCAAGCATACATAAGCCTGATAATAGAGCGTGGAGTTATTGCTCAACCCATTCAACTGAGCACTGAAGGCGCTGCCGTCATAAGCAGCCTGCACGTCCTCGGGCAGGTTGTCTTGCGCAGAGCCATAGAAGAAGCCGGTCTTATAGCTTCCGGCATCCATGCCATCCAACCCGGAGAGCGTGGCATGGAGCGTAGCGGTAGTGGCGGTCACATCGGACGACCCCGTCACCACCGACGATTCGTTCAGAATCGGGGTGGTGTGGATAGTATAGTCGTCATCTTCACTGCACGAAGCCAGCGAAAGACCCAATGCAAGTGAAAGTATTCCTAAATATATCTTTGTCTTCATATATACTAAATTCATTTAAGTGGTTATTCAATGGTCATCGAAATTATCTCAACCTTCACATCCGGCTGTCCGTCTTCGGTGGCAGCCACAGTAGCAAGTCCCTTATTCTGGATACCGATACAGATACAACTGCTTCCTTCGTAAGTCACAGTGGCACCGGTGGTATTGGTCACGGACACAGTCTGTACAGCTCCTTCGGCAGTGTCAAAGGCCACGGCGTGAGCCAGGTTGTAGCAGTCGTCTTCCCAAGCATTTCCGATGTTATTGTCCATAATCACGGTCTTAGGAGTCGCGCCCTCGTTCCAAGTGATTCCACTCAGCACTTTGTACTGTATCTTCAGCGTCTGGTTCTTTTTCAACTTCACCTTCGTGATGTCGATCGGCCATCCCGCGTCACCACCGCCCCAAGGATTGTAGAACTGCAAGCGCAAACGATCGGGATTTCCGTCACCGAAAAGAATTTGTACCTTGCTGTTGTCTACCTTGATTTCAGTAGGCCCGGTAGGTCCGGTAGCGATAGGTTTGTAGTTGAGGTTGGCACAAAGATAAGAATCCACGGCTCCCTTGTCATTGGTCGTTGCAGGCACACCCATCTGGAAAGAGCTGGTGACATCGCAAGCCATTACGGTAAACTCGCTTCCCTTCACTTCCACCGTGCGCTTATCACCGGTAGCGGTGAGGACGGTTATCTCAACCGGATTGCCGTCGGCATCCATAAATTTCAATTTGCCGTCTTCAATGGCAAGCTTACCGGCATTGGTACCGTCATCCCATTTGTAGCCATCGGCCGTGCTGCTCAATACCAGCTCATAGTCGGCAATGGAAGCATCGGCCACAGGTGCCCATGAAGAACCGTACTGTCCCTTCACTACGCTTTCCCAAGCAGCAGAGCCACCATTCCACCATGTCCAGTCATAAGGTTCTTCATCATTGATGAGGAAGCGTGCCTCATTGCCCACATAGGTGACACCGTTGATTTCAGTAGTGAACAGTTTGGTTGCCAAATCTTCAATGGCAGGCTGTTGTACTTCGGCAGGCTGAAGCAAACCCGGATCTTCAGTCGGTATGATACTGGGGTCATTATAAGCCTCTTCGGAAATGAAGTTCCACACCAGCCACCACGGACCTTCGCTATTGGTACGCATCGTAGCTACCTGCAGCAGATAAGGAGTACATTCTATAATCTTGATGTCGTTGGTATAGTTGGAACAGACATCATCAAAACCCTCGTTATGCAATGAATAGGTACCGCCATAGAAAGATATGACAGGGCGTTTCGGGTCAGACACATTCAAGTTGAAAGTTCCGGTGGCATCCGTCGTGCCCGAAGCAGCCACCCGATGAAGTTCCACCGTACAGCCTTTCACAGCATCCAGGCCGAAAGTGATGTACGACTGGAAATAGGGGTCGTCTGCCGGAATGAGCCACGATTGGATACCCGGATCCCAGTTGGGAGCCCAATTGGCGCTACCAATCATAAGGTCGGTAATATTGCTTCCATCATTTTTCACATCAGTGTGGCTCATGTACATCACCGGTCCCGAACAACGGCCAATACCAAAGTTCTTGTCAATGGGAACCCACTTACGGCTCTTGCCCACTCCACCTGCAAGGTTAGCCCAGATAGGGTCTTCGAGCATGGCAAAGTTATTGGTCTCTACCTTGAAGGTATATGGTTCGCCATATACCGGACCTGCCGGTGTGGAAGCGCCGAAAGTCACGCTATATTCTCCGGCAAAAGGAAGTGCCAAGTCAAGAGTGGTCTTTTGAGAAGGACCGCTTGGAGTGACCCACAAGGGAGTGGCTCCCTTGATGAGCGAAGTCAGATGAATCGTATTAGGATCATTGGCATCAGGGGTCACCGTATAGGCGATACCTTCCACCAAATCATCGGAGACATAGGTTTTTGCCCCCATCTCGTACTCTTCGGGCGAGCAAGCGGAAAATATCAAAGCCGCTCCTGCCAATATGGAAAAGAATGATTTAAGTCTCATATCTTATTGTTTTTATTTTTTATTTACTCTATTAATGGTACTCACCATCCGGGATTCTGCACAAGTACACTCTGTGAAAGGTTAATTTGATTATAAGGAATCTGGCTCAAGCCTTTGGTGGCTTTCACACGGTCGGCCCGTATGGTTACCGCATCATCAGTGCCTCCACTCTTCACCTTGACACCATTCAAGGCGAGCTTCTCGGCTGCCACGTCTATACCTTGACGCAGGAGATCCCAATAATTAATGCTTTCAAAAGCAAATTCAAGACGACGTTCTTCCATAATAGCTTGTTGAGACACACTCTTAGCTTGATAGTTGGCCGATACTGTTCCGTTGTCATCAACCTGATAAGCACGCTTACGCACTTGGTCGAAATAAGTTTGCGCATTGGGGCTGCCCAGTTCTGCGGCCATCAACAATACGTCGGCATAACGGATAATAACGTAGTCTTGGCGGTTCTGTGTCTGGAAGTCACCGCTACCATCCTGCTTACCGGCATGGCTTCCATCGGCATAGCAAAGGGGAGCATACTTCTTCACAGCATAGCCGGTATATTCACGCCAGTCATTAAAACTGGTGGTAAAGTCGGCCGAACCGGTGATTCCTTCCCCTACCAAATCAATGATAGAAGCCGAACGGCGGAGGTCACCAGAGGGAAACGCTTCCACAAAATCAGGATTTACCGTCAATGCGCCCCATCCCTTGCAATAGGGAGCAGCATTAAGCTGGCGCATACCCAACATCACCTGCCAACGGTTGGAGTCATTATTCCCGTTATAATCCTGAGTAGCGGTAAATTTCAACGCAAGAATGGTTTCCTTGTTTCCATCACCGGCATATGTACCCTTCAAAGTTTCATAGTCTCCTTTTTCGGCCACTTTTGCAGAAGAAGCCGGCCATAAATTCTTGAATTGCGGTACCAAACCATATTCTCCTGAAGCGATTACGTCTTCTACAGCAGCCAAAGCTTCGGCACGAGTCACCTCTACAGGTTCTTCACCGTAATATCCGGTATAGAAAAGATAGGCACGTGCCAGCAAAGCCTCGGCGGCATATTTTGTAATATGTCCGTCGTTCTTGGTATAGTCGGCCTTGGGATAAGCGTCACCGGGAATATTCTCGATAGCATATTTTAAGTCAGTAAATATGGCACTGAACACCTCTTTGGCAGGTGAAGGAGCGCGATTTTCGTTTACCGGTTCCAGAAAGAGTGGGATATTCCCCCATAAACGAACCATATCCAGATAAAGCAATGCACGCAACGTACGACATTCGCCCATATAGATACCACGTTTGCTATCCGATTCATTCCATACAATCTGCTCTTCATGAGCTATCAGCTCGTTGCAACGATAGACGCCCGCATAATAATTTTTCCAGTCACCTTCGTATAGGTTGAGGTCAGCCGGCGATTGGGAGATGTCAAAACGGTCAATGGCCTGATAGCCACGTCCATCGGCATTTCCGGTAGCGCCAAAACACTCGGCACTCATCACCTCGGAAGCCATATAAAACCCTACCATCATGGCTGATGAAGTCTGGCGCCAACCATCATAACAACCTATCAGAGCACGATAAGCATCTTTTTCAGTCTTATAGAATGTACCGGTTGAAGATTCAGTCTTCGACGTAACATCGAGAAAACTGTCGGTACACGAAGCCAGTCCCAAACTCAGGAGCAGGACACTTGCCATAAATATATTTTTGTTTTTCTTCATATCAGTCTATATTTTAAAATTTCAAGTTAACGCCAAACAATACGGTACGGGGACGGGGGTAATAACCTAAATCAACGCCCGACACCCAACCTTGTCCGTTATCTCCTTCGGGACCATAACCTATTTCCGGATCCATGCCGTCATATTTGGTAAATGTGAACGCATTCTGTACCTGAGCATAGATACGGCACTGGCTGATGGCCTTACATCTCAGTAGCTTGGCAAAGTCGTAGCCCAAAGTAATGTTACTGATTCGCAGGTAATCACCATCCTGCACGTAAAGGTCGGAGAACTGCCAGTTGAGATTCTGGTCTGTGACACGAGGTATGCGATTGCTGGTTCCCTCTCCTGTCCAACGCCCTAAAATAGCAGTAGTATAATTGGCTTGCTTGGAGGTATGGTTACGGTAACTCTGGACAATCTGCTGCCCGAAAGCGCCGTTGGCCACTACAGAGAAATCAAGCCCTTTCCAGTTGAAACCGAGATTGAAGCCCATGGTGAAATCAGGAATACCGTTGCCAAGATCGGTCTTGTCAAGCTCGTTCACCCGTCCGTCATGGTTGATGTCCACAAACTTCACGTCACCCGGTTGTACGTCAGCCTGCAGCACACCGTTACCGGCCTTAATCCAATCCTCTATTTCCTGATTGTTTTGGAATACGCCTGTTGTCTTGAAACCATAGAAATAACCGATAGGCTTGCCATTCTCGGCACGATAGAATTCAGGAGTATTGTCATACAACTGGTTGGTAGAACCATGAATGATACCATCGTCGTTAGGAATCTCTCCGACCTTATTCTTATTGTAGGCACCGTTGATACCGATATTGTAACTAAAGTCCTTGCCTATCTGGTCATTCCAAGTAAGATTGAGTTCCACACCGGTGTTTTTCACTCCACCGCCATTAATATAAGGAGCACCTGCTCCGGCAGTAGCAAGAATAGGAGCCACCACGAGCCAGTCTTTAGTATCTTTAATGTAGAAATCGAAATTAACACCCAGGCGACTGTTGAGGAATCGGGCATCAAGACCGATATTGGTCTGCTGTGAAGTCTCCCACTTGATGTTCGCATTAGCCAGACGACTGGGGTAAGCTCCCCAGTTGGTTCCGAGCTGTGCCGCAGCATCCGAATCGCCGTAACCGCTACCGAAAAGATAGTGAGTATTGGTACTCTTGATAGGAGCCAGATATTGGAATGCGTCAATGTTGGCATTACCCACTTGTCCCCAGCTGGCACGTAGTTTCAGGAAGTCGAGCCAGTTTTGCGTATTTTCCATGAATTTTTCGTTAGTAATGGTCCATCCTGCCGATACCGAAGGGAAGTAACCAAAACGGTTGCCTTTGGCAAAGTTGCTCGAACCGTCTGCACGCAAAGTAGCATTGACCATATAAGTTTCTTTCCAGTTCCAACCCAATCGGCCGAAATAGGACACCTTGCGGCTCTCGGTATGCGGATTGCCACTGGCACCCAAGCCGTTGGTCGAATCGGAGGCCGTTCCGTTGCCCACAAAAGCATGTTCCCAATCATCAAAACCTTCTTTCAGCATACCATTTTTAGCTTCGATATAAGTGCCCTCGTAACGATAGGCTTCCATACCCAGCAAGGCGTTGAACGAATGTTCTCCCATAGTCCAGTCATAAGAAGCCGTATTGGTCCATGTCATACCCAAAGAGTGATTGGCATTCTGAGATACGGTAGTACGTTCTTCATTATATATATATTGGCTGAACTTGTAGAGAGGCTTGAAACTACGGTATTCGCTGGAACCATAAACCACACCGAATACAGACTTTATCTTCAAATTCTTGACAGGCTGCAATTCAGCATAAACATTACCGGAAAAAGTAGCCGTTTTGTTCTCATTGTTGCTGTCGGTCATCATTAAACCATAAGGGTTTCCATCACCTTTATTCCAGTCACTGGTACTGGTGTCATTGTAAGGCGAATCATAAAGATTATTATCGCTATAGACAGGAGCGATAGGCGATGTTCCGAATGCACCGCGTAAGGTATTATTATATTGGTTGCCTACACTGATACCGTTATTCATCTTATATACAAAACTCACCTGCTCGCCCACTTTCAAAATATCCTTGAAAAGTTTGTGCTCGCTGTTCACACGGAAATTGTAACGCGAATAGTTAGACACATCCGAACCGCCGACAATACCTTCCTGACTCATATATCCTAACGAAAGGGCATAAGTGGAAGTTGCGCTTCCACCAGTGACACCCAGCGTATAGCTCTCCGTTGTGGCATTATCTTTGAACATAGTATCTACCCAATCCGTATCATACACATTGCCGTTGGCATCGTAAATAGACTGGTATTGGCTCCAATCGTAAGCCGAAAGTCCGCTATTCAAAGCCTGCTCATCCATAATGGCCATATACTCTTTTGCATTCAGCATATTGGCCTTACGAGCTACATTCTGTATTCCATAATAAGCATCGAAACTAATCTGCGCTTTACCTTCGCGCCCTTGCTTGGTAGTAATAAGCACTACACCATTAGCACCGGCCGAACCGTAGATAGCCGCACTAGCCGCATCTTTCAGTACATCTATACTTTCAATATCGGCAGGATTCAAAGTAGAAATATCACCACCCACACCATCAATCAGATAAAGAGGAGCACTATTTCCCACGGTACCAAGACCACGGATACTCACTTTCATGTCAGCACCCGGTTGACCGGAAGTCGAAGCAATACTTACACCCGGTGTCTGTCCCTGCATAGCCTGCAAGGGATTGGTTGTATTCATCTTGGCTATTTCGTCACCCTTCACCTGAACAGTGGCACCCGTCACCAATTTCTTCTTCTGGACACCATAGCCCACTACAACCACTTCATCCAACATTTCCGTGTCCTCCTTCAGCACCACATTGATGACGGAAGAAGTACCTACCTTGATTTCCTGTGATTGATAACCGATGTAAGAAAACACCAGTGTCTGTCCTTGTTGGGCACTTACCGAATACCGGCCATCAATGTCGGTAATTCCACCCGTAGCGGTTTCTCTCACCTGCACGCTGACACCTATCAACGGCTCACTATCCGTAGCCGATGTCACAACACCCGAAATGGTCTTGTTTTGAGAAGGATTAGCCTGCAGGCTACTGATTGCAGGTACAAGAAACAAAAGTACCAATGCAACACGGCATAAACGCAGATTTATGCACTTTTCCAAGAATGTTTTTCTCATTGTACATTATTTAATGGTTAATATCAAAGATTCATTGTGTTCTTCAATTAATACCAAAGAACTCGGATGCAAATGTATGGAGGAACAAGAAAAGAATGTCGAGAAATTGTTACGAAGAGTATATGATTTCGTTAATCAAGGCTTCTAAAATGTTACTAAAAAAGGTATAATTTGTTTTCCGTCCCTTCTCTAAGCCTTTTGAAGAGGGGCTATTCTTCCCATTCCCCTCAATACCGGAATTGGTTTCACCTCACTTTTCCATCCCCAATATACTTTCTCCGGAGTACAAAGAACCATTTCTTTCTAAAAACGTTCTCAAGGAAGAACAACCTAAAGCTTAACAGATAATGAAAAAATTAGTAGTATTTGCAGTACTTGCCGCAATCGTGGCAAGCTGCGCCGATGACAATCCGCCCCAGATAGAAAAAAGCAGTGAGTTGGTATCACCACGACTTTTGATGGACGTGTCCACAGAAAGCGGACAAAGCCCGCTGACCGGCATACTGACCATCATGCCCTGCAAGGCGGGCACCTCTATTTATTATGGAAACTACATAAACCGGAAGCTGACACCTTTTTACGGTTACTACCAAGTTAAAGACGGAGCTTTCTATAACGATGGCGTCAATCGAGAGTTATCCTTACCCGCAGGTCTCTATAACATGATTTATTGGGGAACCCCTAAATACGAGGAGCCGATTTATGCACATCCTCTCATGAGGGACCCGGTCTACATCTTAGGCGAAGACATGTCCCGGCAACACTTCTCCCTATTCAAAATGGAAGCGGACACAACCTATTATCCGGTATTCGACCTGGTACACGCCGTCCAGCCTGCCAACATTGGAAGTGAGGACCTGAAAGCATCCCTCAAACGGGTAGTGACCGGACTGAAAGTAATCATCAAGGACAAGAACAACGGCATCCTCAGTTCGAGCATCGACAGCATGGTGGTGCGCATCACCAATATTGCTGGAGAACTGAATTTCTACACCGCCGCTCCTCAAGGAAGCCCACGCACAGTAGCCTTCCCTCTGGTCCGTTCCGTCGACGGTACACAAATGAGCAACGCCACCGTCATGCTCTTCCCTTCTTTCGGGAAACCGGAATTCCAGATGAGCATCATACTGAAAAATGGAAACGTGAAAAGTTTCAAGCAAACATTGAACGGACCTTTGGAAGCAAACTCCAAACTGACCCTGACCCTCACTCTGGGAGACATCTTTTCCGAAGAATCATCCGGAGAATTCACCCTTGACAACTGGAACGAGGAAAGCCAGACAATCGATGTCCCTTCATTGGATTGAGCTTGCAGCATCAAGGAAAGATAGAACGGTGCGCGTCCATCTTATAAAAAGGCAACGTGAACCAGAAAGTGGAGCCCTTGCTCAACTGTGACTCCACCCCTATCTCTCCTTTCAGTTCCTTCACAATGTTTTGCGAAATGGCCAGTCCCAGTCCGGTACCTTGCTTAAAGGAATCCAGCTTCACAAAGCGGTTAAAAATCCCCTGCGCATTCTCAGATGATATCCCCGTCCCGGTATCGGTGACATAAAAACGGATATAGCTATTTTCGGGCATTCCGTAACCAATGGTAATGCTACCGGCAGCAGTAAACTTCAGCGCATTACTGATGAAGTTATTGAATACCTGAGTAATTCTGCGCTGATCGGTATACAGCAGCAAACCGGGCAATGGCGTAACCGTGACCAGACGCACGTCTTTATTGGTCAGCCTGATACTTGTAGCCTGCTCTATCTCGGACACCATTTTATTGATATCCACGTTAGCATAGACATACTCCAATGTACCGGCTTCTATCTTCGACAAATCCAGAATGTCATTGATGAGCTGCAACAGCAGTTCATTATTCCGCTCTATAATATCGAGATACTCCACCCGTTCTTCCTCAGACACTTCCGTGGCCAAAATACTCGAAAAACCAACTATTGCATTGAGCGGAGTACGTATCTCATGACTCATATTGGCCAGGAAAGCCGATTTTATCCGGTTGGACTCCTCAGCCTCCTCTTTGGCCAGACGTAGCTTGCGCTCCATGATTTTCAAATCAGTAATGTCCCAAGCAGTATAAACAATCCACTTGCGACCATCAGAAAGCTTTATAAAATTATTGTTCTGGAAGGTAAACCGCTCCTCGTTCTTCTTGGTAAAAAAACGTCGTATACCTTCTTGTGGAATCCCCGTCTTGACCAACTCTTCATCCTCCTTCCTAATTAAAGCCGCAGCCTCTGGCATTGTTTCAAAATCCGTCTTGCCTATAGCCTCTCTGGCCGAACATTCAAAGAGTTCCTCTGCCTTTTTATTCCAAAAAGTATAGCGCATCCCATCATTCACATCCTTCACTTTTGCCGCAATGGGAAGATTATCAAGAATGCCTTCCAACAGTTGCAGATACCTCTCCCGGTCCCTTTCCCTCAATTTCTTCATCCGCCTCTGCATGAAGAAAAAGAAGAGGCACAGCACCAATGTACCTAAAAGAATGGAAATATAGACCATCTCTCTTTGAACAAACCCGTCGGGAATATCAAGCCTTTCCTGCAAGGTGAAAGCAGTATCGAAAAGTTCGGGGCTTTCAGCCATTTTGTCAGCTAATGCCGGATGAACAAAGATTATACAAAAAGAGAAGAATATCGTCAGTAACCGAATACTTCCGAGAGGTAAAAAAAGAGGAACATGTTTTGTCATAATTGGCAAACATTTAATAATTAAATAGTTAGATAAGATTCCAGCTACTGCAAATTTAGAAAAAAATAAATGCGAAAACAGTATCTACGAAATAAATTTGCATTTTACACCCATTATTTTGTATTTAATGCCGAGAAGAGAATATTTTGAGAATAACCCAATACAAAAGGATGATACAGCACAATCAGCTAATGCCTATATGAGCTTATCAGGAAGGAATCGTCGCTTTTCAAAACATGAGATTAAAACCTTTTTTACGTCCCGTATTGTATTTCTCAATCTCTGACGCAAATGATTTTTTCAGCTGCGCTGCCATAAAGTCCAAGAAAGGCTGACTGTTCTCATCTTCTTGCGACTGCCGCAAAGAAAGAATATAGTCGCCCCTATCTTCTTTAAAGATTTTCGTCGGAAAAAGATGATGGCAGAACTGGATATAGTTCATCAACAAACGAGCCGTTCTCCCATTGCCATCTACCCACGGATGAACGGTTACCAAATTGAGATGAGCATTGAAACTCAATTCATATCGTTCCCGAAATGTTTCCATATTCTTTTGCTTTTCTCTCAATATAGAACAAAGTTCTTCTACTTTAGCGGGAACTTTAGGATAGCTCATATAAGAACACCCGCCCACCCCAGCAGTAACGCCGCACAAACGAAATTCACCTTTAGAAGAATCAAAAGAACCGCCCATTACATTATATACACTCCCAGTAGTACGCATTAGAGCAGCATTCAATTTTTGTAAGAAAACAGGCGTAATTTCCGCATTTTGTGCACTTTCTTCTTTGGCGAGTTCGTATGCCTTCTTCAAATCCTCATTCATCAGATGATAGACCAACGGCTTTCCTTTAGCTGTTATCCCCTCATCAAAAAGCAACTGGGTATCCAATTCGGTAAGTGTAGAGCCCTCAATAGCAGTAGAATGGGTAATAAGCGAATAGAGGTAGTACTTTTCATAGTCTACCGACTGACTGATACCAAGCCTCACAAATTCTTGATTCAGTACTTCTATCTCTTGCCAGATATCTGTTCCCATGAGCAAAGGGCATAAAAGATAAGTATAAAAAGAAAGCGGGAAAAGCATTAAAACTTTCCCCGCTTCTTTATTTCGTACCCAGACCCGGGGTCGAACCGGGATGGAAGTGAATCCACTGGTGTTTGAGACCAGCGCGTCTACCGATTCCGCCATCTGGGCATGTTTGACTTCTCAAATGCGGTGCAAAGATACAGCTTTTTTCTAAACCTGCAATACTTTTCCTAAAAAAAGGCGAAAAAAACGATAAAACCTGCTTGAATCATTCCTTGTTTGTAAAATATGCAGTACATTAGCAGAAACTTTTAAAATCAATAGCATGGTAACCAATAAGGATAATTTCTGTGTAATTATGGGCGGAGGAATCGGCAGCCGTTTCTGGCCATTCAGCCGCAAGACACTTCCAAAACAGTTTCTGGATTTCTTCGGTACAGGACGTTCCTTGCTGCAGCAAACCTTCGACCGCTTCAAGCAGGTAATCCCCATGGAAAATATACTTATCGTAACAAATGACTTGTATGCCGACCTTGTAAAAGAACAGCTTCCCGAACTTAAACCCGAACAGATTCTACTGGAGCCGACACGCAGGAATACAGCCCCCTGCATTGCGTGGGCTTCCTATCATATCCGCGCCTTGAATCCGAACGCCAATATAGTGGTAGCTCCTTCGGACCACTTAATCCTGAAGGAAGGCGAATTTCTGGCAGCTATCGAAAAAGGGCTGGACTTCGTTTCCCAATCGGACAATCTGCTGACACTCGGCATCAAGCCCAACCGTCCGGAAACCGGATATGGCTATATACAAATAGCCGAAGCCGCCGGTGATAATTTCTACAAGGTAAAAACCTTCACTGAAAAGCCCGAACTGGAACTGGCAAAAGTATTCGTGGAAAGTGGAGAATTCTATTGGAACTCTGGTCTGTTCATGTGGAACGTAAATACCATCATCAAGGCAAACGAAGCCCTGCTGCCCGAGCTGACTTCCAAACTGGCCCCCGGCAAAGATGTGTATGGAACAGTCCAAGAGAAACAATTCATTGATGAGAACTTCCCTGCTTGCCCCAATGTCTCCATAGACTTCGGCATCATGGAAAAGGCAGACAATGTATATGTGTCATTAGGCGATTTCGGCTGGTCTGATTTAGGAACCTGGGGGTCTTTGTATGATTTGTCTCCCAAAGATGAAGCAGGCAATGTAGCCTTAAAATGTAAATCCCTCATCTATAATAGCAAAGACAATATCGTGGTGCTGCCCGACAACAAACTTGCAGTTATCGACGGTTTGGAAGGTTATCTCATAGCCGAGTCGGACAATGTATTACTGATTTGCAAGAAAGATGAAGAACATACCATCCGCAAATATGTGAATGATGCCCAGATAAAACTGGGAGAGGAATACATTTAAATTAAAAATTAAAGGATAGGTGCCGAAGGCAAAAAAATAGCGGGAGCTGGATGAAGTCCAACTCCCGCTTCCGTTTATTTAGGGGAGGAAAATAAACCGATTAAAGCACTGCACGGATAGCTTCTGCCACAGCCTTGAATTCTTCGTCCGTCAGTTTCAGTTTGGGATTGGAGAAAAGCATATCTTTTTCGTTCTGCATAGGAATCAAATGTATGTGCGCATGAGGCACTTCCAGCCCCAATACCGCTTCTCCTACCTTTCTACACGGAAAGGCCTTGCCGATGGCAAGCGCCACTCTCTTGGCGAAAACATGCATCGCCGCCAAATCCTCATCGTTCAAATCGAAGATATAATCCACTTCCTGCTTGGGAATGACCAATGTATGACCTTTTACCAACGGATTGATGTCAAGGAACGCAAAGAATCTGTCATCCTCCGCCACCTTGTAGCAAGGTATTTCACCTGCGATAATTCTACTGAATATTGTTGCCATAGCTATAAATTATAAAATAAGGCAAGCCCGTATGCGGACCTGCCTTCCTTTAAAAGGATATGTTCACTACTTCCAGGTTAATCATGCCCTGCGGAACTTTAATTTCTGCGATGTCACCTACTTTCTTGCCAAGCAGACCTTGTGCAATCGGAGTATTGACGGAAATCTTTCCTTCCTTCAGATTGGCTTCACTTTCGGAAACGATAGTATAAACCATCTTCATGCCATTCTTCACGTTCTTAAGCTCTACCTTATTGAGAATCTGTACAGAATCGGTTTTCAACTTCGACTCATCAATAATCTTAGCGTCGGCAATGGTCAGCTTCAAGTTGTTAATTTTCATCTCAAGCATACCTTGAGCTTCCTTGGCAGCGTCATACTCTGCATTTTCCGACAAATCACCTTTGTCACGCGCTTCGGCAATGGCAGCCGATATTTTGGGACGTTCCACCGTCTCCAGGTGTTTCAATTCGGCCATCAATTTCTTGTAGCCGTCTTCTGACATATAAGCCATACTTTTTCCTCCTTAAATGTTATGTTAGTTTTTAATGGTACTATAAACAAAAAAGAATTCCAACATGGTCAGCATGCTGGAACCCTCTTTCCGATTTTCCTTTGCAAAGATAGCCTTTTATACAATGCGTGTCAAGCATAAAAGGCTGCTTTGTAACATATTTAAACGAAAACTTCTTATTTATAACATGTTACAGCAATGCTTTCACTGCCGCCTCCAGGTCTTTAATGCTCTCTCCACGGGCACTCAACTCATTGTTCTTGTTGACCAGGAACACAGAAGGCACATTCTTCACATTATAAGAAGCCGCTATAGACGAATAAATTCCATTGCCGTCGCGCACACAAATCCAAGGTAGATTGTCGGCAGTTGTTTTCCAATAGTGCTCGTCTGCATCCAGAGAAACCTGATAGATTTCCAATCCCTGGGCGGCATACTTGTCGTACAAGTCGCGCAACATATAATTATGTGTAGCAGAAACGGCACTCTGATAAACAGTGAAGTCCACAATAACAGCCTTGCCCTTCAGTTCGCTCAACTTACGTGTATTGCCCTTCATGTCACGCAGGTTAATGTCGATGATGCCGGTTTCGGAAATTGCCTCTTCGGGGATTTCCACCACCTTCTGCTGCGGAGTACGGGTATTCTTCATTCCCTTTATCACAATATTGTAGAGGTTCTTGGAGCGGTCGGCATCCGGATAATAATTGTTTAGGCTGGTTGCCACGGCTGCAAAACACTTAATGTCTTCCTTATTGTTCAGAGGGTCGAAAATCAAATAATTATTCAACTTCTGGAACAAGGCGAAATAGGCAGCAGCCGTATTGGGAGCGGCAAAAATATAGCTGATTTTCACTTCATCCTTATAGTTCTTCAATAAAGAGGCAAGGCTGTCCTCAAAAACATCGGCACCTATCTTATGTGCCTGCACCGACTGCAGCAATGCATTCACATTATCCTGAAGCTTCATCTGCTTCAGCGTCAAGTCCTTTATCTTCGAGCTATTCGGAGAACCTTCCACTGTATAGGCAGTGGCGAAATCGGTATAAGGTGCCTTTACCAAAACCGTTTCCGTCGAATCTACCGAGAAATTAATAACCTTGTCGTCTACCCGCAGACGGTAAAATTCCGGAGACACCGGACGTACCTGCTTGAAGTGGAAAGAGCCATCCCCTTCCAGCTTTACAGAATCCAAAGGAACAATACCTTCCAATGCCGAGGCTTCCAAATAAAGCATCTTGCCGTCGGCACCAGACACTTCACCCTCTACTTTGAATTTCGGTTCGGAATTACATGCACCCAATGCTATTGCAGCAAGTGCCATAAAAAAGATTTTCTTCATATCGTATCTTCAGTTTTGTTTTGCAAACGTGCCTGCAAATATACTTCTTTTCAAGTTCAGTCAAAGCATTTTCCCTCGTTCTTCCATATAGAAAACTGCAAAAAACAACTAAATACAAACTTTTTATCTCATTCCCACCATTTTACATGAATAAATTATGTATCTTTGCACGAATTTTGAAAGAAAATTAGATATAAAACATTTTTTATGATTAACCCAATTGTTAAGACGATCGAGCTTCCTGATGGCAGAACCATCACGCTCGAAACGGGAAAGCTGGCAAAACAGGCAGACGGTTCTGTAATGCTTCGTATGGGCAACACCATGCTTTTAGCTACTGTTTGTGCCGCCAAGGACGCAGTTCCCGGAACAGATTTCATGCCATTACAGGTAGAGTACAAAGAAAAATTCTCCGCATTCGGACGTTTCCCCGGCGGTTTCACAAAGCGCGAAGGACGCGCTTCTGACTACGAAATCCTCACTTGCCGCCTCGTTGACCGTGCTCTCCGCCCCTTATTCCCTGATAATTTCCATGCAGAGGTATACGTAAACATCATTCTTTTCTCAGCAGACGGCGTAGATATGCCCGACGCTCTGGCCGGACTCGCAGCTTCTGCCGCACTTGCAGTTTCAGATATCCCCTTCAACGGACCTATTTCCGAAGTACGCGTAGCACGCATCAACGGACAATTCGTCATCAACCCTACCTTCGAACAACTAGAACAAGCCGATATGGACTTGATGGTGGGCGCCACTTATGAAAACATCATGATGGTGGAAGGCGAAATGGACGAGGTTTCCGAGCAGGACTTGCTGGAAGCGATGAAGGCCGCACACGAAGCCATTAAGATTCAGTGCAAGGCACAGATGGAACTGGCAGAAGAAGTAGGCTCTACCGTGAAACGCGAATATTGCCACGAAGTGAACGACGAAGAACTCCGTAAGGCCGTTCACGACGCTTGCTACGACAAGGCTTATGCCATTGCCGCTTCCGGAAACAAGAACAAGCACGAACGCATGGATGCTTTCGATGCCATCCGCGAAGAATTCAAGGCACAGTTCTCCGAAGAAGAACTGGAAGAAAAGGCAGCCCTCATCGACCGTTACTATCACGATGTGGAAAAAGAGGCGATGCGCCGTTCCATTCTGGACGAAGGCAAGCGCCTTGACGGACGTAAGACGACCGAAATCCGTCCTATCTGGTGTGAGACCAGCTACCTGCCCGGCCCTCACGGTTCCGCTATCTTTACACGTGGCGAAACACAGTCTTTGTCTACTGTGACTTTAGGCACCAAGTTGGACGAGAAGATTATCGACGACGTATTGGAACACGGAAAAGAACGTTTCCTTCTGCACTACAACTTCCCTCCGTTCTCTACGGGCGAAGCCAAGGCACAGCGCGGTGTAGGCCGTCGTGAAATCGGCCACGGCCATCTGGCATGGCGTGCATTGAAGGGTCAGATTCCTGCAAACTATCCGTATGTAGTACGCGTGGTATCCGATATCCTCGAATCAAACGGTTCTTCTTCCATGGCTACCGTATGTGCCGGAACTCTGGCATTGATGGATGCAGGTGTGAAAATCAAGAAACCGGTATCAGGTATCGCCATGGGATTGATTAAGAATGCAGGCGAAGACAAATATGCCGTATTGTCCGATATCCTCGGTGATGAGGACCACTTGGGCGACATGGACTTCAAGGTGACCGGAACAAAAGACGGTATCACCGCCACTCAGATGGACATCAAAGTGGACGGTCTGTCATACGAAATCCTCGAAAAGGCATTGCTGCAGGCTAAAGAAGGCCGCGAATATATCTTGGGCAAAATCACCGAGTGCATTGCCGAGCCTCGCGAAGACCTGAAACCTCACGCTCCGCGTATCGAGACAATGACCATTCCCAAGGAATTCATCGGTGCTGTCATCGGCCCTGGTGGAAAGATTATCCAAGGTATGCAGGAAGAAACCGGTGCTACCATTACTATTGAAGAAGTGGACAACATCGGTAGAATCGAAATCGCCGGTACCAACAAGAAGAGCATCGATGATGCTATGCGTATCATCAAAGGGATTGTAGCTGTCCCCGAAGTAGGCGAAGTCTACAAAGGCAAGGTACGCTCCATTATGCCTTACGGTGCATTCGTTGAATTCCTGCCGGGTAAGGACGGCTTGCTCCATATCTCCGAAATCGACTGGAAACGTCTGGAAACAGTAGAAGAAGCCGGTATCAAGGAAGGTGATGAAATTGACGTAAAACTTCTCGACATCGACCCGAAGACCGGAAAATTTAAGCTGTCACGCAAAGTATTGCTTCCGAGACCGGAAAGACAAGAAAGACCGGAAAAGAAATAAGAAATCTCTTATTCTTTAAGTATATAAAGCCTGGTGGAACCCCATCAGGCTTTCTTTTTGTCAATACTGCCAGAAATGGCTCTGAAAAAACAAGGCATAATGCTTGCATATTCCAAAAAGATTATGTTTTTTTGCTATGTAAAGCCTTATATTCCATAAAGAACCTCAATTAATGTCCGGTTTAAGGAGCCTACATACTATGAATCTTTTCTCACGCTTTTTCCAGGAAAACCAAGAAAAGTTTTTGGCTTTTGCTTATTCTTATCTCAGGGATAAAGCAGAAGCGGAAGACGTTGTGATGGAATCCATGATTGCCTTATGGGAAAACCGAGACCGCTGGGAAGAAAACAGTAACCTGCATGCCCTGCTGCTGACCATCATAAAGAACAAAGCCCTGCACGTACTCGAGCACAAGCAGGTGCGTCTGCGAGCGGAAGAAACCATCAGCAGCCACAACCTGCGCGAACTGGACTTACGCATCTCCACCTTGAAAGCCTGCGAACCGGACCAGATATTCAACACGGAAATACAGCATATCGTAAATAAGACCTTACAGGAAATGCCCGAGCAAAGCCGGAAGATATTCATGTTGAGCCGATACCAGAACCTGGCAAACAAGCAGATTGCCGATAGTCTGGACATATCACTTAAAACCGTAGAGGCACACATCACCAAAGTGCTGCGGATTCTCCGGCTGAGACTGAAAGATTATCTTGTTACCATACTCATAATATTAATATCCTAAAAAATGCTTCTACGGAATAGGGTTACCGCCCACTTTCCGGTTATATATACAAAAGGTAAAAAGAGCACGTTTTAGAAAAGAAATAAATTATTGACAATGAACCAAGAGCTATTATATAAATATTTCAAAGGTATTACTTCCGTTGAAGAAGAAAAGATGATACTCGACTGGATAGACGCCTCGGATGAAAACCGGGACATCTTCCTGAAAGAGCGCATGATATACGACATTTCCTTGTTCTCGGACAAGCAGGGAAACAATGAAAAGAAAACGGTGCACATCATGCCGATGCTCCGCTGGGCGGCCCGTATAGCCGCCGTCACCATTGTCGCCATTGCCGGTTATTTCATCACCTCCGACTTTTTATATAACAAGGAGGTGCAGTTGCAAACAGTCACTGTGCCTGCCGGACAACGGGCCCAAATTATCCTCGCCGATGGAACACGCGTATGGCTGAACTCCAAGTCCACCATGAAATATGCCGCCAACTTCGGACGCAACGAACGAAATGTGGAATTGGACGGAGAGGCCTACTTTGAAGTAGCCAAAAACAAGAATATCCCATTCTATGTACATACAGAAACGAACAAGGTAAAAGTTGTAGGAACGAGTTTCAACGTCTGTGCCTACAGTGGGAGCCATGAGTTCGGAACCACATTGGTGGAAGGTATCGTCGATATCTATCCGGCCAACAGCAGCCAGATAATCACCAGGTTGCAGAAAGACGAGGTATTTCTCAATGAAAACGGAAAATGTAGAAAGGCCGTCCTTCCTTCCTATGAATATCTACGCTGGAAAGAGGGACTATACTGTTTTGACGACGCTCCATTCAGCGGTATCCTCGGTAGACTGGAGAAATACTATAATGTAAAGATAACCGTTGCCAGTCCTCAACTGCTGAACTACGGCAGCTTTACCGGCAAGTTCAGAGAGCAGGACGGCATCGAACATATACTGCGGACCATCTCGAAAGACCATCCTTTCAAGTTCCGCATCAACGAAGAAAAGGATTCAATTGTTATATATGAGTAAGAAAAAAAGATCGGAAAGTACCCCCATACTTTCCGATCCGAAACAGTCAAAAATCGACCTTAATCAATTTATTAACTTAACACAGTGACAAAGATATGAGAAAAATTTTGTTGATGAGGCTTTTTTATCTAAAAAAATTAGATTTTAAGCAATTATTGCAAACCTATGAAAATCACATTATTCCTTCTCCTGTTTGTTATATTTCAGGTATACAGCGGGAACTGCTACTCTCAGAATGCCAGGGTCAGCATTCAAAATGCCCGGCTGAGGGTAGGGCAAGTTCTCGAGCAAATTGAATCGCAAACAGAATACTTATTTGTATATAACAAACAGAACGTCGATGTACGCCGTACCGTCGACATCAATGCAAGCAACCAAACTGTTTCCGAAGTACTTGACCAAATGTTCAAAGGGACAGACATCAAGTATGTGATGGAAGGCAAAAACATCGTTTTAACCAAAAACAGCAGGAGTGCTGAGGATAAGACAGACACTCTGCAGGAAATGGCTACTGTAAGAGGAAAGGTGACGGACTCCAAAGGCGAACCGATTATCGGTGCCAACATTCTTGAAAAAGGGACCGCCAAAGGTGTTATCACCAATACCGAAGGAGAATTTAGTATGAATATCCCTCCTTATGCCACTATTGTCGTATCCTACATCAGTTATGAACCGCAAACCATTGCCCTGAACGGTAGAAATAATCTCCACATCCGGATGGAAGAAAAGAGCCTCGCCCTGGAGCAAGTAGTGGTAACCGCCATGGGTATCCAGAAGAAAATGTCCTCATTGACCTATTCTACCCAACAGATAAGCAGCAGTGAGCTGACCCGTGCCAAAGAGCCGAACATGATTAATACACTGGCAGGAAAGACGGCCGGAGTACAAATCAATAAAACCGCCAATTTAGGAGGTTCTGCCAAAGTCGTCATTCGCGGTGCACGCTCTGCATTTGCCAGCGGCAACAACCAGCCCTTGTACGTAATTGACGGTGTTCCTATGCTGAACAGCTCAACAGAATCCACCTCCACCGTAATCGGCGGTAACTACGATGGATTGAACCGTGATGCCGGTGACGGGATTTCCAACCTGAATCCGGACGACATAGAAAGCATCAACATCCTGAAAGGTTCTTCTGCCGCCGCGCTTTATGGTTCGCAGGCAGCTAATGGCGTCATTCTGATCACCACTAAAAAGGGAAAGGCCGGACTGCAGCGCGTTACATTCTCCTCCAACCTGACCGTAAGTCACGCCATCAGTACCCCCGAATTCCAAAATACATACGGCCGGAACGAAGATGGCGGTACGGCAAGCTGGGGTACAAAAGGCAATGTAACGGACTATGACAACATAGGCGAATTCTTCAGCAATGGCATCACCACTTTCAATTCGCTGGCCATCACTACCGGAAATGAAAAGGTACAAACTTATTTCTCATACGCCAACACCACGGCTAAAGGAATTGTGGACAATAACAAACTACAGAAGAATAACCTGAACCTACACGAAACGGCCAGCCTCTTCAACAACAAGCTGAAACTGGACGGCATTGCAACACTAATGACCCAAACCGTCAAGAACTCCCCTGCTACCGGCGGCTATTATCTGAATCCGCTGGTCAGCTTGTACAGTTTCCCACGTGGCATAGACATGAGCACTTACAGAGAAAACTTTGAAACGTGGAATGCCGACCGCAATATGATGACACAAAACTGGATTGAAAAGAATGGAGATGGTACCGTCAGTGAATGGGGACAGAATCCCTACTGGCTGAAAAACCGCGTGCTCAGTGGCTACAAGCGTTATCGCGCTGTGGCATCGGCCAGAGCCAATCTGCACATTACGGACTACTTCAACCTGCAGGTACGGGGTAATGTGGATTATATCAGTGATAAATTCGACAATAAGATGTATGCCACTACAGCTCCCAACATCGCCGGCAAATACGAGGACAAGGAAAACGGACGTTACATCTGGTCGGACAGCCAGGAAATCCAAGTCTACGGTGACGCAATGGTCTTGTTCAACAAGGAATTTGATGACTTTTCCCTCAATACGGCACTGGGAGCCAGCATCAACATGAGTAAAGTCAATTCACTGACGATAGACTCAAGGCTTGCTTCCCTCTACAAACCGAATGTATTTACCGTCCCCAATGTAGTGATGGACTCCAAAGCAGCCGTAAATCAGAGCATCGACAGCAAACGCACGCTCCAATCAGTATTTGCCACCATGCAGTGGGGCTGGAAAGGACTACTATACTTGGACATTACCGCACGTAACGACTGGTCATCCACATTAGCCCACACAGACAGCAAGAATACCGGATTCTTCTATCCCTCCATAGGAGCTACCTGGATTCTTAACAAAACCTGCTCCCTGCCCAAATGGATAAGTTTTGCAAAAGTGCGCGCTTCATGGGCGGAAGTCGGTAATGACCTCCCGATAGGAATCACCAATCCGGTAGACATCATCATGGTAGGCGGCAGTATCAATGTAAATACCGTAGAACAGCGCGGTGACCTAAAACCGGAAATCAGCAGCTCCATCGAATTCGGTACAGAATGGCGCTTCTTCCATCACCGCTTCGGGATAGACTTCACTTGGTATCAGACCAATACCAAGAACCAGTTGTTGAGAATGGACAATCCTACGGGCTCCACCTATAAATACCGGTATGTCAATGCCGGAAAAATACGTAACC
Organism: Bacteroides sp. AR29; assembly: GCF_900217715.1. Taxonomy (NCBI): domain Bacteria; kingdom Pseudomonadati; phylum Bacteroidota; class Bacteroidia; order Bacteroidales; family Bacteroidaceae; genus Bacteroides; species Bacteroides sp. AR29. The sequence continues at coordinate 71,732 of NZ_OBMS01000010.1, forward strand.
AGGGTTTTGAGCTGACGGTAGACGCCACTCCGCTACTATACAGAAACTTTTCGTGGAAGAGTCTCATCAACATGTCCGCCAACAAGAACAAAGTAGTGACCCTGCATCCTGACTATCCGGAATTTTCCTACTACGAAGAAGGTTTCAACGCAGGCTATCAGATGCGTGTCAAAGAAGGAGGCAGCCTGGGGGATATTTATGGAAATGCTTTCCGCCGTAACGAGGATGGCAGCATCATGGTTGATGAAACCAGCAAAAGGCCTTTAGGAAATACCGGAAACAAGGATTTGCTTGGGAATGCCAATCCTGACTTCACCATGGGATGTAGCAACACACTTACCTACAAGAACCTGGAGCTCTATTTCCTGATAGATTTCCGCTTTGGCGGCGAAGTCATGTCACTGACACAGTCTGAGTTGGATGCCAACGGCGTGACCAAAGTCACCGAAGATGCCCGCACCCGGGGATATGTAGAATACCAGGGACAGAAGTTCAACGACCCGAGAGCATTTTACAGCGCAGTAGGCGGCAGAAATGCCATCTCCGAATATTATATGTACGACGCAACCTGCATCAGACTCCGTGAAGTATCACTGAGCTATTCTTTCCCGAAAACGATACTGGAAAACAGTAGATTCATAAAGGGAATCGACGTATCATTGGCAGCGCGCAACTTGTGTTTCTTAAAGAAGGAAGCACCGTTCGACCCCGATGCAGTAATGTCCGTAGGCAACAACAATCAAGGAGTAGACGTGTTTGGCATGCCTACTACCCGGAATATCGGCTTTAACCTAAGATTAACCTTTTAAAATGAATACCTTATGAAAAACAAGTGCATCATATTCCTTTTCTGCCATAGCATATTGCTGCTTGCAGCTTGCACCGGCGGTTTTGAGAACGACAACGAAATCAAGGGAGGTTTCTCGGACGACAAAAAGGAAATAGATTTCCAGAACCTGACTGCTCCATTCGAACCCATACAGTCGGGCATCTACTTCAATATAGGTTCTGTAGGCTTAAATTGGGTATGGCAGATGACACAATCCCTGAACCATGACATGTTCTCCGGCTACTTCATGGACCCTATTCCTAAATTCATGAAATCCAACGCCTGCTACAACCTGAACTCAGGCTGGACCAATGCCGCATGGCAATGTACTTACGGATATGTCTACACGGAGGTGCAGAAGGCAGAAAAGAACTTTTATGGCAATGACAACTTGAAAGGCTACCTCGGCATTACCGAAATTTTGAAAGTGGAACTGATGCACCGCATTGCCGATACATACGGTCCGCTGGTCTACCATCAACTGGGTGAGACACCCCGGGTTTACGGACAGCAAGAAGCCTATACACGCTTCTTTGCAGACCTGGACGAAGGGCAGCAATTGATAAGGGAATACCTGGACGAGGGCGGTGACAACAACAAATTCAAAGAGTATGATATGCTGACCAACGGCAAGACCTTGAAGGAGTGGTTAAAGTTTGCCAACTCACTACGTTTGCGCCTTGCCATGCGCATCTCCAATGTAGATGCAACACTTGCCAAAGACCAAGCAACCAAAGCACTGAATGACAATCAAGGTGTACTGGAAGGTGCAAGGGAAACCATCGCTGTAATGGGCAAGAACTATATCAATCCTTTGTGTGCCGTTGCCGGTTGGGGTGAAGTCTACATGAATGCCTCGATGGAATCCATTGTCAACGGTTATGAGGACCCGCGTGGCAAGAAATGGTATAACACCGCCCTTCTCGAAGGTTATCAAAAACAGTTGTTAGGCATTCCCATCGGCTTACCCATGAAAGACGGTGACGCCAACATTTACAGTTTTTGCTCTTCCCTCAACACAAGTACCATCGGCGAAAAGACCGGAGCCGTATTGATGAGTGCGGCGGAAGTCTGGCTGCTCAGGGCCGAAGCAGCCCTCCGCGGCTATACCAAAGAGAATCCCCGCACATGCTATGAATACGGGGTAAGTACTTCATTTACACAGTGGGACTGTGCTGGTGCCTCCGAATATCTGGAAAGCGACAAAACCCCTGCCGATTATAAAGATGTAGTCTCGGGCGGTAAGGTAGGCAAGGACATGAAAGCCTTGATTACCATATCCCCCAAATGGGAAGAAGATGCAGACATAGAGACGAAACTCGAAAAGATTATTACCCAGAAGTGGCTGGCATGCTGGCCCGAAAGTTATGAGGCATGGGCTGAGCAACGCCGTACCGGATACCCCAAACTTTTCAAGGTCCAAAACAACACCGGAAAAGTGATTGATACGGATATCATGATCCGCCGCCTTCCGTTCTCGACGGACGCCGCCACTGCCGACCCGGCACAATACGCCACCCTCACGGAAAAACTGGGTGGCGCAGATAACGGCGCCACCCGCCTTTGGTGGGATACGGGGAAAAACTCTTTCTAGAACAGACTCCACGCAACCGTAAGCCCTGCCATCACAATGGCTACCATGCTCATCAGCTTGATTAGGATATTCAAGCTCGGACCGGATGTGTCCTTGAACGGGTCTCCTACGGTGTCACCCACGACTGTAGCCTTGTGGACTTCACTGCCTTTGCCGCCAAAGTTGCCTTCTTCCACATACTTTTTGGCATTATCCCATGCACCACCGGCATTTGCCATGAAGATGGCAAGCACGAAACCACTGCTCAATCCGCCAATCAGCAGGCCGAGCACACCGGGAACACCGAAAATAAGTCCCGTCGCAATCGGAGCAATGATAGCTATCAGTGACGGAATCACCATCTCGCGTTGCGCCCCTTTCGTCGAGATTGCCACACAACGCTCATAATCAGGCTCCGTTTCTCCCGTAAGGATTCCCTTGATTTCGCGGAACTGGCGGCGCACTTCGTCTACCATATGGGCCGCTGCACGCCCTACCGCATTCATCGTCAATCCACAGAAAAGAAATGCCATCATCGAGCCCAGAAACATACCGGAAAGAACTTTCGGATTCATCAGCGTCACATCGTAGTGATGCATAAAGTCGAAGAAAGTGGCATCTTGAAGAGCCACGGCATCGCCATGAGGAAGCGACAGTTCGGTAGTCCCGAGGCGGGTCAGCCCGATACGGATTTCCTCGACATAAGAGGCCAGCAAAGCCAATCCCGTCAAAGCGGCGGAACCGATGGCAAAGCCTTTGCCCGTAGCGGCTGTAGTATTGCCCAAGGAGTCAAGCGCATCGGTACGCTTACGCACCTCTTCACCCAGACCGGACATTTCCGCATTGCCACCCGCGTTGTCAGCTATCGGTCCGTAAGCATCTGTAGCAAGCGTGATGCCCAATGTAGAAAGCATACCTACTGCGGCAATGCCAATACCATAGAGCCCCAGACCCACATTAGAGAAGTCGAAGCCCGAAGCAAAGAGATAAGAAGCAATGATACCTATCACCACGGCAATCACCGGAATAGCCGTAGAAAGCATTCCCAAGCCTATACCGGAAATTATGACTGTCGCCGGACCGGTCTTTCCGCTTTCACTCAGCTTTTGGGTAGGACGGTAGGATTGGGAAGTATAGTACTCCGTAGACCGCCCGATGATGATACCTACTATCAAACCCACTATCACGGAGCAGGAAATCCACAGCCAGTTGTCCAACTTCAGCAACCACAGGATAAAGAAAGTGGCGACAACTATCAAAATAGAGCTGAGATTAGTACCGAAAGCCAGTGAGTTCAGCAAGTCCTTCATCTTCGCATTCTCTTTGGTACGCACGGAGAAGATACCGATAATGGAAAGCAATATTCCGACGGCTGCAATCAGCATCGGAACGATTACGGCCTTGAACTGCATCAGCGTATCACCCGAGTGGATAAAAGCCGCAGCACCGAGGGCAGCCGTAGCAAGGATAGAACCGCAATAACTTTCGTACAAATCAGCCCCCATACCTGCCACGTCGCCTACATTGTCGCCTACATTATCCGCAATCGTGGCAGGATTACGCGGGTCGTCTTCGGGGATACCGGCTTCCACCTTTCCCACAAGGTCGGCACCTACATCGGCAGCTTTTGTATAGATACCGCCACCTACGCGTGCAAACAATGCCTGCGTGGAAGCGCCCATACCGAAAGTCAGCATGGTAGTGGTAATGATGCAGAGTTTATGGGTGGGAGTCATTACATCTTCCGGAATTACAGCATTCAGCAACAGATACCAGAAAGATATATCAAGCAAGCCAAGGCCAACCACTACCAGTCCCATCACCGCACCGCTACGGAAAGCCACGCGTAGTCCGGCATTCAGCGATGTGCGTGCCGCATTGGCAGTGCGAGCCGATGCGTAGGTGGCCGTCTTCATACCCAAAAAGCCGGAAAGTCCGGAAAAGAATCCTCCGGTAAGGAAAGCAATCGGCACCCAGGAGTTCTGCACTCCGAAACCGTATGCCATAATGGAGAAAAGGATAACCAGCCCCAGAAATACCCAGCCCACAATCTTGTATTGTTGGCGAAGGTAAGACATAGCACCTTTGCGCACAGCAGCGGCAATCTTAATCATCTGAGGCGTACCCTCACTCTCTTTCATCATCTGACGATGGAAATACCAGGCAAAACAAAGTGCCATAATAGAAGCGGCTGGAACCAGCCAGAATAGGATTTGGTCCATAGCATTTATTCGTATTAAAAGGTTGAACGAAAGCCTAAAAATATTGATTTGAAACGAAATAAGCAAATGAAAAAGAAAAGAAATCCAAGCAAGCATGTATTTATACTGGCGAATAAAACAACAAGCAGTACCCTTTTTTACCTATTTTTTGTATTTAATGAGAAGAATAGAGCACATATAGATATATATTACAACTTTTATAGTACCTTTGCAACAAGTAAACAAGCTAAAAACAAAGGCATTATGAAACCAATCTATTCTAACCTAACATGCAAGATGCTGGCTTTGACATTATGCAGCATTATGCTGGCATTCCTATCCATAGGATGCGAACATGACGTCTACAATCCCAATAATGGAAAAGACGATGAGAAGACTCCCAACTCTTTTGATTTTTCTACGACATCTTCCATCCAAGTAAACGTAAAGTATGATGTCCCCGAAGGCTATAAAGTACTTTTTGAAATCTATCTTGAAGACCCGTTCACGATTGACAAAGATGGCCAGATTATAAAACGCACAGACCTGGAACCGGTCATCAGACGCATGACAGACGGTAACGGTGCATATAGCGGCAAGGAAATCATCAATTCGGACCATGGGGACGAAGCATATATCTATACTTCTTATATAGGGGTCCCCACCCTCTTCAAAACAGTTATTGCAGGAGATGCCATTACTGCCGACATCAAATGGGATTCCACCGATGATAATCCGCAAACACGGGCGGAGGGATGGCAGGCACCCAAAGGATACCATGTATTAGGAACATGGAGCTCCAAAGGATATCCTCATTATTTAGACACAGACAACAAAATCACAATTCCCGGTGATGTATTGACAATCATCAATACGACCTTGAAGGAAGGAGGCACATGCCCTAAGCAATACCGACAAGCCATAGATTTTGAAATCAATGATCCGGAAGGGCGCAATGCGGAAGTATCCATCCGGATAATTGGAGGAACCAGCGGTGCAGCGAGCGCCTTTGGCTATTATTGCTATAGGGCAGACGCATCTTTAAGTGAAATTAAAAAAGCCCCCAAATGCATTGTTTTTCCAAACACTCTGATGGATAATTATTATAATAAAAAGGCTTCCGGACTACAAGGCGGTGAAAGTGTAAAGCTTCATTACATAGACCCCGACGGAGTGGACCAAGGCACCGTATTTCCCAATGGAGTAAAAATCGGATGGTTCCTATTGAATGACAGCTTCTATGGCGGAAACAATAAGCCTTTCTACTCTACTACAAAGCTGAATGGGGACGGCCGTACACATACAGCTGCATTCCGCATCGATGATTTTGTCGTATTGTCCTTTGAAGATTGGACAGACCAAGACTATAATGATATACAATTCAACGTATGGTCCAACCCCATCGAAGCCATCATCAATCCGGATATTCCTGATATCAAACCTGACGGTGGCAACGAGGATAAGAAATACAGTCTGGAATACAAAGGAATCATCGCTTTCGAAGATAATTGGCCCAGAAAGGGTGACTATGACTTGAATGATGTTATTGTAAAATACCAGTCCGTATTGAACTTCAATGATGCCAATCAGGTCCTTTCTACAGAAGACACCTATGAGTTGCTTTGGTCCGGTGCCACTTTCAAAAATGGTTTCGCTTACCAACTGAATACAGAACGCAGCAATATGTCAACTGAAATATTGGAAGCCCCCACAAGTTTCAACGGACAAGGACTGGATACAGACCTTTCCAAAGCTACCGTCAATGTATTTCTAAGTGCGCTCGATGTAACAGAGAGAAATACAAAAACCGCTACATATAAGATAAAGAACACCTTCAAGACTCCACTATCACACGAAACGCTTGGAATTCCCCCTTATAATCCATTCATCATGGTACATGACGAATTGGAAGAATCACGCATCGAAGTGCATTTGGTCAACTATCCTCCTACTGAAAAGGCAGACATGGCTCTATTCCATACCGAAGAGGATTTGTCCTCTGTACCGACAAGCTATTATGTAGCCAATGGCAACTATCCTTTTGCCATTCATCTAAGTGGAGCCACAAACTTCAATACTCCTGAAACCCAGCCGATAGACAAGAGCTTTGAACATTTTATGGATTGGGTCAATTCCAATGGAACAGATTATAAGGATTGGTACAAATAACCGATAAAAGATACTCCTTATAAAGAAAATGGCAACCATTCACAGGGTTGCCATTTCTTATATCTTCCTATGTTGTAATATAGTAGAGCGAACTTATTCCACCGTTACAGCCGTACCGCATGCCGTAACCATCAACATGCTGCCACTGCCTCCTACCGTTTCATAGTCCAAGTCTACACCAATCACGGCATTGGCACCCATAGCACGGGCATGTTCTTGCATCTCGCGCAAGGCTATATCTTTAGCTTCGCGCAGCACTTCTTCATAAGAGCCACTTCGCCCACCCACCACGTCGCGGATGCTGGCAAAGAAATCGCGGAATACATTGGCACCGATAATCGTTTCACCGGAAACGATGCCATAATAGCGGGTGATACGTCCACCCTCAATAGTCGGGGTTGTTGTTACTAACATAATTCATTTTTTTAGTTGTTGACATATTAGACGCAAGGAATGAAAGAAAGGTTGCAAAGCTTTGCTTTGGTCAGAACATCCGGCTGACACGAACTATACCTGCCACCAGCACATCTATCTCCTCCCGGGTATTGTAAAGCCCGAAAGATGCACGCACTGTTCCTTCGATGCCAAGACGCTGCATCAATGGTTGGGCACAGTGATGTCCCGTGCGTACGGCAATGCCAAGACGGTCGAGCAATGTACCCATATCAAAATGATGGATATCACCTACCAGAAACGATATGACACTACCCTTGTCTTCTGCCTCGCCGAAGATACGCATACCGGGAATCTCTTTCAGCCGTTGCATGGCATACTGGGTCAATTCGTGTTCATAGGCGGCAATCTTGTCCATCCCAACCAGCGAAACGTAGTCCAAAGCTTTGGCAAGTCCGGTAGTACCGATATAATCCGGCGTACCGGCTTCAAACTTGAAGGGCAATTCATTGAAGGTAGTCTTTTCAAAAGATACATGCTGAATCATCTCTCCACCGCCCTGATAGGGAGGTATCCTATCCAGCCACCCCTCTTTACCATAAAGCACCCCTACCCCCGTAGGACCATACACCTTGTGCGCGGAGAAAACGAAGAAATCGGCATCCAGATCCTGCACATCTACCGGCATGTGGGGAATGGACTGGGCACCGTCCACAAGCACCGGAACACCCTGCTCATGGGCAAAAGCAATCATCTCCTTGACGGGATTGACCGTACCCAGCACATTGGAAACATGCGCCACACTGACAATCCTGGTACGTTCGGAGAACAACTGCCTATATTCGTCCAATAAGAGTTCGCCCTTGTCATTCATCGGAATCACCTTGATGGTAATTCCACGCTTGGCGGCAAGCAGCTGCCAGGGAACAATGTTGCTATGGTGTTCCATCACAGAAAGAATCACCTCATCCCCCTCCTGCATAAATTCCTCACCAAAGCTGGAGACAAGCAGGTTGATACTCTCCGTCGTACCACGGGTGAAGACAATCTCATTCGTGCTGCGAGCATTGATGAAACGTCTCACCGTCTCACGCGAGGCCTCGTGCAGCTCTGTAGCCTGCTGCGACAGGAAGTGCACTCCGCGATGCACATTGGCATTCACCGAATAATATTCGTCCGTAATGGCATTTACTACCTGGCGAGGTTTCTGCGTAGTCGCGCCGTTGTCCAGATAGACCAACGGCTTGCCATATACCTCACGGGAAAGGATAGGGAAATCAGCTCGAAGCCTCTCCCCCAGCCCCTCTCCCATAGGGAGGGGAGCCAAGATACTACTCTTATTTATATCGTTGTTCATAATGAATCGAAATTATAAGCTATCACTTGCAGATGGCGCACCCCTGGCATTTGTTCAGTTCCCCCCGGAAACGCTTCTCTACCAGCAGATGCAGACGGTCTTTCAAAGCATCCAAACGGATGGTGTCGATAACTTCGTTGACAAAAGCGAACATCAGCAGCAGGCGCGCCTCGCGCACCGGGATACCACGCTGCCGCATATAGAAGAGAGCGCTTTCATCGAGCTGCCCCACCGTAGCGCCGTGACTGCACTTCACGTCATCTGCATAAATCTCCAGCTGAGGCTGGGTGTACATATGTGCATCTCGGGTGGCACAAAGATTGCGGTTGGTCTGTTGCGAACTGGTGTGCTGTGCGTCAGGGCGCACTAAAACCAGACCGGCAAAGGCACCTACAGCCTGCTCGTCAAGGACATACTTATAAAGCTCATTGCTGGTACAGTTGGGCACGGCATGGTCGATTGTCGTATGATTGTCCACATGCTGATTCTTGTCTGCAATGGCCATACCGCACAGATTCAGCTCCGCATGTTCACCGGCAAGCGTCACACAGGTTGTATTCCGTGTAGTTCCGTTGTGCAAGGTCATACCATTCAGCAATACATTACTATTGGCTTCCTGCCTTACATACATATTGCTGATACGTACCGTACTGGTGTGTGTCTCTTCGAGTTCATAAAAATCGAAAATGGCATTCTCACCGGCAAAGATTTCTATCACCTGCGTTGCCAGGAAGTTCACGCCGTCCATCGCATGGTCACACACCAACAAGCGGGCTTGTGCACCCTCCTCCAGAATAATCAGCACACGGCGGTTCACCATAAAATTGACGTCACCACGCAGGATATTCACCAGCTGAATAGGTTTCTCTACCACCACGTTCTTAGGAACATAAAACAGAACGCCGTCTTGTGCAAAAGCGGTGTTGAACGCCGTCACCCCATCCTCTGCCGTATCAGCCAACTTGCCATAATATTTCTTCACCAAATCGGGATGTTTCTCGGCCACCTCCTTCAGGCTGCCGAAGATAACCCCTTCAGGCAGATGGGACTTAGGCAAAGCCCTGCCATAAAAAGCATCGTTCACCACAAAATAAAGAGCAGTGCTCATATTGGGAACATCGCACTTGAACACTTCATAAGGATTCACCGGAATTTCCAACCGGTTCAAGTTCAAGCCATAATCCGGCTCAAAGAACTTGCTGATATCCGTATATTTGTATTTCTCCTCCTTACGGGTGGGAAAGCCCAAGCGCTCAAAGTCAGCAAAAGCAGCGGCACGCGGCGCATTCAGCACCTCGGCACTATGCCGGCATATCATCGCCTCCGTTTGGGAGAAAAGGTCTATGTATTGTTGCTCTACACTCATGTTTTCAGATTATGAGTTTATAATTCACCTGCTTCTTTCCTTATCCAATCGAAGCCACGTGTTTCAATCTCCTTCGCCAATTCCGGTCCACCGGTCTTTACGATACGTCCACCCAGCAGTACATGTACCGTATCGGGTTTGATATAGTCCAACAACCGCTGGTAGTGGGTAATGACCATAGCACTGGTTTCCGCAGTCTTGAGTTTGTTGAAACCGTCGGCCACAATACGCAAAGCATCCACATCCAATCCGGAATCCGTCTCGTCCAAAATAGCAAAAGTCGGTTCCAACATCGCCATCTGGAATATCTCGTTACGCTTCTTTTCACCGCCGCTGAAACCTTCGTTCACGCTACGGTTGGCCAGCTTGTTGTCCAACTCCACAATGGCACGCTTCTCGCGCATCAGCTTCAGGAACTCACTGGCCGACAAAGCAGGCAGATGGCGGTACTTGCGTTGCTCATTCACAGCCGCACGCATGAAGTTCACCATCGACACGCCCGGAATCTCTACCGGAGCCTGGAAAGAAAGAAAGATTCCTTCATGTGCACGGTCCTCAGGACTCATGGCAAGCAAGTCCTTGCCATTAAAGGTAATTGAGCCGCGCGTCACTTCGTAAGCAGGATGGCCAACCAACACATTACTCAACGTACTTTTACCAGCACCGTTCTGTCCCATCAGTGCATGTACTTCTCCATCACGTATGGTCAAGTTGATGCCTTTCAATATTTCTTTGCCATTGATGCTGGCATGCAGGTCTTTTATCTCTAACATCTTTATATTTACTATTTGACTATTTACAATTTACTATTTATAAATCACCCCACGCTTCCTTCCAGCGAAATGGCAAGCAATTTCTGCGCTTCTACGGCAAACTCCATCGGAAGTTTATTCAAAACCTCTTTGGCATAACCGTTCACAATCAGCCCCACGGCATCTTCCGTAGAAATACCGCGCTGATTGCAGTAGAATATCTGGTCCTCACTGATTTTGCTGGTAGTGGCCTCATGCTCCACGATGGCCGTTTCATTGTGAATATCCATGTAGGGGAAAGTATGCGCGCCGCATTTGTCACCAAGTAGCAAGGAGTCGCACTGGCTGTAATTACGAGCATTGTCCGCTTTCTGTGCCACGCGCACCAAGCCGCGGTAAGAGTTTTCGCTCTTTCCGGCAGAAATGCCTTTGCTCACAATGGTGCTCCGGGTATTCTTGCCCAGATGAATCATCTTTGTTCCCGTGTCTGCCTGCTGATGGTTATTGGTTACTGCCACACTATAGAACTCCGCTGTCGAATTGTCGCCGGAAAGGATGCAAGACGGATACTTCCAGGTAATGGCCGAACCTGTTTCCACTTGCGTCCAAGACAGTTTACTGTCCACCCCTTTACAATGGCCACGCTTCGTCACAAAGTTATAGACACCACCCCGGCCCTCGGCATCACCGGGATACCAGTTCTGCACGGTGCTGTATTTCACTTCTGCACGGTCGTGCACCACAATTTCCACAATGGCCGCGTGCAACTGGTTCTCGTCACGCATCGGAGCCGTACACCCTTCCAGATAAGAAACGTACGAATCATCATCCGCCACAATCAAGGTTCTTTCGAACTGCCCCGTATTGCGGGCATTGATGCGGAAATAGGTGGACAACTCCATCGGACAACGTACCCCCTTCGGGATATAGACAAAAGAACCGTCGGAGAACACCGCCGAGTTCAGTGCCGCAAAGAAGTTGTCACGATAAGGCACCACCGAACCGAGATATTTCTGTACCAAGTCGGGATGCTCGCGTACAGCCTCGCTGAACGAGCAGAAGATGATTCCTTTCTCCATCAGCGTCTCCTTGAAGGTAGTCTTTACAGACACCGAGTCCATAACGGCATCCACAGCCATACCGCTTAACGCCATCTGTTCTTCCAGCGGAATGCCCAGCTTATTGAAAGTCTTTATCAACTCAGGGTCCACCTCATCCATGCTTTTCGGTCCTTCCTTCTTCTTCGTAGGGTCGGCATAGTAGGATATGGCCTGATAATCTATTTCGGGAATGCGGAGATGTGCCCATGTAGGCATCTCCAATGTCAGCCAGTGGCGATATGCCTTCAGGCGGAACTCCAGCAACCATTCCGGTTCTCCCTTCTTCTCAGAGATAAGCCGCACTACATCTTCATTCAGCCCGCGCTCAATGATGTCTGTATGCACGTCGGTCGTGAAACCGTACTTATACTTCTCCTGAGTGAGTTCCTTTACATATTTATTGGGTTCTTCTTGTTGCATCACTTCTATAATTACAAATTATGAATTACAAAATCACGGTTCACGGTATCAGTCAAAGTCTCCGTTTACAATCTGCTCCGTAACCGCCTTTGCCGCGGGAAAGAATATCCCGGCAAACTCTTCCATAGGATAATATAACACTGATTCTTTCTTTTTTGTTTTGCTAATCAGCGTATTGTCTCCGTCTATAAATTCGATGACACCAATCAGCAGGCTCGTCAGCAGGAGGTACTTCAAAGCTCCTAGACCAGCCCCCAACCAATGATTGAGCCAGCCCAGCGAGACGGCCTCCATTGCCCGGGTCAGCAGAGAAGCCACCAGGGAGAAGAGCAAGGGAACAGCCAGCCAGATGAGGACAAATGCCAGTACTTGCGCCACTGTCATAGAGTCTGTCAACGTGGGGCACAGCTTCACTGCCAACGAGGCATACAAAGCCTTTGCCGCCAGCAGACCGACAATCAGCCCCAGCAAAGAGGCCAATTGCTTCACAAAACCTTTCATGAAGCCAATGATTGCGCCCAAGCCGAAAGCAGCCAATATGATGATATCTATAATTGCCATAGATTAATGTGATAATGTGGTAATGTGCCAATATGCTAATGAGCAAATGGCTGATATGCAAAATGTGCCAATTGCCCTGCGGCATTTTCTGTACGCGCAGCCAATTGGCACATTAGCATATTTGCACATTATTCAATTATAATGTTTGCTTCACTTCTATTTCTTCGTAAGATTCGATAATATCGCCCACCTTGATATCGTTGCAGTTTGTCAGGCTGATACCGCACTCGAAGTTGGTACCTACCTCTTTCACGTCGTCCTTGAAGCGCTTCAGGGCATTGATGGCACCCGTAAAGATTACGATACCGTCGCGTATCAAGCGGGCCTTGTCGCTGCGTTTCACCTTTCCGGTCTTGACCATGGCACCTGCCACCAGTCCCACCTTCGTGATGTTGAACACTTCGCGCACCTCGATGGTTGCCGTTATCTGCTCCTTCAATGTCGGTGCCAGCATACCTTCCATGGCAGCCTTCACCTCTTCGATGGCATCGTAGATGACGGAGTACTTGCGGATATCCACACCCTCCTGCTCTGCCATCTTGGCGGCAGCACCCGAAGGACGTACCTGGAAACCGACGATAATCGCATCCGAAGCGGCAGCCAGCGAGACATCCGATTCGGAAATCTGACCGACACCCTTGTGGATTACGTTTACCTGCACCTGCTCCGTAGACAGCTTGATTAAAGAGTCGCTCAACGCTTCCACAGAACCGTCCACGTCACCCTTCACAATCACGTTCAGCTCATGGAAGTCACCCAGCGCCAGACGGCGGCCCACTTCGTCGAGCGTCAGCATCTTCTGCGTACGCAGACCTTGTTCACGCTGCAACTGTTCGCGTTTGTTGGCAATCTCGCGTGCTTCCTGCTCCGTTTCGATTACGTGGAACGTGTCGCCAGCAGCAGGTGCACCGTTCAAGCCCAATATCAGGGCAGGTGTAGAAGGACCAGCCTCCTGCATGCGTTGGTTACGCTCATTGAACATAGCCTTCACCTTACCGTAGCTGGTACCCGCCAGCACGATGTCGCCCATTTTCAAGGTACCGTTGGAAACGAGTACCGTAGCCACATAGCCACGACCCTTATCCAATGAGGACTCGATAATGGAACCGGTAGCACGGCGGTTCGGGTTTGCTTTCAGCTCCAGCATTTCTGCTTCGAGCAGCACTTTCTCCATCAACTCGGGTACACCGATACCCTTTTTGGCAGAGATATCTTGCGACTGATACTTACCGCCCCACTCTTCCACCAAGAAGTTCATGGCAGCCAGCTCTTCCTTAATCTTGTCGGGATTGGCAGTCGGTTTATCAATCTTATTGATTGCAAATACAATAGGAACACCCGCAGCCATGGCATGGTTGATGGCTTCCTTTGTCTGCGGCATCACGTTGTCGTCAGCAGCCACAATGATGATGGCAATATCCGTAGCTTTGGCACCACGGGCACGCATGGCGGTAAACGCCTCGTGGCCCGGAGTATCGAGGAATGTAATCTTACGTCCGTCGTCCAGCGACACGTGGTAGGCACCAATGTGCTGTGTGATACCACCCGCTTCACCGGCAATCACATTCGCCTTACGGATATAGTCGAGCAATGAAGTCTTACCGTGGTCTACGTGACCCATCACCGTTACAATCGGAGCGCGAGGTTCCAAATCTTCCTCATCATCCTCTTCCTCTACGATAGCCTGCGCCACTTCTGCACTTACATATTCTGTCTTGAAGCCGAATTCCTCAGCCACCAGGTTGATGGTCTCGGCATCCAGACGCTGGTTGATGGATACCATCATGCCAATGCTCATACAAGTGGCGATGACCTGAGTAACAGAAACATCCATCATGCTTGCCAACTCGTTGGCCGTCACGAATTCCGTAATCTTCAGTACCTTGCTTTCTGCCATTTCCATGTCTTCCAATTCCTGCATACGGCTGGAAGCCATGTCACGTTTTTCCTTACGATACTTGGCACCTTTGTTCTTTCCTTTGGAAGTGAGGCGTGCCAAAGTTTCCTTTACCTGCTTTGCTACATCTTCCTCGCTAACCTCCTGCTTGATGACCGGCTTCTTGAAGCGGTCCTTATTGCGGTTGCGGTTATTATTGGCATTGTTTCCACCAGGCTGGTTTCCACCTTGCGGGCGGGCACCCTGACCTTGCTGGGCACCTGCGTGTCCACGGTCGTTGCCACCACGCTGGAAGTTGGAAGCATTGTTGATGTCCACTTTCTCCTTATTGATACGGACACGTTTCTTCTTGCCGTTGGCATCACCGGCAGCGGTATCCTTCAACTTGCTGTCATCACGGCGGATTTCCTTGATGATAGCTTCCTTCATCTGCTTCTTCTGATCCTGACGAATCTTTTCCTTCTCTTCACGCTCCTTGCGTTTCTCCTCTTTCGATTTCTTCTTTGGGCGTGTGGATTGGTTCAGGGCCGCCAAGTCTATCTGTCCGATAACATTAATCTTCGAAACAAACTCAGGCTGATGTATCTTGAAGATTTCTTCTCCTTCTTCTTTCCCCTCTTTTTCAACCGGTGCTTCTTCAGCTGCCGGTGCGGGAGCAGGCGCTTCTATCATTTCTTCCTTTTTAGATTCTTGTTGAGCCTCTACAACCGGAGCAGGCTCTTCCTTGACAACGGGTTGTGGCTGCGGTTCCGAAACGGGCTGCGGCTCGGGCTCAGATGCCGGCTGTACCTCCGGTTGCGGCTGTGGTTCCGGTTGGGGAGCAGGAGCAGGTTCCGGTTTCGGCGTTTCTACAACTGCCGGTTCCTCCACCTTCTTCTCCTCTACCGCTTTTTCCGCTTCTTTCTCTTTTTCCTGAGCAGGAGCAGGTCTACGGTTCAGTTTGTCCAAATCAATCTTGCCTACCGGCTTGAACTTCGGACGTGCGTCTTCCGGAACAACCGTCTTAATCTCTTCGGGCTTCGCTTTCTCCTGCGTTTCCCTATAGCCGTCAATAGACACGGACGCCTTGTTGCGGTCCTTGCTCTGACGTTCCTGGCTGAAACGCTCCGACTTTATCTTAAGGTCCTTATCTGTACTAAACTCCTTTTTGAGCAGTTCGAACTGTTCATCCGTAATTTTTGTGTTCGGATTTGCCTCAACGGTAAATCCCTTCTTTTGCAGGAACTCGACAGCCGTCGTAATCCCTACATTTAAATCTCTTGTTACTTTGTTTAACCTTATCGTCATCAATTTTTTCTATTTACGATTTAACCATTTACGATTTACGATTGATAATACTCGGAGCGGAACGACTTACATTTACAATCAAACTCTAATCGTAAATCGTAAATCGTAAAATCGTAAATCATTCATTCTCCTCTTCAAACTCCTGTTTCAAAATGCGCAATACCTCGTCCACCGTCTCTTCTTCGAGGTCCGTCTTCTCAATCAACATCTCACGGGGAGCGTTCAACACAGCCTTAGCCGTATCGATACCGATAGCCTTGATGGCATCGATAACCCAACCGTCTATTTCATCACGGAATTCGTCCAAGTAGATGTCTTCATCCTCTATGGCCTCATCCAACTCACGGAACACGTCGATGGTGTACTCAGTCAACATACTGGCAAGCTTGATATTCAAACCGCCTTTACCGATAGCCAGCGACACCTCTTCGGGTTTCAAGAACACTTCAGCCTTGCGTTCTTCCTCGTTCAAGCGGATGGAAGAAATCTTGGCAGGGCTCAAGGCACGCTGTATAAACAACTGGATATTGGACGTATAGTTGATAACGTCGATATTCTCGTTGCGAAGCTCGCGGACAATACCATGAATACGGCTACCCTTCACACCCACGCAAGCACCTACCGGATCGATACGGTCATCGTAGCTCTCAACGGCAATCTTGGCACGCTCGCCGGGGATGCGGGCAATCTTCTTGATGGTAATCAGTCCGTCATTGATTTCGGGTACTTCCATTTCGAACAGACGTTGCAGGAAGACGGGCGACGTACGGCTCAGGATAATCTTCGGATTATTATTCTTGTTGTCCACACGTGCCACTACGGCGCGGGCGGTCTCGCCCTTGCGGTAGAAGTCACTCGGTATCTGTTCGGTCTTGGGCAGCAACAGTTCGTTGCCTTCATCATCGAGCAGCAGCATCTCTTTCTTCCAAATCTGGTAGACTTCCGCATTGATGATGGTACCCACTTTATCAATGTATTTGTTGTAAATACTATCTTTCTCCAGTTCCAATATCTTGGAGGCCAGTGTCTGGCGCAAGTTCAAGATGGCACGGCGACCGAAGTTCGCGAAGATAACTTCATCCGTCACTTCCTCGCCCACTTCATAAGAAGCATCAATCTTTTGTGCTTCGGACAATGCAATCTGCAGGTTCGGGTTTTCCAAATCCTCGTCTGCCACTACCTCACGGTTACGCCATATTTCGAAGTCACCCTTGTCCGGGTTTACAATTACGTCGTAATTCTCATCGGTACCGAACATTTTCGCAATCACACTACGGAACGACTCCTCGAGTACGCTTACCATCGTGGTTCTGTCGATATTCTTCAGTTCCTTAAATTCCGAAAATGTATCTATCAAGCTGACAGTTTCTACTTTTTTGGCCATAGTCTTATTTAAAACTGATTAAGTATTTAGTGTATTTTATCTCTTCATACGTAAAGGTCAAGTCCTCGTCCACCAGCTTGGGACGCTTGGCACCTTCCTCTTTCACTTTCTTCTGAATGGTCACGACGAAATGCTGTTCGTCGGCTTCCTTCAACACGCCGCTGAGCTTGCGGCCGTCCTTTGCCAGCACTTCCACTTCCTTGCCGATGTGGTTAATGTACTGCTGCAGTACCTTAAAGGGCTGTCCGATGCCGGCCGAACCGACTTCCAACTCATAATCCTCATCCTCACGGTTCAACTTGGACTCGATGTAGCGGCTCAGCTCTACGCAGTCCTCAATCCAAACACCTTCTTTGTGGTCTATTTCCACCAAAATCTTGTCATCCGGGCTGATTGTCACCTCCACAAGGAAGTAGTCCTTTCCTGCCAGCCACTCGTCAACAATCTGACAAACAGTTTTCTTTTCTATCATAGATTAACCATTAGGAACAAAAAAGAGGAGCTTAATCGCCCCTCCACCTTTCATCCGTTTTCGGTTGCAAAGATATAAATAATCTGTTCGACTACAAAATATTAGAGAAAAAAAGATTGATTTAACGGTTCAAACGGGAATTATATTACAAACACACCCTTTCAACACTTCAAGATAAGGGGTAAAACATATAATCTTATGAGACAGAAGCTTATACTTTATGAAATGAATTATCACGTTCCATACTGCATGAGATGCACATGTCAAGCACAACGAGATGTGCATCTCGGACAACATGAGATGTACATCTCAAGCATACAATCTCTATTGTTTCAGGAAAAGAAGTAAGGAGATACAAACGGAAAGAAGATACTGTTGAAAGACAACGCGGAAAAATAAAAGGCCGATAGCTTGTTTCATGCTATCGGCCCTTTTACTATGGTTCTAAAGGTCTAAAAGACCTTGTCGTATCACTTATTCGGAGTCTCCCACTTCTTGGTATCCGTACAAACCACGTTCACCGTTTGGTCACCCGTCTGGATGCGGAAGTCACCTTTCTCCAAAATCCACTTGCCATCATAGCCTACGAAAGCAAGGTCGGAGCCTTTCAGTTTCAGAGTCACGGTCTTTGTCTCGCCCGGTTTCAGTTCCACTTTCTCGAAAGCGCGAAGACGGCGGGTATCGGGAGTAAGGGAGGCAACGAGGTCACTGCTGAAGAGCAACACGCTCTCCTTGCCGACACGGTCACCGGTATTCTTCACATCTACAGTGAAAGTAAGCACATCATCAGCGGTAAAGTCCGACTTATCCACCTTGAGGTTACTGTATGCAAAAGTAGTATAACTCAATCCATAACCGAACGCCCACTGTACAGATACTTGCGCATCGTAGTTATAAGCACCTTCCATCTGCTTGCCGATGTGTTCGCACGGTTTGTAGTCGTACGTAATCAGAGAGTTGATTTCCTTCGGATAAGTGAAAGGCATCTTTCCGCTGAAGTTGGCGTCACCGGCAATGAGGTTTGCCAACGCATCACCGCCATAGTTGCCCGGAAGCATAGTATTGACAACAGCCTTAGCCAAAGGCTCGATGTCAGCAATCAGGCGAGGACGACCTTCGTTCAACACCAGAATGATGGGCTTCCCGGTCTTGGCAAGAGCCTTCACCAAATCGAGCTGGTTCTGGGAGAGGAAGAGGTTCGTCAGGTTACCCGGAGTCTCGCAGTAAGAGTTCTCACCGATGCAGGCAACGATGTAGTCGGCACCGGCAGCGGCAGCTACAGCTTTCTCTATCTCCGGAGTGTTTTCTTCCCACCAGTTGCCACCTTGCTTATAAGTGACACCGGCTTCGTAAATGATATTGTCCGCACCGAATTTATTGGTGAAGGCTTCAAGAATCGTATTGTATTGGCTTGCATGCTCGTCGGCCTTGTCGCCCTGCCATGAATAGGACCAGCCACCGTTGAGGCAACGCATGGAATTGGCATTCGGACCGGTAACCAGCAGTTTCTTGCCTTTTGCCAACGGCAATATACCGTCTGTATTCTTCAGGAGTACCAAAGACTCTTCGGCAGCCTGCAATGCAGCAGCGGCATGTTCCGCACTACCGAACAACGGGAAGTCTTTCAAGTCATAATAGGGCTTTTCAAATAGGTTGAGACGGTACTTCAAACGCAGCACACGACGTACAGCATCGTCTATACGGCTCATGGGAACTTCACCTTCTTCCACCAGCTCCTTCAAGAGTGTACAGAACTTCCAGTCGTACGGGTCCATAGACATGTCGATACCGGCATTGATGGCGAGCTTGATGGCTTCCTTCTTGTCCTTGGCAATGTGGTCGCGGCTATAAAGGTTGTTGATGTCCGCCCAGTCGGTCACGATCATACCGTCCCAGTTGAGGTCTTCTTTCAGCCACTTGGTCAGCAGCTCATAGTTGGCATGGAAAGGCAGGCCGTTGTTCATGGCGGAGTTCACCATCACGGAGAGGGCACCTGCCTTCACCATTTCCAGATAAGGAGCAAAATGCTTCTCACGCATATCCTGCTCGGTGATGGAAGACGGCGTACGGTCCTTACCGGAAACGGGGACACCATAACCCATATAATGCTTCATACAAGCGGCAACGTTGTTCCCGCCAATCAGGTTGGGGTTCTCTCCCTGGAAACCGATAACGGCTTCACGTCCCATTTCGGCATTGACGTAGGCGTCTTCACCATAGTTTTCCCACATACGCGGCCAGCGCGGGTCACGCCCGAGGTCGGTCACCGGGGCATACGTCCAGGGAATGCTTCCCGCCTTTGTTTCATAAGCGGAGATGCGTGCACCTTCACGTGTCAGTTCACGGTTGAAGGTAGCTCCCATATTGACGCCTTGCGGGAAGAAAGTACCACCCAGCGTATAGGTAGTTCCGTGTATCTGGTCTACACCGTACACACAAGGAATACCCATCACCTCCATGGATTTCTCCTGAATGCGTTTGATGATTTCCTGCCACTTCTCCACGCTCTGTGCCACACCGTTGGGCACGTTCAAGATGGAGCCTACTTTGTATTTTCCGATGACAGAGTCGAGCATCGCCTCATCCAACTGGAAGCCCTTGGCATTCTCAATGCCTTGGATACGCATATAGAGCTTCATCATCACATCCTGCGAAGGCATCTCCTTGCCCAGCTTGAATTCCTTTTCAAGCTTGTATCTCTTGATGATTTTTTGCAGGTCCTTCACCGTGATGTTCTTCGGGTCGAGGCCGGCAAAGGGATTGGCGCGTTTCTGCAGGAGGTCGATAGTGAGTTCGCACATCTGACCGACTTTCTCGTCAAGCGTCATCTTCTTCAGCAAAGTCTCAATCTGCTGTTCTATTTTCTCGTCTCTTGGAATGGCAGGCGCAACAGTGGTCTGCGCCGTAGCAGTAAGCACTAACCCTGATAGGGCTAAAGATAAGATTAACTTTTTATTCATGGTTGTGATATTGGTTTATAATAGTTGCACTATCTGTTTATACGAGGCACAAAGATAAGAACATCCTGCCATACCAAAGGGTACAACAGGATGTTTTTTAGGGTATGATTTGTTATCTTTTCAGACAATCCTACTCTCATCTCTTCAAGAGGCTCATCGGTTCCTGAAGTTTCAAGATGTTGTTCGTCTTCTGCGTTGCGGCAGCTACTTCAGCCTCCAGCGTAGCCTTGATGTCGCGTGAGGAAGCCCCGACGAGGAACTTGTAGTTTCCGGGAGTTACCACCCATGCCGATGCAGCCTCATCGTAGGAAGCCAGGTCGGCAGCATTCACTTTCAGCGTCACCACAGTAGTTTCGCCCGGTTTCAGTTCCTTGGTCTTGGCGAAAGCTTTCAGTTCCTTTTCGGGTTTGTT
This sequence comes from Bacteroides sp. AR29, assembly GCF_900217715.1. Classification (NCBI taxonomy): domain Bacteria; kingdom Pseudomonadati; phylum Bacteroidota; class Bacteroidia; order Bacteroidales; family Bacteroidaceae; genus Bacteroides; species Bacteroides sp. AR29. Next base: position 92,865 of record NZ_OBMS01000010.1, read on the forward strand.
GGCGTCTGCAGCATCGGGAGCGGATACATAAAGCTGAACCACTTCCTTGCCTGCTACCTTACCGGTGTTCTTCACTTCTACAGACACGGTATAGACACCGTTGTCTGCCTTGACAGCAGCCTTGTCGTAAGCAAAAGTGGTATAGGAAAGACCGTAACCGAAAGGATAGGAAACCTGCTTGCCGAAGGTGTCGAAGTAACGGTAACCCACGTAGATGTCCTCTTCGTAATTGGTATAGTCCACGTTCTTCACGTCGTTCTTCTTCCCGCCTTTGTTCATAAGGTCGGTGCTTACACGCATGTCTATCGGGAAGTTGTCGGAAGAAGCAGCATCTTCAAACTTCACCGGGAAAGTCATTGTCAGCTTGCCCGAAGGAGAAGCCTTGCCACTCAGTACGTCGGCCACACTGTTTCCTCCCTCCTGGCCTGCCTGCCATGCACAAAGGATGGCATCGGGAACAGATTTCCAAGAAGCGGTTTCAATCACCCCGCCGATGTTGAGTACCACCACTACCTTCTTTCCGGCAGCATGGAAAGCATCGGACACGGCTTTCAGCATGTCCTGCTCTTCTTTGGTAAGGTTGAAGTCAGCTACCATACGGTCGAGGAACTCACCAGAGGTACGTCCCAGCGTCACCAGTGCCACATCGGCCTTGGCAGCCTGCTCGCGGATGACCTGTGCGGACACAGCCATCTCAGCCGGACGGGTATCGGGCATGAACCACTCTTTCTTATCTTTGGACAGACGTTCTTTCTCGGCTTTCAGGTAAGCTTCATAGCTATTCTTCAGCGCTTCATCCACCACATAGCCGGCATTCTTCAAGCCGTCCAATAGCGAAACGGTATAAGCGCGGTTCACGTTGCCCGAACCTGTACCGCCTGCAATGAAATCGTAGGAAGTGCAACCGAAGAGTGCCACGTTCTTCACGTCGGCAGCCAGCGGCAGAGCACCGTTATCGTTCTTCAGCAATACCATGCCTTCCGTTGCCGACTGGCGAGTAACGGCAGCATGCGCCTTCAAATCAGGCTTGTTGGAGTATTTATATCCCTTGAAGTGGGGAGTCTGGAGAATCATCTCCAGAATACGCTTCACATTCTGATTGAGGATGGCTTCATCTAACGCTCCGTCCTGCACACCCTTCACGATGGCTTCGTACTGCTTGGGCAGACCGGGCTGCAACATGTCGTTGCCTGCCACCATCTGTGCCACGGCATCCTTGCCGCCAAACCAGTCGGTCATCACCATGCCCTTGAAGCCCCATTCGTCGCGCAACATCGTTGTCTGCAACTCCTTGTTTTCCGAAGTGTAGACACCGTTCAGGTAGTTGTATGAGGACATCACGGTCCAAGGAGCGGATTCCTTCACGGCAATCTCGAACCCTTTCAAGTAGATTTCGCGCAAGGCGCGTGGAGATACATGCGCATCCGTAGCCATACGGTTGGTTTCCTGGTTGTTCACAGCAAAGTGCTTGATACTGGTACCCACACCGTTGCTCTGCACACCACGTACGTAGGCGGCGGCAATCTTACCCGACACCAACGGGTCTTCGGAATAATACTCGAAGTTACGTCCGCAAAGCGGGTTACGGTGAATGTTCAGCGCCGGAGCCAACAGCACGTCCGCACCGTATTCCAGCACTTCGTTACCGATGGATTGACCTACACTTTCCACCAGTTCCTGGTCCCAGGTAGAGGCGAGCAAAGTTCCGATAGGGAAATGAGTACAATAGTACGTAGCCGAATCCCCCTCACGCTTGGGGTCGATACGCAGTCCGGCGGGACCATCAGCCAGCACCACAGCGGGAATGCCGAGGCGTTCAATCGGGTATGTGGTTCCTGCCGCACCCGGCACTAGCTTTCTCGTTGCACCGATTACGGCACTGTCACCCGAGAAACCTGCCATACCGGTACCCACTACCAGATGCGCCTTTTCTTCCAAGGTCATGGCGCCAATCACCTCATCCAGAGAGGACTTTCCAAGCTGCGGCACACCCGGTCCGCAAGCTGACAAAACAGCCATTGCTGCTGCCATGGATATGATATTCTTCTTCATAATCTTATTTAAATATCTTCGGTGCGAATTCTGTCAGGTAAATACGCCAGTTCTTCCAGATATGACCTTCTCCGGTTTCATAATATTCATATTTGTAACCCTTCTCGTCCAACATCTTGCGGTAGTCGCTGTTGGCCTGGAACAAGAAGTCTTTATTACCGATAGCGATGTAATAGAGTGACGGTTTCTTGGCAAACTGGGTTTTCAGTTTGGCTTCAAGGTTGTCATAAATCGGAGACTTCACATCTTTGTTGGGCATGATGGCAGCCGAGAACAGCCCTACATAGTCGAACATGTCCGGATATTGCTTGGAGATGTGCATGGAGTGGAAACCTCCCATAGAGAGACCAGCAATGGCACGCCCCTTCTTGTTGGCCTGTGTACGGTAAGTCTTATCAATGAATTTCACCACGTCGGGGAAAGCCGTTTCGAAAGAGCCTTCCATCGTCTTGGGCAGATTCATGTTGGGAGCGGCAAAGCCCAGTGAAGATTCACCCGGAGCTGCTTCCAATGCGGCGTTGCCGTTGGTCATCACTACAATCATCGGCTTGGCCTTGCCTTGGGCGATGAGGTTATCCAGAATCTGTGCCGTACGTCCCAGTTCGCTCCATGCGTTCTCGTCGCCACCCATGCCGTGCAGCAGGTAGAAGACGGGGTAGCGCTTGCCGCTTGTCTCATATCCGGCAGGCGTATAGACAGTCAGGCGGCGGTCCATACCCAGCGTGGGGCTGTTGTACCATACCTTAGATACCGTTCCATGAGGAACCTTATTCACTTTGTAGAGATCGATGCGCTCGTCACCACCGATGATGAATACATTCGTCACGCTTGCCACGTCTCGAATCATATAGACGTTGGCAGGGTCGTTAATCTTCAGTCCGTCTACCAGGAAAGTGTAGCTGTAGAGTTCTGGTTTCAGCGGTTCGGGAGTAGTGAATTCCCACACACCGTCCTTGTTCTCTTTCAAATCTGCCACACCCGGACCATCAAACTCACCAAAAGGAGTCTTGATTTTCTGCGTAGGCAGGAAGTCGCCGGTTACTTGCACCTTTACGGCTTTCGGCGCCTTCAAGCGGAAAGTTACTGTATTGTTGTCGTGTATCTCAGGTGATACCACGGGGGCACCGCCCCAGAGAGCTTGTTGCGCGAAAGTCATCGCACACATCAGCAACAGAGCTGATAAAATAGAAATTCTTTTCATAATGAGTTTGTTATTTTGTTATTAAACAGATAGTCTATAATCCTGCACTTCGGATTGGCGAAGTGCAGGGTGAATCAATCGGCACGAAGTCACTTGAACAACTTCGGCGCGAACTCCGTCAGATAGATGCGCCAGTTCCTCCAGATATGTCCCTCGCCCGTTTCCAGATACTCGTACTTGCAACCGTTGTCATCGAGCAGTTTGCGGAAGTCCGTCACGCTCTTGAAGACAAAGTCACGGTTGCCGCAAGCGATGAAATAGAGTGCCGGTTTCTTGGCAAACTGCGTCTTCAGTTTACCCTCGAAGTCGGTATAGACCGGACAAGTGGACTTATCGTTTCTGGAAGCAGTACCCGAGAACAAGCCCACATAGTCGAACATATCCGGATAGTACTTCGAGATGCTGCAAGAGTGGAAGCCACCCATCGAGAGGCCTGCAATGGCACGGTGCTTCTTGTCCGGCAATGTGCGGAAGTTCTTCTCCACGAATTTCACGATTTCCGGGAAAGAAAGTTCGAAGCCTCCTTCCGGAGCGGAAGCACGTTCCTTCGGACTCATGGAAGGGACAGTGAAACCTTTGGGCGATTCACCGGGAGCGGCATCCTGCCAGGCATTGCCGTTGGTCATCACTACAATCATCGGTTCTGCCTTGCCCTGCGCTATCAGGTTATCCAGGATTTGTGAAGTACGGCCCAAGGCAATCCATGCCTCTTCGTCACCTCCGGCGCCATGCAGCAGGTAGAAGACGGGATAACGCTTCTTGCCGTTCTCGTAGCCGGCGGGTGTATAAACCGTCAGGCGGCGGTCCATACCCAGCGTGGGACTATTGTACCACATACGTCTCACTGTTCCGTGAGGCACTTTGTTCACCTTGTAGAGGTCGGCACGGTCACCGCCGATGATGAACACATTCGTCACAGTTGCCACATCACGAATCATATAGACGTTGCCGGGATCCATTATTTTCAGCCCGTCCACAAAGAAAGCATAGCCATAAAGTTCGGGTTTCAGCGGTTCGGCAGTGGTATATTCCCACACGCCGTCCTTGCCCTCCTTCATATCGACGATGCCCGGAGCGTCATACTCGCCCCTCGGTGTCTGGATGGTGTGCGGCGGCAGGAAGTCACCCGTCAACTGCACCTTCACGGCTTTCGGCGCCTTCAGGCGGAAAGTGACCGTATTGTCATCGTGAATCTCCGGCGAAACTACCGGAGCACCGCCCCACAAGGCTTGTTGCGCAAAGCTCATTGCACACATCAGCAACAAAGTAAATAAAAGTGTAAATTTCTTCATAATCATTTTAATTGTTTAAGGAGTTGGAGAAAGTTGAAGGGAATCAAATCTCATTTCTCAAAGCACCGGCTCACAAAAGGCAAACACATATACAATGCCGAATGCCAGTATTCACTGGTGTGCCCTCCGTCGCGCACGCGGAACTGGCAAGGAATGCCGGCATTGCGCATCGCCTGGAAGAACTCGATGTTACGGTCGAGCAGGAAATCATCGTCACCGCAATCCACAAACCACTGCACGGTGCGCAGAGCAGCTTTACGGGCCTCATCAGCCTCCAGCACATACTTGATGCAACTATGCTCCTGCACCGAACGGGTCAGCACAGCCATCTTGTTTGTGGGGTCGGGGTCTTTTCCCGCCGCCTCACCACTGACGGGGATGTTCATCAAGGCACTCATGGCGTATGCCGCACAATAGAGGTCGGGATAGCGCTGCGCGTAGCTCGTGGTTCCGCCTCCACCCATCGAAAGGCCCGCAACGGCACGATGCTGACGGTCGCCCACCACACGGTAGGTCTTCTCGATATAGGGCATGAACTCCTTGTAGAAGAAATCCTCGTAAGCCCATCCCGGCATGTTGAAGTAGCCGTTCCAGCACGTGGCCGGATTGCCTCCGGCGTTGGGGCTGACGATAATCATCTCGCACGCCTCGCCCGATGCCGTCAACTGGTCCATCACGTCCTTCACACGCTGGTCCGTAAACCAGCTGGTATTCACCCCCGACATGCCGTGCAGCAGGTAGAGAATGGGATACTTCCTGTCTGCCTCCTTGTCATAGCTCTGAGGCAGATAGATGGTATAGGCGCGGTGCGTCTTCAGCACCGTGCTGTAGATGCTGTCGGTCACGACCTTGCTTTGTGGTCCCCATGCAGGATTCTGTGCATTTGCCATCCACAACGAGCAGACGGCAAAAAGAGAAAGTATCAATCTTTTCATGGCATAGATTTTAAAAATGTACTACAAAATAAGTGCTTTCCATTCTAAAATGGATTGATATATATCAGTTTTTTCAGGTGATGTATATGCACACCTCATCTCTTCACCATGGGATGCACAGCCACCGGCACTTGTGCCCGCATGGCATCGTGCACTTTCTGCTTGCGTGCCTTTGCCACCTTCTGCACCGTGGTGCAACGCACGTCGGCCGAAGAGGCGGCAGCCATCCATTGATATTCACCCTTGGCCAACTCCCAAGAGCTGCTTTTCTCGTTGAAGGAGGCCATGTCCATCACGTTCCACTCCAATGTCAGGGTCTGGCTCTCGCCGGGTTTCAGCAGGCGGGTCTTGCCGAAGGCTTTCAGTTCCTTGGCGGGCTTGTCCATGCCGCCCTCGGGAGCCTTGACATAGAGCTGCACGGCTTCACGGCCTGCCACCTTGCCGGTGTTCTTCACGCTCACTTTCATGCGGCAGCGGTCACCGTCGATGGCAGCCTCTTCCACCGCATATTCAAAGGTGGTATAGCTCAGTCCGTGGCCGAAGGGGTAAGACACCTCTTTACCGAAGGTATCGAAGTAACGGTAACCCACGTAGATGCCCTCCTCGTAGAGGGTGAAATCGACGTTGCGTTCCGGCTCTTTCGGCTTCTCCTCTTTCTTGTCGGACTTGAAGTTCATGCCGGTACCCATGGCGAACGACGGCATCTTGAACTCATAGTCGAAGGGAAAATTGGCATCCGACGGCGCGTCGCCATACTTCACGGCAAACGTCATGGGCAGCTTACCGCTGGGGTTCACCTTACCCGTCAACACGTCGGCAATGCAGTTGCCCACTTCCTGCCCGGGCTGGAAAGCGCATACCAAGGCATCTGCCAGTTCTTTCCATGAAGCGGTCTCCACGGGGCTGCAGATGTTGAGAACCACCACCAGCTTCTTGCCTGCGGCACGATAGGCGGCAGACACTTGCTTTATCAGAGCCAGTTCGTTCTCCTTCAAGAGGAAATCTTCCACACGGCGGTCGCAGCCTTCACCACTGACACGTCCCAGCGTAAGCACGGCGATGTCGTTGGCTTTCACTTGCGCGGCCAGTTCCTCGGCAGTGGGCAGGAACTCTTCGGCACGGGGCAGCGGAGTGAACGCGAAAGGAGGACGACCGTGGGGGAAGAGGCGTTTCTGCTCGTCGGCCATGTGCTTCTTGTAGCGGTTCAGCAAATCCTTATCTACCGTATAGCCCGCATTGCGCAAGCCTTCTACCATAGACACCGTGTAGTAGCCGAAACCCGTACTGCCGAATCCCATACCGGCAGGAACCATGTCGTAGGAAGTAGTGCCGTAAAGGCCTACCTTCCTGATGCCGGCAGCCATAGGCAGCGCATTCTTGTTGTCCAGCAGCACGATACCCTCGGCACCTACCCGGCGGTCTACTTGCGCGTGGGCTTTGAGGTCGGTCTCGTTGGGATAATTGTAACCGGCAAAGGTGTGGCTCTTCACCACAAACTCCAGCACACGCTTCACGCTGAGGTTGAGGAGCGCCTCATCCAGCGTGCCGTTCTTCACGGCTTCCAGAATGGCGTTGTACTGGCGTTCCTGCCCCGGCTGCAACATGTCATTACCTGCCGCGATGGAAGTCACGGCATCTTTTCCGGCATTCCAGTCGGACATCACCAGTCCCTTGAATCCCCATTCATTGCGGAGGATATCTTCGGTCAGTTCGCGGTCTTCGCAGGTGTATTTGCCGTTCACCTTGTTGTAGGCGGTCATCACGCTCCAGGGCTGAGCCTCCTTGACGGCTATCTCGAAGCATTTCAGATAAAGCTCGCGCAAGGGGCGCTGCGTCAGTCGGGAGTCGTTGTTGTTGCGGTTGGTTTCCTGGTTGTTCACGGCGAAGTGCTTCAGGCAGGTGCCGGTACCTTCGCTCTGGATGCCGTTGATGTAGGCAGCGGCTATCTTGCCCACCAGCACGGGGTCTTCGGCATAATACTCGTGGTTTCGTCCGCAGAGGGCGTTACGCATCAGGTTGACACCGGGGGCGAGGAGCACGTCCATACCGTAGTCTTTCACTTCGGTACCCAGAGCCCGGCCTACATGGTAAGCAGCATCAGGATCGAACGTAGCTGCCACCGTGGTGCTCGAGGGGAATTCGGTGGCGTGATAGGTGCGGCTGTCGAACTCTCGTTTGGAAGCCATCGCCAGGCGGTGCGGTCCGTCGGCAAGGAAAGCCGATGGGATGCCCAGGCGTGGAATGTCGTAGGTACGTCCGGCGGTACCGGGGAACTTGGAGTCACTGCCCATCGACATGCCGCAACCGATGACGAGGTGCACTTTCTCTTCAAGGGTCAGGGCGCTGACCACTTCGTCGATGTTGTCGGCACGCAGCACGGGCGAACCGGTGGTGGGCACCGGCTGTGCATTCACAGCCAGCGCCACGCAAAAGGTGAAAAGGGGAGTTAAGAATCTTTTCATGTCTCAATGCTGTTATTCTTCAAATGTATCGCTTACTTTCTTCAAGAGTTTGGGCAGACAGCCTTTCCAGAAAGCCCAGTCGTGGATGCCGTCACGGGTGATGTACTCGTTGGCGATGCCGCTGCCGTCCAGTGCCTGCTTGAAGCTGTTGGCAGAGCCGAACAAGAAGTCGCCTTTGCCTATTTCAATGGTGATGCCCGGCAGATCTTTCGTGCCCAACATCTCATATAAGTTGGGAGCACCCTCTATGGCGGTGGCAGGACTGCACGCATAGACATAGCAGAACATTTCGGGATGCAGAAAGCTGTAATACAGCGAGCCGAAACCACCCATAGACAGACCTGCAATGGCACGTGTGCCACGTCCGGCTTTCACCTTGAAATTGCTTTCGACGTAGGGAATGAATTCATCAAAGAAGTAGGTCATATACTTCATGTTGTTTCCCTGATAGTTGTCGCAATAGAAAATATTCTGACCGTCGGGGCTTCCGTTGGGACAGACAATAATCATCTCCTTGCCACCCGCAGCCTCGGCTGCACTGGCGTAGGGATTCAGCATACCCTGAGCCATCCAGTCGTTGTGGTTGCCGTCGGCACCATGCAGCAGGTAGAGCACGGGATATTCCTTCTGTCCGTCATAGCTTTTGGGCAGATAGACGGAGAATGGCATCTTGCGCCCCATTACGGCGCTTTCCATCTGCTGGTCGCGCATTTCGTAACCGGTGCCTTGCAGCACGGTGACAAAGCGGTAGTCTGCATCGGCAGCCGTACCGGGGATTTGCGAACCGGTGGCGTCCATGCCCAGCGTAGTGTTCAAACCCTTGCCGGAGAATGTAAAGAGGGTTTCGCCCTCCATGCCCGTAGCAACGGCAATGTTCAGCGTACCTCCAAAAATATACTGCTTGGCATCGTTGGCGATGAAGTAGCTGCCCCAAGACCAGCCGCCCCACTCTGCAGGAAGTGCATTACCCTGAGCCATGGAACCGGCTTCCGACTTGCCGGTCACACTGTAGCTGCCTGCCAAAGCTTCCAGCGGCATGTTTTCCTTGTTGATAAGGTCGAACTGTGCCACCCCGTTGCCGTCAGGGTCACTGACTGCAAACGAATACTGAGATACACCGGGAACGATGCCGACAGGCTGGTTGTTGGCATCCAGCAGATAAACGGGCGATGTGGTAAGAACCGTGGTGTAGCCGCTGGCTTCGGGGTCGTCTTCACCAATCTCAAAAGTGATGGGGCCTTTGTAATCGCAAGAATATTGCGTGCCGGTCTTGCTCATGAAGAGACCGTCAATATAATAAGTATCGCCCAACAAGGTGACTTCCAAGTCACCAGAGGCAATAGTGTCCTGCCCTACAATGCTGTACAGCAATCCGGCGGTAAGCGGTTCCTTCGGCTTGATTTTATCTTCTTCCGACTTAATATCACTTTCTTCTAACTTTTCAAGAAGCTTTGCTTTAAAAACTCCATTTTGCAACACCCAGTCCTTAGAACCTAAGCGCAAGTCCCATTCGTTACCGGCTTCGTCAGCAAACTTAAGGTTGAGCTGTTTCACGCCCTTGCGCAACTTGTCTGTAGATTGTGCTACAATATTCTTATAGACACGTCTTTCCATGTCATACTTTCCGGACAATCCGTCCAGCCCATCTTCGCTACATGCTCCTAAGAAACAAAGCATCAGCAAGGCAGTTAATTGAAATATCTTTTTCATACGAATGTTCTTTATAATATTATATGTATAAGAAATTACCAACCCTCGTTTTGCACCATATTAGGATTCAGTTGTATTTCCTTCAAAGGAATGGGCAGCAGGTTGTGCTTGGACTTGAAACCATAAGAAGAATTGGTATATGGGTATGTCACTCCATCTACTTTGAATGCAGGAACTTTTTTACCTTGATTTCCCAATACAGATTCTGCATCGCCCCAACGAACAAGGTCTTGGAAGCGTACACACTCCATACAAAGTTCCAGACGCTTTTCTTTCTTCACATCGTCAAGGGTAACACTGGAGAGCGGTGCCAACTGGGCACGTTCGCGTATCTGGTTGATATATGCAACAGCTTTATCTTTGCTTCCACCCATTACATGCGCCTCAGCAGCCAACAGTAGCACTTCAGCATAACGCATCACACGCAGGTTGATGTATTGCAGTGCCTGAAAATAAGAAGCGTCATAGATACAGTCTTCTTTCAATGCACGGTTCTTCCAGTTGAAATAACCTTCATGATTTGACAGCATGGCACCTGCATTCAGCGATACGCCAAATTGCTCTACCTGCTCGTAAGTGCGGATAGTTGCGTTCACACGATAGCCATTCTTCCCTTCCATGGCAACGAAAGCATCGTATAGTGACTTACGGGGATTCATAAAGCCATACGTACCAGAAGCAATCGTGGTTTGTGCCTCACCGGTAAGCATCAATTTGTCGGTACGCCATCCCTGCATAATGAATGTCATTGTCATCTGGGTCCATGCCTGCTCTGAGTCATTGCGTTTCTGTACTTCGAGCATCGATTCGCAACTGCCGTTGGCGGCTATATGGAGCAGCTTGTCATATTCACCTTTCCACAACTCATATTTATGGGAATCAATCACCTGATCCAAAATAGAGGCGGCTTCTGCATATTTCTTCTGGAAAAGGTATGCCTTACCCAGCATGGCCTGCGCAACTTCCTTGGTAACACGGATGCCTGTTTCGCTATCGGTCGCACTCTTCTTTGAGGGGAGCACATTGGCATCAAGAGCATCGTTCAAATCCTGTTCGACGAAGCTCCACAACTCTTCGGGCGTGCTGTTTGCCATACGGTATTCTCCCGGAGTAAGCAAATGGTCTACTTTGGGAGCGGTACCAAATAAAGTAACCAGTTCAAAGTTAGCCCATGCACGGAAGAACTTTGCTTCGGCCACCGCCTGTTTCTTTACTTGTGTATCGGGTTCCATCAGGTCAATTATCAGGTTGGCATTGTAGATAATGCCGTACATGCCCGAATATATTCCAGACACCATACTATGGTCAATATCGAAAGTATATTCGTTGAGCCGTTCCATCTCTGAGTTATCACCTCGTCCGCCACCGCCTGTCCATACATCGTCGGCCAACAGATTTTTCACAAAGAACCAGTTGTAATAATTGCCTCCCCAAGCATTGTAGAGAGAAGAGAGTGCCTGCATGGCATCTGCATCCGTTTTGTAGAAGTCTTCCTGACTTCCCATATTGCCGTGCTTCGGAATGTTCAAACGGTCTTCGCATCCGGTTGTTCCTAACAGAGTGGATAAGCCGAACAATGCGACATAAAAATATTTTGCTTTCATATTCTGTATCAATTTTAGGTTTGATTAAAATTCTATGTTAAATCCAAGTACCACTTTCTTTGAGCAAGGATAAGCGCCTTTGTCCACACCCATACCTGCCGTGGCATTGGCTGCGGCTTCGGGGTCGAAGCCCGGATAGCTGGTAAAGGTGAAGAAGTCGTCGAGCGAAGCGTAAAGACGCAGGTTGTTGACGCATACTTTTTTCAACAGTTGTTTCGGAATGGAGTAACCCAATTGAATCTGCTTGATCTTAAAATAAGAGCCATCGTATACCAAGGCATCGGATACGGCATATTTGTCCATATTCTTAGCGTTTGCACCAGGAACAGTTCCTCCGGTATTATTGGGCGTCCAACGGTTGTCATAGAATACTTCCTTCATCTTATTGTAAGTGGGAATATCGGAACGGTTGATGCAATTAAATATGTCATTTCCATGTGAACCGGTAGCAAATACCGTCAAGTCGAAGCCTTTCCAAGCGGCAGTCAATGTCAGACCGTAGGTGAAATCGGGAATAGCATCACCGATATAGTCCAAGTCGCCATCGTTCAAATTACCGCTGTTATCCAAATCGTGGAAAATAGGGTCACCGGTTTCCGGATCTACACCTTTGAATTTATAGCCGCGGAAGTAGTAAACCGGATAGCCTTCTTCAAAGAAGGTGATGGTATTGGTATGGAAGTTCACACCACTCAAACGGGTCAGTGAGGGGTCAAGGTAGGTTACCTCATTTTTCAGTGTGGCAAGGTTACCGCGTACGCTGTACTGGAAGTCACCGATGTGATCGCGCCAGCCCAGTTCGATTTCCCAACCCTTGTTGCTTACGTTACCGGCGTTCATTGGTGAAGTCTTACCTCCCACAATGAGGGACGGGGTAGTACCATTTACCAACAGGTCTTTGGTCTTTTTGTCGAAGTAGTCCAAACTGAAAGTCAGTCGGTCGTTCAAGAAGCGTGCGTCAATACCCACGTTTATCTGTTCAGAAGTTTCCCATTTCAAGTCTTCGTTACCCATAGAGGTAGGAGCTGCACCGGTAATGTAGCTGTTGCCCGGCACAAAGGGATAGATGCCGCCCAATGCCATGTCGGTGCTGTAGGTATAGCCACCCAATGCGGCAAGGCTACCGTTCTGTCCCCAGCTGGCACGCAGTTTCAAACTGCTGATGTGCTTTTTCAAGGGTTCAAAGAACTTCTCTTCGGAAACAGACCAACCGGCAGAAACGGCAGGGAAATAACCCCAACGATTGGAAGCAGGAAGCATAGCGAGGTCAGCTGCATCGGCACGCAACGAAGCCTGCAACATATAGCGTCCGGCAAAGTCATAACCCACACGACCGAAGTAAGACATCTTGGCCGAACGAGTCTTTTCACCGCCTACGCCCTTGGTGGCAGAAGCCGAACCGTAGTTAAGGAAGTAGAACAGCGGGTCGTTCTTCTTCACGGCATCCTCACCGTTGGCAGAAAGACTGCCGTTCACATAATCGTAGGTAGATTCCTGATAGGACATACCCACCATACCGGTCACGGTGTGCATGCCGAAGCGTCTCATGTAGTTGGCGAAGTTCTCCCACTGGTAGTAGATGGAAGTGGAAGAGGTGGCATTGTGACTCACAAAATCACGGCTTTGTGTGGCGTTACCATAGAAAGGAAGGTCTGTGTTGCTCTGGCGTGTACCAGAAAGACGGTAACCGAAACGGGAAGTAATGGTGATGTCCTTGATGGGCTTGAAGTCGGCATAGATAGAACCGTTGACATTGAAACCGCTGTTCTTGTTAGCGTTGTTGTCGCGCATAATTATCGGGTGATAGGATTCACCGCCCAAGAACTTGGAAACAGAATAGTAGTTGCCGTTGCCATCATCAAGCAGGTGCTTGCCTTCGTTCATAGCTTTCAGCATATGGGAGGGTAGTTCCTCGTAGGTATAAGAGAAGGGAGTCAACGGGTCGGCTTGCAGGATGGAAGCCAACATACTGCCGTATTCGTTGTTGGTAGAAACGGTGCGACTGTTGTATTTCTCAATCTGGTTGGTGGTACCCACCTTCAGCCACGGCTTAATTTCGTATTCGCCGTTGATGGTGGCGGTCAGACGTTTGTAAACGTCAGCGTCGCCTTTCACGATACCGTTGTTGTCAAGGTAAGTCAGCGAGAGGTAGTAGTTCCCTTTTTCGTTGCCGTTGGAGAAGGCGATGTTGTGCTTCTGCATCTGGCTGTTCTCGAATATCTCATCAGACCAAGAGGTATTGGTAACACCGTCCCAATTTCTCAACAGGTAGTCCTGTGTATAAGTTTCCGATTCCACCATGTAGTCGATATACTGCTCGGAATTCATCATTTTCGGGATGCGTGCCAATGATTGTGTGGTCCATTGAAAATCATACGTAATCTTGCCTTGTCCGGCTTTACCTTTCTTCGTGGTGATAAGCACTACACCATTACCGGCCTCAGCACCATAGATAGCAGCCGAAGCGGCATCTTTCAAAACTTCCATAGAGGCGATGTCGTTCGGATCGATGCCGCTGATATCGCTCAGGCGAATACCATCTACTACGTAAAGGGGATTGGAAGACACATTGGAGGAATAACCACGCACGCGCACCGTAGGACTGCTGCCCGGAGCTGCCGAGGTCTGGATTACCTGCACACCGGCAGTCTTACCCTGCAAGGCGGCAGGGGCGTTGCTGATGGTACGGTTTTGCATGTCCTCTGCTTTCACCTGCGAAATGGCTCCCGTCACGGAGCTTTTCTTCTGCACACCGTAACCTACTACCACCACTTCGTCCAGCGTCTCGCTGTCTTCTTTCAATACGATGTTCATCACACCGGCAACGGCTTGTTTCTCTTGGGTTACGTAACCGATGTAAGAAAAAATGATTGTCGCTCCCTGATTCACATTCAATGTATAATTACCGTCAATATCGGTAATACAACCGTTGGTAGTACCTTTCTCTACGATACTTACACCAATCATCGGTTCATTCAGGTTGTCAGTCACCTTGCCGGTCACTTTCACGGTCTGGGCTTGTGCCAGAGAGAAAGGAAGGCAGATTAAGAGAAAGAGTGCCATAGCGGCAAGTCTCTTTCGGGCTGCTTGATTCATGATTCGTTTCATTTTAGTTAGTTTAAAATTAGATTTATAGTTACATTTATGGTTACAAGTCAATTATTAGAATTAACTGGGTATCGCTTTCATTTTAAAGCCTCAGAATCCCCGTGTAGGGAACGCCCGTACCACCTCCAGCAACTCCTTGTCGTGGTGGTGCTTCACCTCGCAACGGTTGTTGAAGAACATCGTGGCTCCTCCCTCTTCGGTATAGGCATCCCACTGGGGCAGGCCCTCTGCATTGGGATTGCCCGTACGGGCGAAGTTCAGCCAGGCGCCGCTCATCTTCTCGGCCAGGGCCTGCGCCTCGGCACCGCCGCCCGTCATGGAGGCGTGGGCCACGGCATTGTTGAAGGCGAAAGGTATCTCCATGCAGTGCGTGCTGCGGAACATGCCGTCGAGCACCGGAGATTCCCAGGCGAACATGTACATATAGACCGGAGCGCCCTGCTGCGCAGCTTTCAGTCTGGCTTGCTCCACCGCACCGGGACGGAACACGAAATCCACATCCACCAAATCCTTGGGCCGGTAGCCGGGGTAAGCCTTCTCGAAGGCGGTGAGGAAATCGTCCGTGCGGTCACCGTAGCGTTGTTTCAGGAATTCCACGGCTTTCTCTTTGGTGATGGTGCGGAAAGCAGGCACGTAGGTGCTCATGGTGAACTCGTGCAAGGTAGTTCCTATCATCACGGGCACGTCCTTGCTCTGTGCAGGCGCCTGCGGGTCGAAAGGTTGTGCAGGCAACACGTCGCCGTCCACGGTGGGCGCCCATCCGAAGATGAAGGTGGAAATGCCGTCCTCTTTCTCGGCCTCGGCCTTCACCTTGGCAACGGCTTTCTCACCGGCGGCCAGCAGCCGTTCGTAAGGCATCTGCTGCAGCTCGTCTATCTGCGAGGCTTTCAGTCCCAGCTCGTCCATCACGGCAGCACCGATGCGACGTGAATACTTGGCATCCATCGTGCGCAGCATGGAGCCGCTCTGAACGATGGCCTTGTGGTAAAGCCCTTTGGCAGACGGAGTGGCAAGCAATGTAGATACCTTTCCGCCGCCGCCCGACTGTCCGAAAATCGTTACGTTCTGTGCGTCGCCGCCAAACGCGGCTATATTCTTGTTTACCCATTGAAGTGCCGCCACGAGGTCGAGCAGGCCGGCATTGCCGGATTTGGCGTATTTGTCGCCGTAGGCGGAAAGGTCGAGGAAGCCGAGGACGTTGAGACGGTGGTTGAGCGTGACTACCACCGCATCACCTTTCTTGGCAAGGTTGAAACCGTCGTAGGAGGGAAGTTCCTGTCCGCTGCCTGCCGCATAGCCGCCGCCGTGGAGCCACACCATGACGGGACGCTTCTTGCCGTCGTTCAGGCCCGGAGTCCAGATGTTGACCCGCAGGCAGTCTTCGCCGGGATAGCCGTCGTCCCAGTGGAAGGCGAAAGCGTGCTCATCGGCACCCCAGCCCATACGCACCGCCTGGGGGCAGGTGGGACCGAACATGCGGCTGCTACGCACGCCTTCCCATTTGTCGGCAGGCTGAGGCGGCATGAAGCGCTCTGCCTTGGCGTAGGGAATACCTTTATATATATAAATACCGTCTTGCAGGAATCCTCCCACTTTGCCCGACTCGGTCTGGGCGATGGCTGTTTCGGAAGAGGCGACGATTTCGCCCGTGGTTTGTTGCGCGCCGGCGGTCTTCACGCCCGCTGTCTGTCCGCAAGAGGAGAGAATCAGCAGGGAGGCCAACGCAAGCATGGATAAAGGTTGTCTTTTCATGGTTGTATATCGTTTTTTAAAATTGATGATTTGTCTTTGACTTGCTTTCAGCGAACGAGTTGACAAGTTGTTCACTTGTTCACTTTTTCCGGTTGCAATATTACGCCGATTGCGCCGGAGGGACTGGCCGACATGTAAAAACGATTTGCCCGGAGGTTTAAAAGCGCTTGCCCATAGGTTCAAATGTTTGCCTTTTTGTTCAAAACATGCTGCAAAGCAACTTATATTCAATTTTTTATCCTTATTTTCGCACATCATTCAAAACCTTTTAATATGACCTTGTCTAACCGGAAAATCCTCCGTACCCTGCTCTGCCTGCTGGCCGGAACTCTGTATGCCGTCTGCCTGTCGGCATGCGACGCCAAAGAGCCCTTATCCGAAAACCGGGATGCCGAAATCGAAAGCCCCGTCATAGCCAACGACCTCTCCAACCAGAAAGTCACCGCCATAGCCGAAGACACGCAAGGCCATATATGGATAGGCACGTTCCGCGGGCTGAACAAGAACAATGTGCACGACTACCACCAGTACTTCTGCACCGACGACTCGCTGGGACTGCCCGACAACCAGATTACCCACCTGCTGCGCGACTCGAAGAACCGCTTCTGGGTGGGCACCGTGAACGGCGTGTGCCTATACACCGACAAGGACAACTTCCGCATCATCCCCATCGAGGCCGACAACAAGAACGTGAGGCAGATTCTGGAAGACCGCAACGGGCGCATCTTCCTCAACACCGGCTTCCAGCTCTACGCCTACCACCCCCGGGAGGAAAAGATTACCTGCGTGCTGCCCGAAATCAGCCCCGGAAATGCCTTCTACGCACAGTGCCACATCGCCCCCGACAACAACCTCTGGGTAATGACCTCCACCGGGCTCCGCTGCTACGACCCCTCCACCCTTCAGCTGAAAGAGTCTGTCGCCCTCAGCGGCTATCCCTACTACTCGTACCTGCACAACAACGAGCTGTGGATAACCGGCAACCACACCCTCAGCATCTTCGACACCCGCACGCGCAGCTTCAAGCCGCTGCCGCAGCCCATCGCCCGAAACACCACGCTGTGCAACGCCGACATCGACTACATACACCCCTACGGCAACAACGGCCTGCTGCTGAACACCGCCAGACACGGCATGTTCTACTACAACCCGGGCACCGGCAGCGTGACCCGCCAGGGCGAGAACGGATTCCCCTTCGAGATGCCCCGCTTCCGAATCAGCCAAATGTTCACCGACTCGCAGCAGAACCTGTGGATAGGCTCCGTGGACCAGGGGTACACCGTGTGCTACCACTACAAGGAGCGGTTCAACAACGACAACTACCTGCGCTCCGAGCTGAACAACAAGTCCGTGGTGTCGCTAAGCGCCGGCAAGGACCACAAGCTGTGGATTTCCACCCTGATGGACGGCATCTACGTGTATGACACGAAGAGCAGCGAAATCAGGCACATCGACCCCGAAACGTTCTGGGGGCAAGAGAAACAGAAAGCCATCTACGTGAACCAGCTGATGGTGGACAGCGACAACAACCTCTGGATGACAAGCACCGACAGCGAAGTGCTGAAAGCCCGCTACACGCCCGACGGGCAGCTGAAGATAGAGGAACGGCACCGGATTTTCCTGCCCATGTCCATCGCCCAGTCGCCCGACGGAACCATCTGGATAGGCACCGCCACGGTCAACGTCTATGCCCTGCGCCCCGGCAAGAAGGAATTCGAGGCGATGAAGCTCTTCGAGGGGTTCACCTTCGTGCCCGGCCTGGCGATGATGGATAACCGCCGGCTGATGGTGACGGGCTTCTACCAACCCATCAAGCATATCGACATCGAAAACCTGGAGACGGGCACGGCGGACATCGCGGAAGAGGACCTGAAAGCCTGCATACGCCGCTCCGTATTCGTCCCCACGGCCTTGTACAAAGACACGTACGGCATTCTCTGGATAGGCACCATAAGCAATGGCCTGATGTGCTACCATCCCGAAACGGGCCGGATGACACCCATGCCCGGCACCTCCTGCCTCGACATATCGGGCATCGAGGAAGACCTGCAAGGCAACCTCTGGATAAGCACCCAATACGGACTGAGCAAATATGACCGGACAGCCGGACGCTTCACCAACTATTACGCCGCCGACGGCATAGGCGGAAACCAGTTCTACGACCGCGCCTCGTGCCGTCTGCCCGACGGGACGCTGGCATTCGGCGGCACGCACGGGCTCACGCTCTTCAACCCCATCGACGTGCCCATCAAGCGCAGCATCCCGCTGCTGTTCAGTGACCTGAAGATACACAACAAGCTGATACGTCCGCAATTGCACGGAGAAACCATCGGCAAGCACCTCTCCTACTGCCCCGACATACACCTGGAGCACGACCAGAACAGTTTCAGCATCTCCTTCTCTGCCCTGAACTACAGCGAGTACGGACGAGTGCACTACCAATACCACCTGGAGGGTTTCGACAACTACTGGGTAGACGCCCGCAACAACCACGAGGCCTACTACGCCAACCTGCCTGCCGGAGAGTATGTGTTCCACGTGAAAATCACCAACAACGACCGGAGCATCGTGGAGGCCGAGAACTCCATCCGCATCCGCGTATATCCGGCTCCCTGGCGCACGTGGTGGGCCTACTGCATCTACTTCTTGTTGGCAACCGCCCTCGCCCTTCTCTTCCTGCGTGCCCTGCTCCGCGTCCGCGCCGAAAAGGAGGCCGCCCGCCGCGCCCGCCTGGAGAAAGAGCAGGAGCAACGGGTGAACCGGATGAACATGAGCTTCTTCGCCAACGTCTCGCACGAGTTCCGCACACCGCTCACCATGATTTCCGGTCCCGTGAACCAGCTCTGCGCCAATCCGCGGATAGAGGGTGCGGACAAGAACCTGCTGCACATCGTGCAACGCAGCGTGAACCGCATGCTGAGGCTCGTCAACCAGATGATGGACTTCAACAAGCTGGAGAACGACACCCTGCGCCTGCAAGTGAAGCGCGCCGACCTCATCGCCTGCCTGCAACGCCAGGTGGGCATCTTCCGGGTGAACGCCGACGACAAGGGCATCGACCTGAACACCTACGGACTGGAAGACACCTTCCTGATGTGGCTGGACGAGGACAAGGTGGAAAAGATATTCAACAACCTAATGTCCAATGCCCTGAAGTTCACGCCCCAAGGCGGTAAAATCAGTGTCGGCTTCGACGTAATAGACCGTGAGAAAGCCGCGCGGCTCTTCGGCCTGTCCGCCGACGGGCGCATCACGCAGTACGTCAAAGTGTCCGTGGCCAACACGGGACAGAGCATCCCCGAAGACAAGATAGAGAAGATATTCGAACGCTATTACCAGATAGGCAACCAAGCCGAAGGTACCTACAACTGGGGAACGGGCATCGGCCTGTACTACGCCCGCAGCCTGGCCGTACTGCACCACGGGCAACTGAAAGCCAGCCAGTCCGAAGAGGGAAGCGGCGCCGTGTTCACCTTCGTCCTGCCCGTGAACGACGCCGCGTATGCCGAAGACGAACGGGCAACGGAACAGAGCAACCAGTCGGAAGCCTTCCCGCTGGCCGCCGCCTCGCAGCCTGCCGAGAACAAGACCGGCACCGACGAGAAGCAACCCACCCTGCTGGTGGTGGACGACGACACCGAAGTGGCACACTACCTGCGCACCCTCCTCTCCGCCCACTACAAGGTAATCTGCCGCTTCAATGCCGACGATGCGCTGAAGGCGCTGCATGAGGAGTCACCCGACCTGGTTCTGAGTGACGTGGTGATGCCCGGCAAGGACGGTTACCAGTTCTGCCGGGAGATAAAGGAAGACTTGCAGCTCTGCCACCTGCCCGTGATTCTGGTTACGGCCAAAGCCACCGTGGAAAACCAGGTGGAAGGACTGGACACGGGAGCCGACGCCTACGTGACCAAGCCTTTCGACCCTGCCTACCTGCTGGCGCTCATCAAGTCGCTGCTCAAGAACCGCGAGAAAGCGCGCAACATGCTGGGAAAGGCCACGCAGACGGACAAGATAGAAGAGAACATCCTCTCCCCGCAAGACAACGTCTTCATGACCGAACTCTACCACCTGATGGAGAGCGAGCTCTCCAACCCCGAACTGGACATTGCCCGCATGACCGAGCTGCTGAGAATATCACGCACCAAGTTCTACTATAAAGTAAAAGGACTGACCGGCGAAAGCCCCAGCACCTTCTTCAAGACCTACAAGCTGAACCGTGCCGCCGAACTGATAACGGAAGGGAAACATACCGTCTCGGAAATTGCGGACATGACGGGATTCAGCACGCTGTCCCACTTCTCGAAGAGCTTCAAGAAGCAGTTCGGAGTAAGTCCGAGCGAATACGGCAAATAGAAGGACGGGCTACTTGGCTTGTTGTATGAGGGTTATGCCTTTCAGGAGTGAAGGTATAACCCTCATGCTTTTAACAGCCGGTCCTTGTATGCACGAGATGCACATCTCATACAACACGAGATGCACATCTCGAGATACATGAGATGCACATCTCGTGCATACAAGGACTACGCCTTAAAGTGAGAGAGGAATAGCCATGTGTGTTACCGGGCTTCCGGAATATTAGTCGAATCATATACAATCATCGCCCGGCCTTCGGCCAACTTCCTCGCAGTGGGAGGCATCTTGATGAAATAGTTGGAATAAGGTTCCGAACCTTCCTGGTCTCCATTCATCAGCCTGTGGGAAATACGTATCATCGTCTGAATATAGGCCAGCGGCAAAGAAGATTTCAGATAAGGATAATGTCCGCACCAGATATCCTTGATGTGCCCTTCCTTCATGAGCTTTTCCATACGGCAACACGACTCATGGAAAGTGGCGATGGGAGACATCGGCACACACTGCAGCCATACTTCACCCGAGCCGAACGCATCACCCGAATAACAGTCTCCGTTTGCCTTGTCCAGGAGTACCACCGAGCCGGGCGTATGCCCGGGCATCCATGCCACTTCCAGCTTGCGTCCACCCAAGTCGAACACTTGTCCTTCTTCCATATAGAGGAATTCTCCTTGATAATCCGCCGCATGCTGGGGCACCAGCACCGTATCGGCCCGATGCATCCATACTTTATCGAAATACTTGATGCAGCCGGCATGGTCGGGGTGCATGTGGGTGACGATTACTTCCAGCGGTTTCCCGGTTATCTGTCCCACAATCTTATCCAAATCCGCACAACGCGTGCCGGTATCAATCAGCACGGCCTTGTCTTCGCCCTCTATCAGATACATGGTAGTATAGTCCCAAGTGGAAAATACCCAAGTCTTCTCTTTCAACAAGGAAACCTCTACCTCTTCATTCTTGAATACCGTTTGCGCCCCTATAGCCATACAAACAAACAGCAGGGCAAATATCACTAAGTTTCTTTTCATGTTTTTCTTCTTTATATAGTTAAACCGAATTGTGAATTTCTCAAGATAAATCAATAACCGGGATTCTGTTTCAGGTTGCTGTTCACCTCCAATTCATTTTCAGGAAACGGCAGCCACTCGTCGCGATTGGGAGTCCAACCCGCCAACGACTTTTCATTATCGACATAGGTGGTTTTGGTCGTATAACGGGCGTTGTAGATGCCTGCCGCCGTAGTGAGGTCATTATTCGGGTCAGGTACAATCTGGAAAGTCGGTAACTTTTTCCCTTTATCCGCCAATACCGCCGGAGCATCCCCCCAACGCTTCAGGTCCTGGAAGCGCATGCCTTCCATAGCAAGTTCCAAGCGGCGCTCCAGCTTTATATCGGAAAGCGTCACATGACTCTTTCTGGGAAGACGGGCCCTGTCGCGCACTCTGCCCAGATATTCGTCGGCACCGGCTTGGTCTCCCGCCTGGAGGCAAGCCTCGGCAGCCATCAGCAACACATCCGCATATCTGATGACCGGAGTATTGCTCTGGTTTCCACACCAATACCCTACAAATTCGTCATCGGTGCTTGCCAGCCATTTCAGACGGAAATAGCCTTCGCTGGCATATTTGTTGGTAGTCGTGTTCACCGCAATGTTCATGGCAATCACCTGCTCCCAGGTCCTGATCCAGGCATTCAAGCGATACCCGTCGGCACCCTCCTCAGCCACAAAGGCATCGTACAAAGACTTCGACGGATTGAAGTAGCTGTAACCGCTGGTAGTGTTGAACTTATAGTGCATGGACGCTTCCGGACCGGCTATAAAGCCATAGCCGAATCCCCAATTGGCCAAGATGCCGAACCAGCCCTCCTGAGAATACATGTTGGAAGGGTCGTAATGGCGCACACACTCCAGCACATACTCCTTGCAGCCGGCAGAGGCCGGATGATAGAATGTGCTGACATCGGCTATCAAATCATATTTGCCGGAAGAAATGACCTTCTCCAACTCACTTTTGGCATCGGCATATTTCTCCTGATACAGATAAATCTTTCCCAACAAGCAGCGGGCAGCCTCCAACGTGGCGCGGGTTCCCCCGTCCCTGTCTTCCAAACTCGTTTTCGAAGTGAGTTTCCCGGAAGTTATAGCTTCCGTAAGGTCTGTCTCCATGAATTTCCACAACTGTTCGGCAGTGGAGTTGGGCACCTTATACTCTTCCGAATTCTTCAATACCCTATCTACCAAAGGAGGAGTCCCCCACAAAGTGGTCAGTTCGAAATAGCAGATGGCTCTGAAGAATTTGGCCTCGGCAATGTTTCTTGCCTTCACTTCACTTTCAGCGGCATCGAACCGCTCAATCACCAGATTGGCCAGATAAATCGTGGCATACAACCTCTTATAATAGTTTTCCACCCAACCGTTCGTGGCCACTATCGCACTTTCGTATATCTCCTGCGCATACACCTGGTCGGAGCGGGCACCACCCGAATTGAAATCGTCTGCCAAGAAATTTTTCAGGAAGAAACCGTTGGCATACTGCGAGGCTTTCTCACCACGCCCGGAATAAGCATTCCGCCAGGACGCATAGACAGCAGCGATGGCAGACTCACACTGTTCATCCGTCTGATAATAATTCTCTTCATTCTCTACACCTTTCTGGGGAATATCCAGCAAATCGACATCGCATGCGGAAAATGTAAGTGCACACGCCAACAGTCCGGACAAGATATATTTTCTTTTCATATTTCTTCTATTTATTATTTAAAATGTAACTGATAAACCGAACACCACCTTCTTCGTTGTGGGATAATTTCCGTAATCCACGCCCATACCGCTGGTAGCCGTGGAGGAAACCTCCGGATCGAGTCCCGGATACTTCGTGAACAAGAAGAAATTATCCAACGAGGCATATACTCTCAGCTTGTCGGCCAGGAATTTCTTCGTAACCGTCCGGGGCAACGTATATCCCAGCTGTATCTGCTTGATGCGGAAATAAGAGCCGTCAAAAATATAGGCATCGGACAAGCCATACTTGTCTGCATTCGTATTCTGCGGCCGTGCAAACTTACGGCTGGTAGTCCCGTCCGCCGTCCAGCGCTGGTCGTACATCTCCTTCAGCGTATAGGATATGGAGTTATAACTGTAGGACATGAATACGTCATTGCCCACGGAGCCGTTGCCGAAAATCAGAAAATCAAAATTCTTGTAGTTGGCGGTCAACGTGATTCCATATGTGAAGTCCGGCATCGGTTTACCAATCATCGCCTTGTCACTGGCATCAATGGTACCGTCACCCGTATTATCCCTGAATACGGGATTGCCCTTGTCATCCAGATGATCGACCTGATAGCCTCTGAAATACCACACCGGATAGCCTACCTCGAATGCGGAGAACGAACCGTTCGAAGCCATTGTAGTGGCGCCTTCTATGCGTCCGCCGCTGACATGCGGATCCAGATAAGTGACCTCGTTCTTCAAAGTGGCCAGATTGGCGGTCACAGAATAGTTGAAATCACCGGCTTTGTCTTTCCATCCGGCCTCAAACTCAAAACCCTTATTCGTCACATTACCGGCATTCATCGGAGCCGATGAGTTTCCCGCCTCATAAGGAATGACAATGTTGGAAACAATCAAGTCTTTTGTCTTCTTCTGATACCAGTCCATACCAAACGAGAAGCGGTCGTTGAAAGCGCGCAAATCCATACCCAAATCCAGCTGTTCGGAGGTTTCCCACTTCAAGTCAGGATTATAGAGCTGCGAAGGTTTGGCAGAAGTGACATATTTCATCGCCGTATTGCTGAAAGAGTACCCGGCAGCCGAAGTCACCAGGGAATTGGAATACTTGTAACCGCTCAGATTGCTTGTGCTGCCATTCTGCCCCCAGCTTGCACGCAACTTCAGGAATGTGAGAGGGGTATTGTTCTTTTCCGTGAAAAAGCGCTCGTTGGAAATGACCCAACCGGCTGATACCGACGGGAAATAGCCCCAGCGATTGGTACCCGGAAGCACGGAAGTATCGGCTGCATCGGCACGCATGGCCGCTTGCAGCATATAGCGGTTCTGGTAATCGTAAGCCAAACGGCCGAAATAGGACAGCTTACGATTAATCAGATTATAACCGGCGGTACTCTTCACGGCATCTCCGGCAGGATACGAAACGTCGGCATACAAAGGATCGTGCTTGGCAGTCTTGTCTACACCGGCAGAAACATAAGTGAAGTTATTCTCGCTGTAGGACATACCCAGCATGGCAGACACATGATGCTTGTCCCACAAATCCGTACTATAATTCACAAAGTTCTCCCACTGATAATAGGTAGTAGAGGAGTTGGAGCGGCTGGCCCCGTTCTTATCCTTATTATTGGCGGAAGCCGAACCGTAATAGAGATTGTTATACTGATAAGTGTTTGCGTTCAGTTCCCTGTAACCCAGCCGGGTAGTAAACACAAATCCTTTGAAAGGAGTCAGGTTGGCATAGAGCGTTCCCATCAGACTGTTGCCGAAGTTTTTCTTGTCGCTCATGCGGATGGCTACCATAGGATGTATCTGTTCCATAGAACCCAGACAGCTGTAATAATCGCCCTTGTCATTGCGCAGCAAAGTAAAGCCGTTGGCAATCAATGCCTCCATTTGTTTAGGAAGCGCATCGGCTGCATACGTGTCCGCATAATAAGGAGCCATGGTCATCACGGTAGCAATCATACTGGAATATGAATTGCCCGCACTACCGTCATTGATGGATTTCTGCGTATATTTTGCATAATTGGCAGTAACACCTACCTTCAACCAAGGTTTAATGTTATAGTCGGCATTCAGCATGACGGAAAGCCGCTTGTAGGTATCCTTGTTTTCACGAAGAATACCATTGTCATACAGATTGTTTAATGACAGGAAGAAAGAGCCCTTGTCATTCGCTCCCTGAAAGTTGACCGTATGATGGGAGGATGGCGAAGCATTAAAAGCCACATCATACCAATCGGTAGTCGATACACCGTCCCATGTGCCGCTGGTAATAAGCTCCTGGATATTATCATCTGTAAAAGTAGGGTCTTGCTCCTTCTTTTGCAATAAAGCTTCTTGTGAATTAATCAGCTTGGGACGTTGCGCCAGGCTACTGATGGAATATTGAAAGTCGTAGGAGATGCTGCTGGTTCCTTTGCTTCCGCTCTTTGTGGTAATAAGCACTACGCCATTACCGGCCTGCGCACCATAAATGGCAGCGGATGCGGCATCTTTCAGGACTTCCATGCTTTTTATATTATTAGGATCCACAGCACTCAAGTCGGATACTATCAATCCGTCTACCACATAGAGGGGATCGGAAGTACCATTCGATGAAAAACCACGGACACGAATGGTAGGCGAAGCACCCGGTTGCGAAGTTGTGGATATCAGTTGTACACCGGCTGTCTTGCCCTGCAGGGCTTCTTCCACCCGGGTAATAGAGCGGTTCTGGATGTCTTCTGCCTTCACGGAAGAAATGGCGCCTGTCAGGTCGCTCTTCTTCTGTACACCATAGCCCACCACTACCACTTCATCCAGCGTCCGGGTGTCTTCTTTCATCGTTATATTCATTCTCTCTGATACGGCTTTCAGTTCTTGTGTCACATATCCGATGTACGAATAGACAATGACGGCACCTTGCTTTACCTTTAAGGAATAATTTCCCTCCATATTCGTAATCACTCCATTAGAGGTGCCCTTTTCAAGTACACTCACACCAATCATCGGTTCTCCCAAATCATCTGTAATCCGTCCCGATATCATCATCGGACTTTGCGCCAGCATAAAAGGTATTCCCACCCAAAGGAACAGCCAGAATGCCATCAGCTTTCTTTTAAAGTTGTTTTCCATAATGCTTAAATAATTAGATTTGTTAATAAAAAAGCTACATTCACTTATTGTAGGATTTCCGATACAATTTTATCAAAAGAGGAGATAAGAGGATATTAAGAAAATACAAAAACATTTCCTATATGTTCAGATATTGTTTCTTGTACGTTCAAAAGATTATCAATATGTTCAAAACATGCCATACAGCATATTCCAAGCGGAAAAATCACTGTTACAGCAAATATCACCTACTTATTTTCTTTCTACTTTTGTCTGCTCCATTGTAAAAAAACACTCTCCGCGGAACATACCTTAATACACTTCATATATGAAAAAAATCATTCTTTCCCTCATAGCTTTATCTGCAATAGCGGTGTCTTCGTGCCAACCGACAACCGCCAAAGCAGAAGCGGAAAAACAGGATGTTTATAGAATTTCGGCAACCATTTCCAACCAAAACATTACGGATTTCCAAGAAGACGCGCAAGGCTATATCTGGATAGGAACCACACGAGGACTGAACAGATTCAACGCACACGAGTACCGGCAATATTACAGTTCCAACGACTCACTGCAACTGCCCGGAGATAGAATCCAGGATATTTTCATGGACTCACGCAAACGCTTATGGATAGCGACAACCAACGGAACATGCCGATATACCGACCAAGACAACTTCTGCCAGATACCCATAAACGTGCCCTATAATAATAGGAACGGACATCAGTTCATAGAAAGCAAGGATGGAAAAATCTTCCTAAACATGGTGGTACATCTCTGCGTCTATAACCCTGAAACAGACACTTTCAACCGTATTTTCATCAACTTTGACCCGGACAAGACCTATAAACAGACCTGCTACATAGATAACAACAACTGTCTGTGGGCCGTCAACCCCGTATCCATCCGATGCTACGACTCCCGAAACATGCAACTGACAGACTCCATACCCATGCCGCAGAAGATTACCTACTCTTACATGCACAACCATACCTCCCTATGGCTGGCAAGCAAGAACCGACTCTTCATATTCGATACCGAAAGCAAAAGATTCAAAACGACTCCCGAAGCAATAAGTAATCATCCCATCTTATCGAAAGCCGCCATCACCTATATACACCCGTACGACAAGAACAGGCTACTGATTTGCACGCAAAAGCATACGTTCCTTTACAACCACATAGAAAACACCGTCATACATGAAAAGGAAAACGGATTTCCATTTGAAGTCCCGCAACATGGCATCAAATGCATGTACACCGACTCGCACAAGAATCTGTGGATAGGCTCGCCGGACCAAGGCTATACCGTACGCTATCATTATAAGGAGCGTTTCAACAGCAACAATTATCTGCGTTCGTTCTTCCATCAAAAATCCATCATAGCCCTCGATGCCGACTCCTGCAACTTGTATATATCCACCCTGAAAGACGGAATGTATATCTACAACCTGAATACCAAGCATATAGAAGCTGTGAATATCAGTAGAATCCTACCTGCACAAAACACAGAAAATATAATTGTCAGACACATCTATCACGACAAAGACCGGCACATCTGGCTTGCCACCAATACCAATCAAGTCATAAAATGCGTGCTCGAGTCTAATCAATTAAAAGCAACGAGTATTTTTTCCGTCCCTTCCGTACTGTGCATAACGCAAGACCGTAACGGAACAATATGGGCAGGCAGCTTCAGCCAGGCAATATATGCCCTGAAAAAAGGTGAAAAGGTATTCACACCCGTATCACTTTATCCCCAGTCATTTTTCACCTTTACTCCTACCCTACGTCCCCTCTCCAATGGAGAAGTATGGATTGCCTCCTTTGCCAACAAGATTCGTTCAATAAATCCGGATACATGGAAAATCCGGATACCGGACATCTCGAGGGCAGACAGCCTGGCCTGCATACGCCGTTCTAAATTTATCCCTTCCGTATTATACGAAGACAGCCAAGGAGATATCTGGATTGGAACCTCCCATAACGGTCTTTTACGATATACTTCGCAGAATCATAAATTATCTCCCATATCCGGCATTGGCTGCACAGAGATTTGCAGCATCGAAGAAGATATGCAAGGGAACCTATGGATATCCACATTATACGGATTAAGTAAATATGAGCGCCGGACCAATCAAATCAGCAACTACTATGCAAGCGACGGTATCGGCGGCAATCAATTCTACGACCGTGCATCCTGCCGACTTTCAAACGGAACCTTAGTATTCGGCGGCACTCACGGAATGACATTCTTCAATCCGGTGGAAACTCCTTTCAAATACGATGTTCCCCTGACGTTCGAGAATCTGAAGATTCATAACAAGCTTGTATATCCCGGAAAGAATGCAATCATCGACAAGGACCTCTCCTACCAACCGGACGTATATCTGAAACATAGCCAGACCAGCTTCAGCATATCATTTGCCGCATTGGATTATAGTGAATACGAACGAATACACTATCACTACCAATTGGAAGGCATTGACCGCTACTGGATAAATGCACACACCAACCGGGAAGCTTATTATGCCAACCTTCCCACAGGAACCTATATGTTCAAAGTAAAAATCACCAATGAAGACCAAAGCATAATCGGAGAAGAAAAACAGTTGCGCATCATCGTCAAACCTGCTCCTTGGAATACCTGGTGGGCAAGATGTGCATATGCTCTGGTAATCATCGGAATAGCCGGTACACTTATACACAGTTGGCGGCGCGTAAGAATTGAAAAAGAAACCGCCTGCCGCGCCGAACAAGAAAAAGCACAAGAGCAGAAAATGAATAAGACATACATGAGCTATTTTACCAACATATCCCATGAGTTCCGGACACCACTGACCACGATGTTGGGTTCCATCAGACAACTGTGTGCCGCCCCCGGCCAATACAGTGCCAACCGGGAACTACTGAATGTTCTGCAAGACGGTATTCTGCGGATGCTCCAGCTAGTCAACCAATTGCTCGATTTCAACAAATTAGACAACGACAATCTGGGACTGGAGGTCCAACAGACCAACCTTGCCTCCACCATCAAACGAATCATCAGTTTCTTCAACATCAATGCCCAAAGCAAGAATATAACCCTTAGCATTCAGGGATTACACCATGACATCCTCTATTGGGCCGATGAAGACAAAGTAGAGAAAATACTGAGCAATCTGCTTTCCAATGCCATGAAGTTTACTCCTACAGGAGGTGAAATAGAAATCTCGTTCGCCATCGTCACACGCCAAGAAGCCGAGGAGTTCTTCTGCCTGACAGAACAAGACAAAAGCGTCCGGTATATCCGGATTTCCGTAACCAACACCGGAGAAAACATTCCGGAAGAACAGCTGGAAAAAATCTTTGAACGGTTCTATCAGATAAAAGGCAACAAAGGGACTTACAATTGGGGAACCGGCATCGGGCTTTATTATGCTCGCAGCCTTGCCCGGTTGCACCACGGATACCTGAAAGCAGCAAACCGGAAAGAAGGGAACGGAGCCATGTTTATCCTGATTCTGCCCGCAGACGATTTCTCGTACACAAAAGAGGAACGGTTCTATGGCAAAAAAAAACTCATAGACAATACTTCCATAGAACCTGCGAAAACAGAACCGGATGCTACCCATGAAGGCAAAACAAGTCCAAAAACAATACTGATAATAGACGATGACCCGGCCATCATGCACTATCTGCAGATTCTGCTGACCCCGCATTATCACATCATCAGCCGACTCAATTCCACCAATATCTTCCAAACCATTACAGATGAAGCCCCAGATTTAATACTGAGCGATGTACTGATGCCGGACAAAGACGGTTACCAGCTTTGCAAGGAGATTAAAGCAAACCTACAATTCTGTCATATACCCGTCATTCTGGTAACCGCCAAATCCACCGTGGAAAACCAGATAGAAGGATTGCATACCGGAGCTGACGCATACGTGCCCAAACCTTTTGAACCGGCTTACTTGCTGGCCCTGATTGAATCACTATTGACGAACCGTGATAAAATGCGCAGTTTCCTGACGAACAATACCCGGACAAGCCGGATGAAAGAACTTGCCCTTGCCCCAAAAGACGAGGCTTTCATGGCAGAACTGTATAAACTAATGGAAAATGAACTGGATAACCCCGAACTGGACATCACGCGGATGGCCGAATTACTCAAAATCTCCCGTACCAAATTTTACTACAAGGTGAAGGGATTAACCGGCAAGAATCCAAGTGTCTTCTTCAGGACTTATAAACTGAACCGCGCAGCCGAACTAATCAAGGAAGGAACCTATACCATCTCCGAAATAGCGGACATGACCGGTTTCAATACCCTTCCCCACTTCTCTACCTGCTTTAAAAAGCAATTCGGCATAAATCCGAGTGAGTATCAATAAACCTTGTATGTCCCTTACCAGCACCCACGGCTCCCTCTAATTCCCTTAAAAGAAAGAGCCGTGGCCTGTATAGAGATTACTTCTGATAAAAGCCGCCAATCATCGCTTGCCATAAACCAGTTTCTTCGTCCGCGGGTCGCGGGAGAATTGTTTCATGAAATCCCACATCAACCGTGCATCAGGCTTGAAGTTCCAATGACCGTAGTCATTCACAGCCACGACTTTAATCAGCGGAATGTCTCCCTTGTAAAGCACTCCCGCTTCCATCGTGACGCGCTTGTTGGTGGAAATCACTTCCCTGTCCTTCAGTGCCATGCCGAAGGTGGCATCTTTCGAAAAGTCAGGCCGGCTACTCACCTCCATGCCGTTCATGGTCTGATAGGCAGTCCAGGCACAGAAGAAGGCATTGGTGCGCCAATTGTTTTCGTTTACAAAAGGCACGACTTCGTCGTCCGTACCCGTCACAGAGAAATAAGCGGTCTCCACACTGCCCCGTTTCTGCACCGCCTCGTTCATCAGGGCTTCGCCACTGTAACCGAACATATACCGGTCGGGGGTCAGCCCAGCCGATTGGGCACCCACAGCGGCAAATACGTGCGACTTGCGTATACCAAGTCCCGTAGCCGTGGCGGCTCCTGCCGAAAGCCCTTCGGCATATACCCGCGAAGGGTCTATCTGCGGATAGGTCTTCAACAGATGATACACCACCTGCTCGATGCCGTCCAACCCCATAGGAGCATAACCGTTGCCCTGCCACTCCAATTCGGCAACAATGAAGTTCTCCTCAACCGCCAACTCAATGAAGCCGGATGTCTCAGCCTGTGTACGCGGATCATTGTTGTTGCCATGCAGCAAAAGCAACAACGGCACAGAAGCCTTTTCTGCCTTCAAAGTAGCTTCCGGATGGAATTCATACCATAGGAAATCGCCTGTACCGATAAGGTCTTTCTTCATCACACGACGAGTGATTCCCCAATCTTCGGGCATGATATACGGCTCCAGCTCATACGTACCATATTGGTCGAATTGAGCTCCCGTGTACCAAGTATGTTCGTAATTGTTGAAACGGTAGTTCTTGCAAAGCAAAGTCTTCCAAGCTTCCGCAAAAGCTTCTTTCAGGGAAATGTACTTGTTTGCACTCACCACAACCTGCTGTAGAGGCTCCTGCCGGTTGGCATAACAAGCCAACCCGTCTTCTTTCCGCACCGGTTCCGCCTGATTCTGCAAGATATAGGCTGCCGCTACCTGCCGACTGTGTGTTCCGGCAATAAAAGCAGGAACGGGGGCGGCACCCTCAGCCGTCTTGGCCGGTCGGCCATTCAGCGATACGATACCGGCAACAGCACCCGCATGTCCGGCAATGGTTCTATTAACGAACGTCGCCCCCTTACCTATACCGATTATCTTCAGATTAGTAAAAACACGCATCTTGTTCAGGAAATTCTTATAAGCTTCCAAATCCTTCACCGCATCATACTCCTTTCCCAAGGGGTTCATCACACAGACCGTCCCCGAATAGGTGTGCGCATAGGACGCAATACCCAATTCATCCGTCAACGCCGCCGCTTCGGAAGCATCGCACGGCTTGTCCGGATAAATCACGAAAAAAGGGGAGAAGCCGGGAAAACGTCCCTCTACACTTTTGCACGTATCACGCGTAATGTAAACTTCCTGCTCCAACCCAGGAAAACGAACAAACGGAGGAAGCCCTTCAGGGGTTCCACCAGCCCCTTTCATCTGCAATGCAACTACAGAAAACAAGAGCCCAAAAATGAAATTCAGTTTCATAGTATCTTTAACAATTTGTTTTACGACCGCAATATTAGCGAATTACCCTCAAAGCATTCTTTCCTATTTGTTCAAATGTTTATCCTCCGGTTCAATTTTATTCATTACATTTGCAGTGTTTCTTAAAACCAACCGTATATGGCACATCGTCTTAATACCAACAAACAGTTTATGGTAGGCAACGGCATCCTTGCCTTTGCCGTGATTTTCGTAGTCGTCATCTTTGTCTACATGAGCATGAGGCTGCAACAACAGAAAGCGGAAAACCGCAACTTCATCGAAACCTATACCATCACACTGACGAAAGGCTTTGCCGGAGACTCCACCTCCATCTTCATCAACGACAGCCTGCTGGTGAACCGCACCATGACGGAAGAACCTTTCATCCTCGAGGTGAAACGCTTTGCCGAACAAAGCGCACTGATGATTGTGAACAATGCAACCGAGAAGCTTTCCCTGTTTGAGCTTAGCGAAAAAGGAGGAGAATACCGGTTCGAGAAGGAAGGAGAAGAGGTAAAACAACTGGCGCAGGAATAAAAAAGCTCAGCAAGGAGTGTTGTCAGACGTTATCAACTTTCATTTTATTTTTTCTTACATCAATATAAAGCAAATCATCATGGTCTGTTATACTATACAGTTCCATAAAATCCTCTGTTACCAAGTAATATTCGTCAAGCCCCTCACAGTCGCCGATAAATATATGTATATCAGACATTCTTGCTTTATAAACGATAAAATCCCTGTTCCAATAATCAATAAAAAAATAGAAAACGATATTTTTGTCAATTATATCCAATAGATGAAAATAAGGATCTTCCATGTTACAATCTATACTATATGGCACATATTTAAATTTCAGCCATAATGCACGAGGATTTCCAATTACAAATGTGTCATATAACCGTTGTATTAAAATCTCTTTATCGACATCTCCTATTTCCTGAAATGGAAGATGGTTATCTTTGATTGTTCGTTCTATTTCTTTATAATCAAACATGACATTTTGCTTCTGTTAATAATCTCGCATTATCCATACCGGTATTAACTTTCTGAGATACCTTTCAAACGTGATAGAAGAGGCAGACCGCTATATCTCCGTTTTGTATTTCCGGAGTTCTGTTCTCAATGCCTGGGCCCTTCCATCAGTCATCCGGTCGAGCAAAGCCCAGAAACGTTTCCCGTGATTCATCTCGCGGGTATGCGCCAGTTCGTGCAGCAACACATAGTCTATCAGATGTTTGGGAAGAAGTACCAGGTAATAGGACAGATTGATATTGCCACGCGTGGAACAGCTTCCCCAACGCCCGCTACTGGAATTAATCTTCACACTCTTGTAAGGAAGGTTATGTTGCATGGAAAGCATATACAGGCGGGGAGGAAGAATAATCTTTGCATTCCGTCGCAAAGCCTCCTCAATCACCTTACGTAGCCAAGCCTGCAGATTCTCATCCGAGAAATCCGCATCCGGCGGACAGATTATCTGCATTTCTCCCAACTCGGAACGGGACAAGAACCGTTCCCGTTGTCCGCCGACCAACGTCAGCTTGAAGAACTCCGTATCAATGCGGTAATCCAAATCAATCAGCTTTCTGACCTGCTTCTGTCTGGCAGCCCTCAAACGCGAACGAAGCTGCTCGATGGCATTCTCTACCTCGGCAAGAGAAGTCCGGGGAGGCACGGTCACGTGAATTCCATCCTCCTTTGTACGGAAAGTGAGACGCCGTGCCCGGGCATTGACCCGGACAAACAAAGGACCTAGCTCTTTATCTTCTATAATGCGGTTTACTGTCATAAATCAAAGCCTCTCCCGTAGGAAGGGGCGGGGAAGAGGCTTTGCAAATGAACAAAGAATCGTCCAAAAAAGCAAGCAAACACCTGACAAAAGCGGACGGAGTGTCCGATAATGAACACTATGTAAAAGTTATTACACTTTAGTTATCAGCGACTTACACTTGTGGCACAATAATTGATTAAAGTATGATGACCGAGCGTCCTTTGAAAAAAGCATTTCTACATGCAACTTTTTCAAGGCAAATCACGTCTAACTAATAAATACTGAATCACAAAAAACAAAAAAATATGAAAGCTCTAACAACATTTATCGCAATCGCCTTATTGGCATTCAGTACAACCGCTTGTTCACAACAACACACATACCGTTCCGGAGGCTTCGGCAGCAAGACGGTCAAGGCAAGCAAGAACTATGTAACCAAAGACATAAAAGTGAACAACTTCACCAAGCTGAGTGTAGCCGGCAGCCCCGACGTGACCTACACGCAGAAGTCCGGCAAACCGACAGTGGAAGTATACACCTCGGACAACATTGTAGACTTACTGGATATCCGTGTCAAGGACAATACTCTCTACATCGGCTTCAAGAAGAATGTCAGCGTATCCTACAATAAACTGGAAGTACGTGTGTCCGCAGAAAAGTTGAACGGCATTGCCGTGGCAGGTTCGGGAGACGTGGAACTGAAAAACGGACTGAAGACGGACAACCTCAAAATTTCCGTAGCCGGTTCGGGTGACATCAGTGGAAACAACATCTCCTGCATAGACCTCGATATTTCCATCGCAGGCTCGGGAGACATCAACAGCAGCGACATCACTTGCAATGACCTCCAAGTATCCGTTGCAGGTTCAGGTGACATGAAGCTGAACAACGTAACGGCCAACTTCACCAAAGCATCCGTTGCCGGTTCGGGCACCGCTATCCTGAGTGGCAGCACCCAAGAAGCTGAATACAGTGTGGCAGGTTCGGGTGATTTGTTTGCTTCCGATTTCGTTGCCAAGAAAGCATCCGCCAGTGTTGCCGGTTCAGGCGACATCAAGTGCCATGCCACAGATTTCCTGAAAGTACGCACCAGCGGAAGTGGCAGTGTAGGCTACAAGGGCAATCCGGAACTGGATTATCCGAAGAAAGGACTGTATAAGCTCTAACATTGGAAAATATAGACTTTAAGATTAATAATTATAAGCCTAAACTAAATTCTCTCTCAAATAATTACCTATAAAGATGACGAAGGACTCCCGCAAGGAAGTCCTTCGTTTTTTGTACGCCCCACATCTCCGAAGCACGGGAACAACTATCATTTATCTACATTCAGAATACCCGACTCATTGTCGCTGTTATTGATGCGTCTGTCGGATGATTTGTAACGCTTGCCGAACTCGAAGTTATAACTCAGCTTGATAACCGCCATCTGTCCTATCTCTTTCGCATGGCTCCACGAGGTATAGGGTGCCACTTTGCTTACCCGTTCCTTACCCGTCTTGTAGTTGTTGGTGAACGGGAACATCATCCCTACCCCCAGCTGCAGGCGCTTGTGGGTATAAGTGGCCAGAATGGCAGTCTGATTCTCGCCCTTATAAATCGTTTCGCCCATCAGTTCGTTCGCCCTTTTACTGAATTGTCCCAACAGAGAGAACTGCTTATAATTGAACACGGCAACCAGATTGTAATAGAAGTCATTATACGTATGGGTATAGGTATTGCCGTTAGACCAGTAACGTGTAAATCCACCATCTATACTCAGCGTCAGGAAATTCTTCAGACTACCAATGTTCAGTCCGCGGAATGTGAAAGAAGGGCCAAAGCGCAGAAACTGTGCAGAACGCTGGTTCTCGCTCATCGAAACCAACTTGTCTCCCTCGGCAAACACACTCTCCATGATGATATTCTTGTGATAGCCATGTGTCACATTCAGCATGAAGACGAACTTCTGCTTCATATAGGAGTAGTTCAACGTATTGTTAAAGACACTGTAAGTCTCCAATGCCGGATTGCCGCGTACTATCTGGATGGTATCTATCGCCTGCTCCACATTGGTCAACGCACTGAGCGAAGGAATCTTGGGTTCGACATTGAACCGATAGTTGATGTTGCCGTTCTTGTGCGGCGAGAAGTTCAGACGGACAGTGGGGGTAAAGGTGTAATAGGTATGTTCCTCCCCTCCTTCCTTGAAATAAGAGCGGGTCAATCCGGCACTCACACCATAACTCACTTTCTTGATATTTCCCTGCACCTCGGCAAACGCCGCTGTCTTTGCCTGGTTCATTTCCGAAACGACGGGTGAGGAGCCTGCATACTCGTTCCTGGCATACATCCGGTAGTGCCGCAATCCGGAACTGAATACGAGGGACTTGAAACGCTTGTCGTAGATGGCTTCACCGATGATGGAACGCTTGTTTCCCGTCACATCGGTTTCAAGCATCGCCAGGTCTTCGGCTTGAGGAGTATATTCGTGGTAGAGCCTGTTATTGTCGGTGTGCATCAGCGTACCGGTCACGCTCATCGTAAGCATCTGATTCTTCGGTAATGTACGCTGGTAATAAAGGTCGAGCGAAGGAGTGTAGCCGGACTGCTTGTTCTTCAGTCCGGAGAAGATATAGTTATCGGCATCCGCAGCATCATACAGCTTGTTCGACTGGTTCAGAGAGGGAGCATCATAGATACTGTTGCGGAACACGACGTTGAATACGTACTTATCCTGCTCCGTCAGATTGTAAGAGAGGTCGATATTGTGGGTAAAGTGCTTGTTTTGGTCGTGAAGCCCCTCCTGCACACGATGTATCGTCTTATTTTCCAACACATATGTCTCATCTATATCCGTATACGTTTTCTTGAAGTTACGGGCAGACAAGTTATAGAACAATCCCCATTGTGACTTTTTATGATTGAACTTGGCCACCACATTGTCCTCGCTAAACAATATGTGGGGAGCATTAGTGGCTTGTATATTGACCAGTCCGCCCGTTTCGCGGCGGCGGACAATGATGTCTACCACAGCCCCCAGGCTGCTGTCGCCATAGCGCTCTCCCGGATTTTCAATGAATTCTATTCTTACAATCTCCTTGGGCAGGAGGGCTGCCACTTCGGTGGAGGTAGCCACAATACCGTTGATACGTGTCTGTACACTACCGCCATTGGCTTCCAGGCCTTTGCCAAGAGCATCCACCTTCAAGTGCGGAATGGCAAGGTTCAGCATCAGGTCGTAGGGATTGTAGGAATTCTTCATGGCAGTGGCGGTAGGTACTACAACCATGCGGTCCACTTTCTGCGTGATATTGCTGCCCGATATCACCACCTCGTCCAGCGCTACCGACTGTTCTTTCAAGATGATATCCCCCATCTCTACAGTGCCTTGGGGGTTCTTGATGACAATCTGCTCGTCGATATAACCGATGTAGGAGAATTTCAGCAGGAAATCTGAACCGGTGGCGGTTTTCAGAATGAATTTACCTTTTCCATTCGTAGTGCTTCCCGTAACGAATGAAGAGTCGGGTAAGGAAATCAGGGCTACATTGACAAATTCCACCGGCCGGTTCTGCTCGTCTATTACCGTACCGTTCACTTTCACTGTTTGCGCCGCTGCGGCAAAGCTACCCAATAGGTATATGATAGCTATAACAAGAATCTTTTTCATAAATGTCGGCGTTTAGAGTTTGTCTTTTAAAGCTGACTCGATGATTGCCTTTATCTCTTCTGACGAAAGAGTTTCTTTATTGGTCCACTCCTTGTCTCTCTCCTCCGAGATATCCAATACGGAATCGCAATGTTCCGACATCAGCAGAAAGAGCATTTTCTCTGAAGTTTCGCCCGACGCGCTTATTACCTCATAGTGCACTTCGGCATACTTGCAAAATTTGCCGTCTACGTTACGACCACATTTACGCTCCAGGTATCCGTAACGGAATTTCTCACCTTCGCCTAACTGCGACTTAACATATTCCTTAGTTGCCGACTTTATTTTATACTGGTCGCTTCCGGGGAAGTAACATGAAGTAAGAGATACAAGTGCGAAACACGCTGCGATTGCCATTGTTCTGAATGTACTTTTCATAAGACTTTCTGTTTTTTGATTTGATGCAAAGTTAAGGCAAGAAGTCTCTTAACTCCTACTAAATCGCACTATTAAAAGTCTTAATACTTAGCACATAAAGCACTGATTATCAACAATGACATATTATAAAAGTCTTAATCCGGCCTCTTCCGGTCTAAATGCCTCTTATGCACTCCACAATATCCTGTTTTTCGCCTGCATTTATCTTCTTTCGGATGGAAGTCTTACGCACGTAGATGGTTGCACTTGTCTGTTGGGTGACCACACCGATTTCTTTCGTGGAGAAACCGGCACAGAGCAGACAGCATATCTGCACTTCCTTATCAGACAATACCTGTCCGAACTTTTCCATCATGCGGGAATAAAAGCCATCGTATAGTTTATCAATTACCGGATAAAGGTCTGCCCAGGCAAGAAGTCCTTCCACCGGAATCTCCTTATTGCCGATGCCCGAAATAAGTTTCAGCAACGCCTGGTTCTGTGAGGTAGGCGTATTGGCAACAAGCCGTATGATACCCAGCTGCTGAAGAAGCAGCTTCTTGAAGAAAGCACCGCTATTCTCTTCCTGATTGTCCGATACCTTCTGGGCATCTTCCAGCAGGCGGGTCAGTGCATCAATACGTTCCTCGGCTTCGGCAAGGCGCTTCCGTCTGTTACGGATATAAAAGGTAAGGGAAACAAGTACCCCGACAAACACAACAACAACCAGCATCGAATACATCCGTGTCTTCTGCCGTTTGATTATCAACTCATAGTTCAACTGTTGAAGCTTGTTCCTGGTCACCAGCTGTTGCTCTATCACGCTATTCTGGTCCCTCATCTCATTCCTGACAGAATCAGCAAACCTACCGAAAGTGACAATGTCCAAAGGTGCCCCGGAAGTATAGTCCAGAATTGTTTTCAACTGTGCCAGCGCACTGCGTACAGAAAAGCCCTCGGCTCTCTTTTCTTCCTGCTTCAATTCATTGTTCCACGCTTGCTCCCAATAGTAACGGGCAGAATCCAACTGATGAAGGTTCAGGAAGTTTTCAGCAAAGATTACCTGCAGAATGGGATAGTTGTCGGTCATAGGCATCAGCCGTCTAACCCGGTGAAGCAGTTCATTGGACTTGGTATATTCATGGCTGTTGGCAAGAAAAGCGGCATAATTCCTCAGATAGTGACAGGCCGAAGCTGTATCGGCTGCCGCCAATGCCATGTCAATACTCTGTTCCAGGTAATCCGAAGAAGAAGGGTGGTTGGCAAGCGCCATATTGAGTCCCAGGTCATAGAGTATGGAGCAATGTTCCCGGACAGATAGCTTATCAGCATATTGCAATATCTTTTCCATCAACTCTATCGCCTGGGAGTGGTCATTTCTCAGATAAGCTATCTCTGCCTTTCCCCGATAAAAAAGAAGAAGCCAGAAGGTGTCTTTTCGGGCTATGGCATAGTCCAAGCCATTCTCAATCGCTTCATCCATGCGTTCCTCCTGCTTCATCCATTTATAATAGGAGGCTTCAAGCAGGTAGCCATCAAGCATACGGGAAGAGTCTTTCCGCTCACGATAGTAGTGTATCGCTTCAGGAAGCAGCGAATCTTCCGCCAATGACATACCCATACGGTAGCGGGCCTGCGCACAGTTCCAAACGAACTGCATCCACTCCGCTTCTGAAAACCCGACATCCTTTTCTATGGAATTAAGCAACTTCAGCGCACTGTCCGGACGGCTCTGCAACAAAGAGTCGGTCTGCGCCAAAAGTTTTTTGTTGCCATGACAGTCATTACAGCCTACAAAGCACATAATGCCTAAAAGCATAATACAGATGTATAGTATGTTTCTCATCTTCTCCATTGTATATATTTGCAGTGAGTAAAGTTGAGAAAAAAAACGGCAGACTCCAAACTATATATACTGTAAATAATAACTCCCTTAAATAAAAAGCCTTGTAACCCACAGGCAAGAACAACAAAGGGACGCTGCATCACGCGGCGTCCCTTCTATTTTAGTTAGTTTTTATAAGATTTTGAGAGAATTGAAACTTCACAGCCTCAAGTTGTTTTAATAAAGCACACTAACTATTATTATGTTTAAAGCAAATGAAAATGTTATTTTAAAAGCAAATGAAAATATCTATTCCTTGATTTCCAGCTCCTTGTTCACCCGGCGCAGGCTGTCCATCACCTGCTTCTCATGAGACACGGGCACATCTCCCGAAAGAGCTACCGACGGTGCGGAAATCTGTTTACCGATAGTATCGGCTGCGGGCACCTCCTCTACATCCGAGAAAAATGAATGTTGCATCACATTCCCCATAGAAAGGACCACTGCCACTACTGCAGCGGCTTTGAACAACGGCATGAAACGTGCGGTCAATGTCATGCGCTTTGCCTTGACCACCGGAACTTCCACTTCGGCAAGCACCCGGGCATCAAAATCCTCACCCAAATGCACTTCCTGCTGAAGCTGCTGATATACGAACAAGTCCTTGTAGCGAAGCAAGTGTCCGGGAACATCGTTACCGCTAAAGAAAGCACGCAGGCATGCTTCCTCTTCCAAAGAAGTTTCGCACTGCCAGTAGCGTTCCAAGAGTTGTTCTATATATTTAGAGTCCATAACCTTCTATATCAATAAACGTTTGTTTTACTTTTTGCCGCGCCCTGAAGAGGTTCACTTTTACCTGCTCCTCGGTCAAGTTCAGGACCGCTGCTATTTCTTTATAGCTCTTACCTTCCACATCCCTAAGCTGCATAATCAACCGCTGTTTTTCGGGAAGCTTGTTCATCAGCCGATGTATCAACGCCATCCGTTCCTTGTTCACCAGCTTCTCGTAAGGGCCCGATGCATCGGAGGCCTGCTCCATTTCGGGGGTCAGCTCCACGGTACGGGAGTCTTTTCGCTCGCTACGGTCTATCGCCAGATTTCTTGCCACTGTCAGGCAATAGGCTTCGATAGAGCCGAATTGCGACCACTCGTCACGCTTGTTCCAGACCCTTATCAGCGTTTCCTGCACGACATCCTCTGCCTCTGCCCTATCGAACGTAATTCTCAGGGCTAACCGAAAGAGCTTGTCCTTCAGCGGGAGAATGTCATTGCGAAAGCTGAGTTCTTGCATCTCTAATAAATTGACGGTTAAGTATTCAGAAAGTTACAGCCTATTGCCGTTTTTTTTGAATTATTTTCGGATACGGGTTCCACTGTTCCCGTTGATGGCTGATGCTAAAGTGATTACGACTTCGGACACACCCGCATTCAACGCCTCGAAAGAGTTCTCCAATTTTGGAATCATGCCACCTTGAATCACTCCATCGGCTACATATTGCTTAAATTCCTCCGGCGTTATCTGTGGAATCACGCTGTCATCATCGTCTTCGCTGCGCAGCACACCCTTCTTTTCAAAGCAGAACACCAAAGTTACATCGAACAAACCTGCCAAAGCCTTGGCGGTCTCTCCGGCAATAGTGTCGGCATTCGTATTCAGCATGTGCCCGTCTCCATCGTGTGTCAACGGAGCCATCACGGGAACCACACCCTTATGAATGAGGTCTGCCAAGAAAGCATCATTCACCTGCTTCACATCGCCCACAAACCCATAATCCACCTCCTTCACGGGACGCTTTACCGAACGGATTACATCCATATCGGCTCCCGTCAAGCCCAGTGCATTGACACCACGCGCCTGCAAGCCGGCAACGATATTCTTATTCACCAGTCCGCCATACACCATGGTCACCACCTTCAGCGTTTCGGTATCAGTGATGCGGCGGCCATTCACCATTTTACTTTCAATACCCAGTTGGGCAGCGAGCTTCGTGGCCGAGCGTCCGCCTCCGTGTACCAAGACCTTGTAGCCTTCGATGGCTGCAAAGTCATCCAATAACTTATAGAGGGTGGCTTCCTCTTCTACGATCTTGCCACCCACCTTTATTACAGTCAGTTTCTCCATTTTATTCCAAATAAGTATATCCGTACAGTCCGGAACGGTAATTAGACAAGAATTCCT
This sequence comes from Bacteroides sp. AR29, assembly GCF_900217715.1. Taxonomy (NCBI): domain Bacteria; kingdom Pseudomonadati; phylum Bacteroidota; class Bacteroidia; order Bacteroidales; family Bacteroidaceae; genus Bacteroides; species Bacteroides sp. AR29. The sequence goes on from NZ_OBMS01000010.1 coordinate 135,159, forward strand.
TCCCTTCTTCCACAGAGATACGCCCTTCCTTGACGGACTGCGTCACCCAAGTTTCCAGCGTACGTACCAGTTTTTTAGGATTATATTGCACGTAATCCAACACCTCAGCCACCGTCTCGCCGTCAATCAGTTGGTCGATGGTGTAGCCTTTGGAATTGACAGACACATGCACGGCATTCGTATCACCAAACAGATTGTGCATATCTCCCAGAATCTCTTGATAAGCTCCGACCAGAAAAACCGCCAGATAGTAGTGTTCCTTGTCGCGCAACGAGTGCAACGGCAGGGTGGTCGTATCGGCACGCGAGCTGACGAAATTGGCAATCTTGCCGTCCGAGTCGCAAGTCATGTCCTGCAAGGTAGCCTCACGGTCGGGTCTTTCATCCAGCCGCTGTATGGGCATGATGGGGAACATCTGGTCGATAGCCCAGGAATCGGGCAATGACTGGAACAGCGAGAAGTTACAGAAATACTTGTCGGCAAGCAGCTTGCTCAACTTGCGGAATTCCTCGGGGCAGTGCTTCATGCCGCTGGCAATGGAGTTGATTTCGCGGCAGATACTCCAGTAGAGTTTCTCTATTTGTGCACGCGTATTCAGGTCGACGATGCCATGGCTGAAAAGGTCGAGTGCCTCTTCGCGTATCTGCTGCGCATCGTGCCAAGGTTCCAGCATACTGCGCTGGCTCAGATTATCCCAGATGTCATACAGTTCCTTCACCAGTTCGTGAGCATCCTCTCCCGGTTCCCAGTCGTCGTCCATTTCGGGCAGGGAAGCCGTTTCCAGCACTTCGAAGATAAGCACGGAGTGATGGGCAGTCAGGCTACGTCCCGTTTCGGTAATGATATTGGGATGAGGGAACCCGTGTTTGTCGGCAACATCAACGAAAGTCGACACCACATCGTTGACATATTCCTGGATGGAATAGTTGACGGAGCTTTCGCTACTTGAAGAGCGTGTACCGTCATAATCAACTCCCATACCGCCACCGGTATCCACGAATTCGATGTTGAAGCCCATCTTGTTCAGCTGCACAAAGAATTGCGAAGCTTCACGCAAAGCATTCTTGATGCGGCGTATCTTGGTTATCTGACTGCCGATATGGAAATGTATCAGCTTCAGACAGTCCTTCATATCTTTTTTCTCCAAGAAGTCCAGCGCTTCGAGCAGTTCACTGGATGTCAGTCCGAACTTGCTGGCATCTCCTCCGCTTTCTTCCCATTTGCCACTTCCACTGGAAGCCAATTTAATGCGAATGCCGATATTAGGTTTCACCTTCAATTGCTTCGCCATCTTGGCAATAAGATTCAACTCATTAAGTTTCTCTACAACAAGAAAAATGCGTTTGCCCATTTTCTGTGCCAACAGTGCCAGTTCAATGAAGCTCTCGTCCTTATATCCGTTACAAACCACGAGGGAACCCGGGTCTGTATTGACCCCTATCACAGCATGCAACTCCGGCTTTGAACCCGCTTCCAGCCCCAGATTGAACTTCTTCCCATGGTTAATCATCTCTTCTACCACGGGACGCATCTGATTCACTTTAATGGGATAGATAATAAAGTTCTCTCCTTTATACCCGTACTCGTCGGCTGCCTGTCTGAAGCAGCAGGACACCTTCTCGATGCGGTTGTCCAGAATATCGGGAAAACGCACCAATACCGGAGCCGCTACATCGCGCAACTGCAACTCGTCCACCAACTCTTTTAAATCGACGGTAACCCCATCCTTACGCGGTGTCACCACAACATGACCTTTGTCATTGATACCAAAGTACGAAGTGCCCCAACCAGTTACGTTGTACAGCTCTTCTGAATCTTCAATACGCCATTTTCTCATCAGTACATTTACTATTAGACTATTTACAATTTACTATTTTCCCACTATAGTGTGTCTTATAAAGGGGGCGACAAAAATACACATAAATCTAATATATCCAGCTCCTCGGACTGAAAAATACACATTTACAAGGGATTAAAGTCCTAAAAGTTGGCGTAACCGTTGCACGGATTCGCTAATCTGGCTGCGGCTTTCCAGATAACCGGCATCAAAGCGATAACGGGCCTGCGAGTAGAAAGGCTCACGCTTATCCAGCGCCTCCACAATGAAGGTGCGCAAATCTTCGTCCGTCTTGCCTTGCAGGATGGGGCGTTGCTGCTTCGCCACCCGGAGCCGGCGGAACAGAATATCGGGGTGTACATCCAGAAACACCGTCTGCCCGCAACCGTTCATATACTCCATATTGTCAAAAAAACAAGGAGTACCGCCACCGGTAGAGACCACGACATCCTCAAATTCCCCTACTTCATGCAGCATGTTTCGCTCCAATTCACGAAAAGAGGCTTCTCCCCGCTCGGTGAACAATTCACGGATTGATTTGTGAAAACGTTCTTCGATGTACCAGTCCAAATCAATGAACGGCACATTCATTTCGCGGGCAAAAGCCTTTCCTAAAGTAGTTTTACCGGCTCCCATGTAGCCGGTCAAGAAAATACGTATCATATCTGCTACGAGTTACAGGTTTCCTGCAAAGGTAGCAATTCCAAGCTGAAAACGCCTCTGTATCAGAGAAAAATTTTGATACGCTTGCTTAAATCTTCGAATTCCTTTTCTCCCGGTTCACCAGTGGGTGTACCGAAGGGCATCTGTGCAATCATCATCCAGTTGTCGGGCAGGTTCCAGGTGCGACGTACCTCGTCGTCAATCAAGGGGTTATAGTGTTGCAGGGAGGCGCCCAACCCCATATCTTCCAGCATAGTCCAGATGGCAAACTGGTGCATAGCGGAGGTGTGCTGTGACCAAGTGGGGAAATTATCCTTATAGGAAGGGAATGTTTCCTGCAGCTTCTTGACTACAGAAGTATCTTCAAAATAGAGCACAGTACCGTGTCCGCTGGCAAAACAGCCGTCAATCTTGGCTTCCGTCTTGGCAAAAGCCTCGGCAGAGATGCGTGCTTTCAGGGTTTCCTTCACGATGTTCCACAATTTTTTATGTTCGTCGCCCAGCAACAATACAATTCTTGTAGACTGTGAATTGAAAGCTGACGGCACATTCTTTACGGCTTCACGAATAATGTGTACTATTTCTTCATCCAGTACTGGCGAATCGCTGCCGATAGAGTAATAACTACGGCGATGCGCCATGGCTTCTGCAAATGTTCTCTTCATTTTTTGTCCTTTCTTTTTTTATTGAGTTTTCTCTTATTTATTTTATATCCGCCATACAAAGAAACAAATGAAAGAGTTAAGTTGTTCGGATTTTCTTTTTTACCTTTGTCCGCAGTTATGAAGAAAGAAAAATATTACGTCGTATGGGCGGGAGTCAGCCCGGGTATCTACACTTCCTGGACAGACTGCCAACTACAGACCAAAGGCTACGAAGGAGCAAAATACAAGTCGTTCGAATCACGCGAGGAAGCGGAAAAAGCCTTTGCCTCTTCGCCGTACGCGTACATCAAGCGGTCGGCCCCTTCTCCTGCCAAGACTATTCCCGGCGCCGACGCTCCCCTTCCTGCCGCCGTCGCAGAAAACAGCCTTGCCGTAGACGCCGCCTGCAGCGGAAATCCCGGTGCCATGGAGTACCGGGGAGTACACGTCGCCAGCCGTCAGGAAATCTTTCACTTCGGGCCGATGTATGGAACCAACAATATCGGCGAATTCCTCGCCATTGTCCACGGACTTGCCTTGTTGAAACAGAAAGGTTTCGACATGCCCATCTACAGTGACAGCGTGAACGCCATCAACTGGATAAAACAGAAAAAATGCAAAACCAAACTGCCGCGCGACGCCAAGACCGAAGAGCTTTTCTGCCTAATAGAACGTGCGGAGAAGTGGTTGCGCGAAAACACCTACACCACCCGCATCCTAAAATGGGAGACAAAGCAATGGGGGGAAATTCCGGCCGACTTCGGAAGGAAGTAAAAAAACGCGGGCACCCCGGATTCTTCATCCGGTTGTGCCCGCGTCAAGAAAATGATGCGGCCGAGCTTATGAATGAATAGCCGCCATCATGTTTTATTTGCTATACGATGCCTTCACGAAAGGAGCATCAAGCAAGTAGTCAAGACTCTGCTTCACACTCTCTTCTACGGGGCAGCTGTATTTCTCAATCTCAGCTACGATGTGGCGCACGCCAGCAGTATCCGTATTCTTGAAGATAGCATCATAACCTACCATACCACTCTGCCCAATCTCGCGGTGATCCTTGATATGGAGCATGGTGAAGCGTCCGGGATACTTGTTGAAGTAATCCACCGGGCTGTTCTGGCCGCGCACTACCCAGTAAACGTCCATCTGGAAGAATACATATTCGGGATTGGTGTGTTGCAGCATGTAGTCCAGCATCAGCTCCTTGTCTTCCACTTTCTGGAATTCATGGGCATGATTGTGGTAACCGTATTTCAAACCGGCAGCCTGGCAGTGCTTGCCCACTTCATTGTAATAGTCGCAGTAGGTCTGCAAGTCTTTCAATGTCTTGGGAACGGAGAGATACGGAGTCACGATATACTCCATACCGGCCTCCTTATGGGCAGCAATGCACTGATCCCACCATTTCAAGGCTTCCGTAAAGTCGCCCGAAGCCAGTTCCTCGTCCGACAACCCGTGGGTAGTGTGCGAAGAAAGCACGGTCATACCGCTCTTTTCCACCATCTGTTTGAACTCCTGGGGAGTCTTGCCGTAGAACTTACCGTCATTGTAGTTGGCGGCCTCCACACTGGTATAGCCCATATCAGCCAAATCCTTCAGAATCTGGTCGAGGTTACTGCCGTCCTTCACCAAGTCTCTTACAGAATAGAGCTGGATGGCTACTTCCTTTTTCGTCGTTTCCGGCGCCGTTTCCGTGCTGTGGCTGCTGCAGCTTGTGGCCATCATGGATAAGCACAGTGCTGACAAAATCATCATATGTTTGATTCTCATAGTACTATCTTTTTAGAAGGAATTAGTCGAGAACCTTTACACGGATGTTGCGGTACCAAACATCGTCGCCATGATCCTGCACACCGATAAAGCCTTCGTGGTTTTCGCCGCCACAGTTATTCAACAGTTCGAAAGCCAAGGGCCACTTCTCTTCGCTGAACTTGCTTGCCTGCAACATTTCAGTCCATTGCTTAGTCCACAAGTGATATTCCAGTACGTTTTCATCGTTCTGTCCGTGAACTACAGTACCTTTGTATACCATAATCTTTGCCTTGTTCCATTCGCCGAAAGGTTTGGCGTTCTGCGGAACAGCCGGTATCATGTCGTACAAGGAAGCAGCCTGACGGTTGTTGTCCTTACCCAGTTTGGCATCCGGATGATTGGCGTTATCCAGCACCTGGAACTCGGGAGCAGAGATATAGATGGGTTCCAACACTTCGTTGCCGTCCTTGTCCTTTGAAGTAACTTCCTGAGCCAGATAGAAGATACCGGAGTTACCACCTTTGGAAATCTTCCATTCCAGTTCCAGCTCAAAGTTCTTGAACTTATGGGCGAAAATCAAGTCACCGCCTTCACCGGTCTGTCCTTCGCCGGTACCGGTTCCACAGAATTTGAGGCAACCATCCTCAATAATCCATCTGGAAGGCACTTTGTCCTTACCGTATCCACGCCATCCGTCCAAGCTCTTTCCATCAAAGATAGTGATATAACCGTCCGCATCAATCGGCAGGTTCAAGCTGTCCGTTTCAGGCGCTTTCAGAGACTTGGAATAAGACAACGCAGTAGTAGTAGGAGCCGCAGCTTCCTCCGTAGCGTTCGATTTTTTTGCACCGCCGCCACAAGAAGCGAGTATACCGCCAATAAGGCAGCAAGCCAAAGGATAATATATTTTCTTCATAATCTGAAAAATTAAATAATTAGTATTCGTTTATGAGCACCGGAAACCAGGTTCCGGTGCTCTTTTTAATGTTTATCTGGGCATATCGGGCAACTTCCAGCCTTCGCGGTAGTTGTGTTTGATGAGCTCTTCTGCAAAAGCCTTGGCATTTACCGGGTCTGTCCATGTCTTGTCGAAGCTCGGATGGCCGTTGTGTATCTTGAAGCCGTCCTTGATGACTGTACGCAATGTCTCGTCGTCGCCGATATTGGTGAAGCGCATGTTGGCTCCGTCCCATTCCAGTGTCTTGTTCAGGCCCTGCAGACGGATGGCCAATACACCCATTGCCACCATTTCGTTCATCGGTCCCGCTTCGGAGAAATCAGACTTAGGCATCACGCGGCTGGAAGGACTTTCCTTACAAGCACGTACCCAATCCATCTCATGACCGCCATTCATAGCCTTCGGCACACGGCGGCAAACCTTCGGTGCATTGGGCACGCGGCCAGAAAGTAACCACGGGTTCTGGCCGTAGCAACCGCAAATCAGCGTATCCTTCGTTCCGTGGAAGATAGTCAGACCGCCACCGCTCTGCATCAGTTGCTTTCCTTCGGGGAAGCCTTTCGGACGGTCGGGCATCATGCCACCATCATACCAGTGAACTTCCACTTCGGGCATAGCCACCTTCGGCATATTTTCACGTGCGGGGAAAGTCAGCTTCACGTGCTGTGCTTGCGGAGCGCAGGCATTGAGCAACAATGTAGACGAACCTTCTACCTTGGTAGGATACAACAACTTCAAAGCTCTGAACGGCTGGTGCAGGATGTGACAAGCCATATCGCCCAAAGCACCCGTACCATAATCCCACCATCCGCGCCAGTTCCAGGGATGATAGATTTCGTTATACGGATTCATCTTGGCAGGACCGGTGAACAAATCCCAGTTCAGAGTTTTGGGAATGCGGTCTTCCTTCTCGGGAACATTCAATCCTTGCGGCCAGATGGGACGGTCGGTAGCACATTCCACCTTTGTCACGTCACCGATTTCGCCGTTCCATATCCACTCGCACACCAAGTCGGTACCTTCGTCCGAAGAACCCTGGTTACCCATCTGAGTAACTACTCCCGTAGAAGCGGCCAGGCGAGTAAGCAGACGGGACTCGTATACGGAGTGCGTCAACGGTTTCTGGCAATATACATGTTTGCCCATCGTCATGGCATCAGCAGTGATGATGGCATGTGTATGGTCGGCCGTAGCGATGATAACGGCATCGATGTCCTTGCCCATCTCATCGTACATCTTACGATAATCCCAATACTTCTTCGCATTGGGAAGCTCATCGAACACACCTTTCGCGTAGCGCCAGTCTACGTCACACAGCGCCACGATATTTTCCGTAGCCTTCACATGATTAATGTTAGTGTGTCCCATACCACCGATACCTACGGCAGCAATGTTCAAACGGTCACTGGGAGGTACGTGTCCGTGACTCTTACCCAAAATGCTGCTTGGAGCAATGGTAAGACCCGCCAAAGCTAAACCTCCGGTCTTAAGAAACTCTCTTCTTGTAAATTTCGACATGGTTCTTTAGATTTTAAAATCGGTTAATATAATTAAGTTTTAAAACACTTCTTATTACAATAGGCATCAGACTACCGTCTTCTTCGGACGGAGCAGTCCGTAACCTTCCTTCATATGCCTCCGGCGCTCCCTGATTTCCGCCAGCGTCTGCAAGTCGCCTATGCCGGGCAGGTCGTGGCGGCGCGCATCCTCCAGGAAGGTCCATCCGTATTGGGAAGCAATGGCCGAGTCTCGCATCTGCGGCAATCTCGGATCGCGTTTCCCGCTCTCGATGGAGTCTGCCATAATGTTGCAGAGCTTGTCCAGGTTCTTTCCGCCAAACGGTTTCTCCAGGCGAAGCGTACGGTTCACGCCGTGAAGTTCCACTACGGCAGTCCGGAAATCATGCGTCATGCGCACGATACCTTTTGTACCGATAATGTCCGTATATGCATTATGAGTCTGGTTTCTGGAGAGTTGTCCGTAGACGAAGCCTTGTGTGACATCGAAGGCGATGCCGTTCTCGAACGTACCGTGGCACTGTACCCACCAAGGGTCCTTGTAGTCCCACATCCGCATGCCTTGGGCATGCCAGGTCTTGTATTCACTGTCGGCATACCAGCGGGCGATGTCTATGTAGTGCATGCCGCAGTCGTGGTAGGCGGGACCCTCATATTCGTGTCCCTCGCCCGGCGCCAATCCCGGAGTCATGTGGCAGATGCGCAAGATAGCCAGTTCACCAATCTCGCCTTCATCGATAAACTGCTTCATAGCCTGGTGATACCAGGAGTTCCGCAGATAAAGGTTGACAGCGGCAATGCGATCATACTTTTCAATCAGGTCCACAATTTCCCATTCCTTATCAATGGTATCGGCAATGGGTTTCTCCGTCAGGATATGCTTATTGCTCCGGACAGCTTTCTCTATTTGTTCTTTTCTGGAATTTGCCAATGCAAAAAGACCAACAGCTTCTACACTCTGGTCATCAAAGATTTCTTGTTCATCGGATATGATTCTGGATGAAGGGGAAAGGTTTCTTGCCAATTCTCGGGAGGCCGGATCGGTATCGCAGATATATGCGATGTCCCATCGACCGCTTTTCTGCATTTCCTCCCAATACATTTGCCCCATTCTGCCGAACCCTATCAAACCAACTTTTATTTTCATGGTAGGCGAATATTAAATATTTACAGTTATAGTATTATCGGGGTCGATTGAATTACATGATTAAGAGTACTTGGACTGATAGTCATAGTAGCTGTCGTCGTAGACGTTGGATATAATTTTTTCATGATATTTGCAATGTTTATGTATGTGTTCTTTGCAAAAATAGGATAATTAGTGATAGAATGGAAGCAAGCAGATATTAAAAAAGCGTAAAAGACAAAAGAACGCCCTTTATTCATCATCGCCTAACAGCCGTGAAACACTCTGCCGGCAGCCGTCAACACCCACCTGCATCATAGATTCTGCGTAAGAAATATAGAAGAGAAAGAAGAATTAATAGGCTGTTTGCAGGAAATTAACTTCCTATTTAGTCATAACAGCCTAGCACAAGCGGGTGGAAGCAAAGTACGCAGAATTTTATTTCTATGAGAGAGACTGCATATCATTCAGTCTCTTATAATAGCCGTTCTTCTCGAGAAGTTCCTCGTGCTTACCACGTTCCACGATTTCACCTTCATAGAGTACACAAATCTCATCCGCATTCTTGATGGTGGAAAGGCGGTGGGCGATGGCAATCGTGGTACGGGTCTTCATTAGCCGTTCCAGAGCCTCCTGCACCAGTCGTTCGCTTTCGGTATCGAGTGCTGAAGTGGCCTCATCGAGTATCAGGATAGGCGGATTCTTCAAGATGGCACGGGCAATACTGATACGCTGGCGCTGTCCGCCGGAAAGCTTGCCGCCACGGTCGCCAATGTTGGTCTGATAACCGAGTTCGGTCTCCATGATGAAGTCGTGGGCATTGGCAATCTTTGCCGCTTCGACCACCTGCTCCATAGTTGCATTTTCCACACCAAAGGCAATGTTGTTGAAGAAGGTGTCATTGAACAGAATGGCCTCTTGGTTCACGTTTCCTATCAACGCACGCAGGTCGTGGATGCGAAAATTCTTAATATTCACACCGTCAATTGTAATCTCACCTAACTGCACATCGTGATAGCGCGGCAGCAAATCCACCAATGTCGACTTGCCGGAACCGGACTGGCCGACAAGTGCAATGGTCTGTCCTTTGGGCACCATCAGATTGACGTGCTTCAACACTTCGCGCTTGCCGTCGTAACTGAAGGAGAGGTCCTTAAATTCAATCCGGTCATTCATCCCGTGCAGCGGCAACGGGTTTACCGGTTCCTTAATGGGATTCTCGGCTTTCAGTATTTTGTCCACACGTTCCATGGATGCCAGACCCTTTGGAATGTTGTATCCTGCCTTTGCAAAGTCTTTCAACGGATTGATGATACTGTACAGAATCACCATATAGAAGATGAACGTTGATGCTTCCATGGAAGTGCCGTCGCCCAGAATAAGCAGACCACCGAACCACAGTACCAATACAATGAGCAGCGTACCGAGGAATTCACTCATCGGATGTGCCAACGACTGACGGATGGCTACCTTGTTGGTTGCATCACGCAGCTCGTCGCTGCATTGCTTAAAACGGTCCACCATCTTGTCTTCGGCTATGAAAGCCTTGATTATACGCAGTCCACCAAGCGTCTCTTCCAATTGCGACATGGTATCACTCCATTTCCCTTGGGCTTCCAACGACTTACGCTTCAGTTTCTTGCCAACTTTTCCCATCAGCCAGCCCATACCCGGCAATACCAGGACAGTAAACAGAGTCAGCTGCCAGCTGGTTACAATCAGAGTGGAAAAATAAAGCAGAATCAAGATCGGATTCTTGAGCAGCATATCCAGTGAACTGGTAATGGAGTTCTCAATTTCGCCTACGTCACCGCTCATACGTGCAATGATGTCCCCTTTCCTTTCTTCAGAGAAAAAGCCGAGCGGCAAGTGCATCACTTTGGAATAGACCATCACGCGGATATCGCGTACCACTCCCGTACGAAGGGGAATCATAATGGCAGAAGAGCCGAAATAGCAGGAGGTCTTCAGCATGGTCATGAAAGCAAGGAAGAGCCCCATGAACAGCAATGTCATCTGTGGCCCGTGTGTCTCAATCATCTGGGTGACGTAGTAATAGAAATTATTCACCGCCACTTCCTTGATGCCTTCGCTCCCCCACTCCATGTACTCGTACACTTTGGTATTCTCCCCCGTTTTGAAGAGGATATTGAGAATAGGAATCAACAATGTGAATGAAAATACGTTGAATATGGCAGACAGTACATTGAGCACGATTGCCCAACCGATATATCTCTTGTAAGGCGACACAAAGCGTCGCATCAGCTGCAGAAATTCCTTCATTGCTTGTAGTTAAGTGAATTATGAGGTCGCAAAGATACAAGAAAACGAGGGAATGGAAAAGGGTTTCAGGTTATTTCTGCCTAAATGCCCACATTCTCTACTTTCTTTTGTGTCCTTGCATACTTCTCCAGCACCATGTACACTCATACATTGTCATCTTAATAATAGCCGGCTCATTTATTTTCCATCTTTACTCCTAACTTCCACACAATTTTCTTCAAACTTCAATATGCCCAAGCAATTATATGAGTAAATAATGAAAAAGATGTACCTTTGCACCCGACTTAACTGAGAACTTTGTTCACCACATGAGAAAAGCTATTATCGCAACCCTATCTGTCCTAATCGTACTTCTGTTCATTGCTTGCAATACCCGAGTGAACTATAATAAGTACCTAATTGCAATTGACTCGCTCATCGTTCAGCAACCGGACACTGCCCTATCTATGCTCGAAGCATTCCCGACAAACAGCCTGCAGACCCAAGCTGACAGTGCTTATTATGGCCTATTAATGACAGAAGCAAGAGATAAGAACTACATTATCCAAACCAATGATTCCCTGATACAATCGGCCCTGACCTACTACAACGGCACAAACGACATAGAAAAGCGGGCAAGGGCCCATTACTATTCCGGCTGCGTCTACCGGGATTCACAGAGAAGAACAGAATCTATGACTCAATACCTCATAGCAAAGCCCTTGGCTGAAAAAGCAGGAGAAAGACGTCTATTAAGTCTTATCTACCTGAATATAGGTTATCTATACTATTCACAAAACCTAAATACACAAGCCGATTCCAGCTATCAATTGGCACAACAAATAGGTATTCAGCTAAAGGACTCTGTTCTTCAAGCAGAAGTTCTGTCACGACGAGGACTCATCCGAATGGAAAAAGGAGAGGAATTCTATCCCGAAGCCGAAAAAATGATGTTGAAGGCACTCGCTATCGTCCAAAAACAGTCCAACATACAATTAAAAGAAAATGTGTTCTCCTCACTATGCCAACTATACAACTGGATGGAAAACGGAGAGAAAGCTATAGAATTCGCCAAACAGAATCTTGGCGTACAGAAAGACCGCACAACATGCTACAAAGCTTTCGAACTACTTGGAAGCGCATATTACCTAATATTGCAATATGATTCTGCCCGCCACTACCTACAAAAATCCCTTTTCACAACAGACTATGCCACCAAAGCCGGGGCTTACATGTATCTAGCAGACATAGCCAAAGAGCAAGGAGACTTAGCTACTTCCTTAGAGATGGAACGCAACTACTCTGCCTATTTGGACAGCATGCAGAAGTCCAGACAGCCCGATGCCATTGTCTGCGCAGAACAAGGGATGCCAAGCAACAAGCAAAACATAATCAGCAAACACACCCATTACTCTATCATAAGTATATCAATAATCACATTAACCCTCATTGTAGCTGTAATCATCCTATCCTATAAGAAAAGAAAGCAAAAGCCCAATAACCGAACCGAAAAAGAAATGCTGTATAAGGCAGGACTTGTTCTGTTCGAACAATCTGAGGTATACAACAAGATGACTCTAATCATCCGCTCTCATAAAGAAAAGGCAGAATCAGAAATAATGCATCAAGGTGACTGGCTACAACTAATTGCAGAAACCAACAAATGTTGGAATAATATTGCCCGGGAACTACAATCAAAATATCACCTGACAGAAGACGAAATCTACTTATGTTGTCTGTACCTGACAAACCTCCCGATAAGCCACTTTTGCCATATATTGAGCTGCGAACGGGATACTATTTACAAAAAGGCAGACCGCATATTAGAAAACAAAATGGGCTTTGCACACAAAGAGATATCTCTTAAGGAAGCTTTAAAAAAGAATCTCCAATCATCTAGCCAATCATAACAATCATTAGCAAGTACAACAATTATACAATATTATACGCCATTATACACCGAAATTATACAATATTATACACTTATCCTGCCGTATTAAACCGACCTTTGCGGCATCAATAATCAAAAAAGTGTATAATGATGAAAAAACTATTGTCTATCTTAATTGCGACATTCTTTTTAAGCAATATTGTGACATACGCACAAAAAGAAAACAATCCTTTTACAGAAATTGCCCTAACCCAAGCAAAAAGAAAAGATCCGATTAGTAAAGGAGATACCCCTATATCTCGTAGTATCATTCAAACCGCCAACGCCTACTTATATAATAACACAGTATGTGTCGACTTCAACGAGGTATTACCTAACGTCACCATAACCCTCATCAATGAATCAACTAGTAAACTCATTCATTCAGAAGCATACAATGAACCCACAAACATTGACATCACTTTGGATGAAGGATACAGTAGTGGTAACTATTTGATTAAAATAGAGTCTGATGAAGTTCTTTTATATGGTTATTTCTCATTATAACAATCATACAACAAACAATACATTATTTAAAAAGATAGAGAGCCATGAAAAAGTTATTCCTATTTATGAGTTGGGTAATGCTTATATTATCCGGTTGTGCCGATGAAGATATCATCGAACGTAATTCCCCGTCATTTCCACAAAGTGTAAATACCCGATCTGCAGGAGATGGTGTATATGATATTTTAGGGTACGGCTATGATATAACTGGGCCATATTTAGATACTAAGTCCAGTCGTGCAATAGTATTTGATACTAATAAACTATTAGAAAAAGGACTGATTACCCCCTACAAACTAGAAGAATCTCGGTTCCGTTACTCTTCAGGGAAAGATGTCATTGATTTTACCACCAACATGTCATCTTCATTACAAATGAGCACCCCCGGCATCCTAAAAGTCATAGGTGGCGCCTCTTTAAATATAGCATTCGGAGGTAATTCTCATTATAATTCTGACTACTCTTTTGCATACTGTACTCAGCAATATATAGATAGCAGATATCGAATTTCAGAAGCTGACATTAATGTTTTAAAGACATGTCTCACAAAACAGTTTATTGAAAGACTCTCTACATATACACCAGAACAAATTGTTGAAGAGTATGGAACTCATGTGTTAAAGGATATATATTTAGGAGCAAAATTCGAAGTGTATTATATGGCTAAATCAACCTCATCATCAAAAAAAGAAAGTATAAACGCTGGGTTAGGCGCTTCACTCTTTAGCCTTTTCAAGATGGATGGAAAATTCCAATATGATGAATCTTTAGCTATAACTAATAAAGAGCAGTCCTTATATTATTTCACAATAGGAGGTGACCCCGCCGTAGGAGTGCAAGGTTCTTTAAATCCAGAAAATTCACCATCAATAGATATAGGTAAATGGATGGCATCAGTAAAATCTTCCACACCGAAATTTATTGATGTCGACAATAATTCACAATCATTTATCCCCATTTATGAATTAGTTACAGACCCCACAAAAAAGCAAACTCTCAAAGCATATATAGACAACTACATAAAGAGTAAAGAAGTATGTTCTATAAGCCTATATCCATCAACTACTGGTACACGTCAAGTCAGCGGACTAGGACATATTAATCAAGGGGCAGGAGTTGCTATCGGTGATATTGATAAAAATGGAAGGCCTGATATGATATTGATGGGAATAGATAATCCTAAAGGAAAGAATAATTTTTGGTATAAAGTCTTATATGATATTGATGAAAATGGATACTATTCAAAAGAATCATCTATTCTTTCAATTTCTGCTGAGGGTTGGGAAAATTCTGGAGGTGATATCGCCCTCTGTGATTTGAATAATAATGGAATATTAGATATGGTTCTTTTATGCACAGACAAGCCCACTACAGCAGGTCGTGCCTACCGATGGTATTACGTAGCTTATGACCTCAAACCTGATGGCCACTATAACTCATTATCTTCGCTAAATACATTAGATGAACTCGGATTTTTTTACGATGGAGCAGGTATTGATATATGTGACATAAATAAAAATGGAACTCCTGATTTATTAATGATGGTCTATGATGCCCCAGAAGGAGAAAATTCATTTCGATATCAAATTGCTTTCGACCTACAATCAAATGGCAACTATTTGAGTCTATCACCCGTATATGAAGTTCCAGGATTAGGTCATGATGGAGATGGAGCAGGAGTTGCAGTTGGTGATATTGACAATAATGGTACATTGGATATCCTATTTATGGCATTAGATGCTCCCTCTGGTAAAGATAAATTCGTATATGAAATACTACCTGATATAGATAAGTATGGTAACTCTTATGCAAAACCTATATATACCCCTCGTTTCCCTGACTCTTTATCACCGTGTGACACTGGACAAGGAGCAGCATGTAGTCTTTATGATTTAGACAATAATGGTTTCTTAGATGCCATTTTTGTTGCTATTGAAAATATTAAAGGGAAAAGTAACTCATGGAAATATGTAACAGGACATAATTTGAATAAACAAGGTGTACCAATGTGTTGGAGATAACTTAATACCCAATTATTGTATATGAGTTTATATTACCCACTCTCTGCATGCAATTTATTCAAAAGCATTGAAGTATGTCAGGTCTATATATTATGTTTATATCAATATAAATTAAAACAACATGAAAAAGATTTTAGTTTTATTCGCATTACTGATGACCGGCGTTATGGGCATCCACGCGCAAGAAGGACTCAAATGGGGAGCGATGGCAGGTATGAATTCCAGCAAGTTCTCCACCGATGGTTTTGACAGCAAGGTAGGTTTCCATGTCGGCATCAAGGCCGAGAAAGACTTGCCCCAGATAGCCCAAGGTGTTTATCTCGACATGGCTGCACTGCTGTCCTTAAAAGGTACACAAATAAATGGGAATGATGCATCTCTGAAATTCAATCCCTACTATTTAGAAATACCTATACACATGGGCTACAAATATGCCATCAATGACAATTTTGCCATCTTTGGCAATTTCGGTCCTTACTTTGCAGTCGGTCTCTTCGGTAAAATGAAGGCAACGGGATATTTGATTGATGAAGTGGAAGGATTGACAAGCATTCATGATTCTGCCAAAGTATTCGGAAGCAATGCCATGAAACGTTTCGACTTTGGTCTCGGACTCAAAGCAGGAGTCGAATTCTTTCAAAAATATCAAGTCTCTATCGGATATGACTGGGGATTACTGGACAATATAGAAGATAGCGGAAACAAAAACCGCAACTTGATGCTCTCCGTGGGGTATTTCTTCTAAGATTTAATAGTGTGGAAAAGGGCACGAAAACCCTCTCCACACTTTTTATTGCCGATATACAAGAAACAAACTGTTCAACATAGAAATAAAATCACTACTTACGAAAACAGAGACAACCACTGAGCCGAATCTATAAAAATAGAGGATGTAAATTAAACTGTGTCAGCAAGGAATAAAGTATTAACTTTGCTAACACAGTTTTTTTTATGAAAGAAGAATTTGATTTCGAGAGTATCAAGAACAAGGCCATTGAACAGCTGAAAGCCGGCAAGCCTTTGTTGGGTAAGGACGGCGCCTTTGCCCCACTATTGGAAAGTATATTGAATGCAGCCCTGGAAGGAGAGATGGATGCACATTTGACAGAAGAAGAACGCCAGATGGGTAACCGTCGTAACGGAAAGATGCAAAAGCAGGTTCAGACTCCCTTGGGCGAAGTAACCGTTTCCACTCCCCGTGACCGTAATTCGAGTTTTGATCCCCAGTTTATCAAGAAGCGTGGAACTGCAATATCTGTTTTGAAAATAGGGAAAAGAAGTAAGAATTGAAAAGAAAAGCATAACAAAAGCAAATATAACAACTAATTTACAGTGCTTTATGTGGTATCAGTTTCGGGATTGACTTCTTAATTTGTTTTAATCCGTTTCAAGTTTCTTCGGGATATATGGGAACATATATGGGAATTTATATACCTTTGCGATATGAACCAAAAACGCATTGCCGATGAAAGTTTCCGTCTATCTGAAAAAGTGTTCCTCTACGACCTCGAACATCTGTTTCCGTGTCCGTGAGAAGAATGTGGATATAAAGGTGGTTTCGTCTCTTACAGTTCATGACAAGTACTGGGATGCAGATACCCTAAGTTATAAACGCACGACAGCCGTACCTGCCACCGACCAAAAACGCCTGCCCGAACAGATTGCCGCCATTATCGAGAAAGTGGAGAAGACCTTTTCGGACAAGGCGGACAGCAAATGGCTGAAGCAGGTTATCGAAGATGTGCTGTATCCTGCCCGTGCCTTCGAACGCAACCATCCGAACCTGCTCTACCGTGTTCATGAATATCTGGAGAAGTACGAAGGGGCTGATAGAACCAAAGAGCATATCATACGTTTTGAGCGTAAGATGTCCCGCTATCACGACTACCAACGTGAAATACTGGGCAATCGTGACTTCACGCTCTTTGTGGAGACTGTCACACTGGAACAGATGAACGGTTTCCGGGATTATGTCGCGAATGAGTACCTGCTGCGTCAGGAGCATCCTGAGTTCTATGTTCCCCGTATGCTTATCAACCACAAACCCAAGCCGCTTTCCAACACGACCGTCATCAACATCATGAACTTCTTCTGTACATTCCTGCACTGGTGCAAGAGGATGAAGTATTCCGACAACGAGGTGTATGCACTTTACGGCTGCAAGGAACCGACATACGGGAACCCGTTCTACCTTACTTCGGAGGAAAGGAATGTCCTGTACGATGCGGATTTGAGTGACAATCCTAAACTGGCGGTCATCCGGGATATATTCGTGTTCCACTGCTATATCGGCTGTCGCGTCGGAGACCTTTACCGGCTGACAAGGGAAAACATCAAGGACGGCTTTCTGGAATATATGCCACAGAAAACGAAAAAGTGTCAGGCAAAGACAGTCAGAGTCCCCTTGCACGAAAAGGCCTTGAAGATACTGGAACGCTATGATGTAAACGCGGACAGGCTGTTTCCTTTCAAGCCCATACATACCTATAATCTTGGCATACGAGAACTTTTGAAGTATTGCGGCATTGACCGTATGGTCACCATCCTTGACACGCACGGCTATAATACCGTACAAAAACCATTGTATGAAATCGCCAGCAGCCATACGGCACGCAAGACCTTTGTAGGCAACCTGTACAAACAGGTCCCCGATCCGAATCTGATCGCTTCCCTGTCGGGACACGTGGAAGGAAGCCGGGCGTTCAGGCGATACCGCACCATAGACGATGACATGAAGCGAAAACTGGTAGAAATGATAAACTAAGGAGGAAATATATATGAAAGTAACGGCATTCATCAGAAAGACATCGGCCAAGAACAATGTGACGGATCTGGCACGTGTCTATTTCCGTGTCCGGGATATTGGCGGAGTCGATATAAAAGCGGCAAGCGAGCTTTCCATCAGCCCCAATCACTGGAGCGCGGAGAAACAGGGTTACAAGCCACGTGTGGCTCTGGTATCGGAAGAGAAGCGGATGAACTTTGACAGGGACATCCAGCAAATCACCCACCTTATCACAAAGGAGTACCACCGTGGTGTGGACGGGAACTGGCTGAAAAGACTGATAGAGGAATACCACCACCCCGACATCAACGCAAGGGGCGGCAACAAAGCCGAAGAATACCATCTCGTCTATCAGATCAGCCGGTATATCGCAGAAAACACTTTGGCGGACGACAGCTACAAGCACCATCTTGGCAATATAGACAAGATAAGCCGTTACGAGCGTTTCCAGCATGAAGTACTGCACCGTAGAGGCTTTAAGTTGTGTATTGACACGATTACCGCCGATGATTTGCGGGAGTTCAAGAGCTGGCTACAGGAGGAACATAATCTTGCCGGACAATATCCATTGTTCTATAAGGATGTGGAAAAGCAGAAATACGAGCAAATCCGCTCCGAGAACAGCATTACAGGCTATTTTTACCGGATAAGGACGGTTGTCAAGTGGTGCATCAAGCGCGGGCTGACAAGAAACAATCCGTTTGACCAGTACCAGATAACCCAACCTATGTACGGCGACCCGTTTTATCTGACCCTCGAAGAGAGGGACAGGGTTTACTATGCCGACCTGAGCGGTCTGGGGGCCACCCATCCGGTCTATCGGGACATATTCATGTTCCAGTGCCTGATCGGTTGCCGCGTCAGCGACCTGAACAGACTGACCAAAGCCAATGTCGTGGACGGATGTGTGGAATATATTCCACAGAAGACCAAAATGGAACACGCCAATACAGTCAGAGTTCCGCTCAACCAAAAGGCTTTGGACATACTGGAGAGATATAAGGACTTGGAAGACGCATTACTTCCCCGGTTCTCTCATTTCGGTTACAACAAGAAGATAAAGGAGATTCTCAAATATGTGGGCATAGACCGTATGGTGAGAGTCCTCGACCCGAAGACACGCGAGGATGTGGCACGGCCTCTATACGAGGTGGTAACCACCCATACGGCACGAAAGACTTTTATAGGCAACTTATATAAGCAGGTCAAAGACCCGAACCTGATCGCCTCCATGTCGGGGCATTCGGAAGGCAGCCGGGCTTTTGTACGATACCGCAAGATTGATGACGATATGAAAAAAGAACTGGTAAACCTATTGGATTGACCGTTTCCCTCTTTTCTAATATCCCCTTTTATACTTGCCAATAATATAATACACTATGAATATGGATGAACGAAATTTGACATACGACCAGTTCAAGGCGGATATCCTTCATTGGAAGAACACGCACAGAGAGGAATACAACCGTTTCGCGCGACTGATGACAAACGGGGACGAGAGGCAGTACCTTGACATCTGTAAGGCCATATTCAGACAACTGCCCAGAATCAAGACTGAATGGGAGTTATGTTGGGATGATGACAGTAAGGGGAATTTTGAGAATATAGACCTCATGTTCAAAGAGGATGCAGTACCCAAGCGAATAGTGGAGTTATACCATGAACAGAGGGAGGAGAGTAATCCTTTGCATGATACAGCTCCGGCCACATTATGGGACAGGATAAAATCCATTTTCAGCAGCAAGCCCGAAGAACCGCGCATTATCCTTTCAGCACCTCTTGTGTTGAGTTGGCTGTACTACGGAAAGAGTTTCGAGGCGATGGTCAGCATGGTCAGCAAACAGGCAGGGAGTCCGGAAGCAGACGAAGCGGACAGACAAAGCTGTTCTTTTGTTACCCGACAAATCATTAGCGTATCCATCAAAAGTGGTTTCCGTACCCGTGCCGACTGGGACGAATACTTCGCCATGAACGAAGCCATTAAAGAAAATCGCATCGGTGAATGGGCGTTGCAATCCGCAACAGCCGAAATGGAATCCGATACAGACAGGAACGTTGGTGGCGCGGAATCAACAGATTCCGGCATTGATGCAGTATCAAAGATACAGCGTACAGCCGGAAAGAAAAAGATACAGGAACGACCTCTTATAGATTATCTTAATTGCAAGAACAAAACGGAGGTCCTACAATGTCTCCGCAGTTTTGTTTCCATTAACAGGAGTGCCGTCCATCAGGCATTGCCGTACTATGTACTGAAAGAATTGCGACTGGTGGACGGTATGCATACCGCCAAAGAATACAGCGTTGGATTGACCCTGCAATTTCCGGATTTGCCGTCTTTGAAGAGCGAAAGTGCCATACGACAGGCCGTCGGGTCCCTGAAAACGGCAAGGCACATAATCAAGGACGGGAAAGACCAGTCCGCACCACTTATAGAAAGTGACGAAAACCGGGAACTATTCCGGACATTGACAGAGGAAATCAGTGGCATTATCAGAACAGATGAAGAAACAGATATTGCAGAATAAGGTAAAATAAGGCTGTTTTATATTGTCATGCAGTCTTAAATTGTCATGACGATTTAAGACAAAGTATTATATATCAATTAGTTTTAATTCATACATACTTTTGCACCGTCAATCCTTTCCCCGAAGGTTGGCGGTGCTTCTCTTTTACAAGCCATCGGGAGTGAGGCATCAGGGAACTTTTACAGATGGTCGTGATAAATTTCAAAACTGACATTTATGATTACCATAGAAACCCTGGTCGAACAGGGAGCTAATGTAAAACTGGAAATTACTCCCTCGGACCTCAAGATGTTTGCCGAATCCATCGTACAGCGTACCATCCTGGCACAGCAGGAAGAGCAGAAGGCAGTAATGCAGCGTGAAGCGGAAGAAGTCTATCTCAACACGAAGCAAGTCCGGGAACTGCTGGACGTATGCGAAGGCACGCTCAACCTGTGGGCGAAGCGCGGCTACCTCGTGCCTGTCAAGGTAGGCAACAAGAACATGTATGCCAAGTCCGATGTACGCCGCGTGCAGACAGGGGGCAAGTCCGAAAGTGTAACATCCTATTGCAAGAGGAAAAATGGCTGACATGAAAAACAGCCGGCTTGAACTGTGCAACCGAATCCGCATGGAGGCGGAGCATACCGAAGACACAGGTTTTCCTTTGGACGCATTCCCTCAGGCCGTACAGTCCGTTATACTTGACATGACCAAATACGAGAACTACATGATTGAGTTCATTGCGACGTCCATGCTGTCGGCAGCATCGACAGCCTTGGGCGGTACTTACCGTATCCGCATCAAAAGCGACTGGCAGAGTAACGGCGCACTGTACATCATTCTGGTGGGCCGTCCCGGACTAGGCAAGACCCCACCGCTAGAAGCCGCATACCGTCCAATCCGTAAACATGACTATGCCCTTTTCAAGGCGTATGAGGCAGAAGTGGAAGCATGGAAAGCGGCAGGAGAAAACGGAAAGAAACCTGTTCTTCACCGTACTATCGTATCCGACTTCACACCCGAATCGCTTCTACAGACACATAACAGCAATCCTCGAAGCGTTGCCATTTTGGTGGATGAGATCATGGGCATGTTCAATTCCGCCAACCGCTACACGAACGGGCAGCTCATAGAGCAATTGCTGACCGCATGGAGTGGCGGAGCCTTGGATGTAATAAGGGTAAGCAATTCCACTCCTGTACATATAGAACGCCCGTGCATCAACATCATCGGAACTGCACAGACCAAACGTATTCACGAACTTCTCAAAAAAGGATTCGAGGAAAACGGACTGCTTGACCGTATCCTGTTCGTGCTTCCCAAATCCAGGGAAGTATCAAAATGGACAAACCGGGATGATGACGGAGAAAAGACCTCTTTGGCTGCAAAACGTTGGGAAAAGATACTGGACAAGGTGCTTGCTTTGGATTATGATACAGAAACGGAAGGAGACGGAATGGAAGAACACGCTGCCCATGTGCTTTCCATGAACAGTGAAGCCAAAGAGTATTTCTTCTCCTGGTGGAACGAAAAAGTGGAACGTATCAATCGGATAGAGGATGATGCCGACGTTGATAGCCGGGAGATGAAACATCCGTCTCACGTGGCACGGCTGGCTCTGATTATCCAAGTCCTGCGGTATGCTTCCGATGAAAGCCACCTGCAGTTTGTGGATCCGGTGTCGGTGAAAGCCGCTATCCGGCTGAATGACTATTTCGAGGATTCATACATACGCATCCGTTCCTTCGTGGCAGACAATACCTGTGAAGAGCCTCCCAAAGTATTGTTGTCGTTGTTACCCGATACCTTCGATACGAAAACGGCCATAGCGGTCGGTAAGGAACTGCAGAACATCAGCGAGCGCACGGTGATGAACTATCTCAGGGAGTTGTGTCACAGCAGGCTCTTGAAAAAGTCCAAAGCCGGGCATTACGAGAAAATGGTGTATGAATCCGGTAAATATTCCATAAACGAAAATGAACCATCAACCCAAAACTGCAATGAATGACCCCGCGTTGCAGCTTGCAGTTTCTTCAGTCTTGCAGTTGGGGGCTCTGAAAACGATGTTTTCCTGCAAAGCTGCAAGGACTGCAGACTGCAAATGGTCTTTCGGATTTGCAGTAATCAAAAACGAAAGCATTATGAGTGAGTACAGATTCCATCTTCAAAAATACAGACCGGGCAGTAAAACAGTTTGCCCAAAGTGCGGCAGAAAGTCCTGTTTTACCCGATATGTTGACGGGAATGCGCAAATTACATTCCCTAACCATGTGGGCAAATGTGATCATATCAACAGCTGTGGCTACCATTATACCCCGAAGAAGTATTTTCAGGATAATCCAACCATCAAAGAAACCATGATTGAACAAAACAACAGAAGCGACACCCCATCAAGAGCCGTCAAGCCAATAGCGAAGCCATTATCTAGTTCTGCACCACAGACTTCTTATCTTCCCTCTGATTGGGTTAGCCAGTCCATGCAGAAGTTTGACGTCAACCCTTTATACCGATATCTAACCAAAGTGGCAGGCAAGGAGAAGACTGACAGGCTGTTCAATCTTTATAAGGTCGGTACATCCAAGATGTGGAACGGGGCAACCGTTTTCTGGCAGATAGACATCAACGGTAATGTGCGGGCAGGCAAGATTATGGGTTATGATGCTAAGACCGGGCATCGAATCAAGCATCCGTTCAATCAGGTAAGCTGGGTACATTCGGTCAAAAAGATACCGGACTTCCATATGAAGCAATGTCTGTTCGGTGAACATCTGTTGGCTGATGCCTCATCCTCGACAAGGACTGTCGCCATTGTCGAGAGCGAGAAGACGGCTTTGGTTGCCGCCCAGTTCATTCCGGACTTCATCTGGCTTGCTACAGGTGGTATGCACGGATGCTTCAACAGCAAAGCCATGCAGGTGTTGAGAGGCCGGGAAGTGATTCTATTTCCCGACCTGAAGGCTACGGAAGAATGGCGGCGCAAAGTCCCGATGCTGCAATCCGTCTGCAAGCGTGCCACTTGTTCCGACCTGTTGGAGAAGATGGCGACCGATGAACAGCGCAGTCAGGGATTGGACATTGCAGATTTCCTTCTGATGGAAGATACGCCGCAGATGATCCTACAGAAGATGATAGAACGCAACCCTGCATTGCAGACCTTGATAGATACATTCGACTTGGAACTTATGGATGCAATGCAGGAGTAGAGCGACAAGAGAATCGGACAGCTTGCTGTCTGTGTAAAAGGGTTTGTAAAATCCCGTAGCTTATTAGGGCATTTTCACCGCTTTCACTCTCCGAGTGGCAGTCAAAAAGCCCATAAGCGAAGGGATACCCTCTCGACACCCGGTTGTCTGCGGCACGTAGGACGGGATTTTACAAACCAATAATCAGAGTAATAACAGCATAAACGAAAGATATATGGGTAATACACAATATGCAGTCTGTCACCTGCAACGTGGCAGCGGTAATGACTCCGGTATGTCATGCCATATAGAAAGAAAGGATGCCAAGGGGAAGAAGTATATACCTTTCAATGCCGATGCGAACAGGACACATCTTAATCGGGAATTGGTTAAATTTCCAGATGGAGTAAAAAACAGGACGGAAGCCATACAATTCAGAATAGACCATGCCGGACTACATCGTAAAGTCGGCAAGAATCAGACGAAAGCTATCCGCATCATCCTGACCGGAACACATGAGCAGATGATGAAGATTGCCGATGATGGCAAGTTGGATAAATGGATAGATGCCAATATGAAATGGCTAAAAGACACTTTCGGAAGTGAGAATCTTGTATCATGTGTGCTGCACTTGGATGAGAAAACTCCGCACCTACATGCCACTATCGTACCTATTGTAACCACTGAACGACTTCGTAAAAAGCGAGAGGGCGAGAAAAAGTATGAAACGAAATCCGGGGCACGCTTATCGGCAGATGATGTGATGCGGCGCACCAAGCTACACGAATATCAGAACAGTTATGCCAAGACCATGAAACCGTTCGGGCTGCAGCGGGGCATTGTCGGCTCCACCGCCAAACATCAGGCCAATTCGGATTATTACAGGCAGCAGGTCATCCGTTATGAGGAGGACATAGCCAAGTTGCAGGCAGATGTGGAGAAGGCGCAGGAGGGCAGGAACACCATCCTCTCGTGGTTCGGCAAGGGAGACCTTGCCAGAGCAAAGAAAGAACTCTCGAACAAGGACGAAGAGATTGCCAGGCTCAACAAACGGCTCAAGGAGCTTCAGGCAGAAAAGGCATGGTTGCAGGAACAACATAAATCAGAAATCGGAAAACTACGAAATGGCTATCAAAAAGAAATAGACAAGGCCATTCAGCAAGCTGAAGAGGCAGAACAGCAGTCAAAAGAGAAAGATACAGTCATAGACAGGCTGCGAAAGCAGATAAGTTTGCTTGACCGCAAGGCCAATCCTCAGCATTACAGCCTCTCATCCGGTGCCAATCTTGTACGTATCAATGTCTCAAACTATCGGAATCCGTCGCTCCATATCTGGACACGGGTCGGAGAGGAACTTTTTGAGAATATCAAATTCCAGATAGACTATGATACGGCCCAAAAGCATTTTAACGGCGAAATCACGGACGAGGAGTTTGTCAACGCTGTATTCGATCCGCAGGAACAGGTAAACGGAAAACAGGCGGAATTGCTGGGCGCTGTTTTCACCCTTGCCGCCGGAGGACCGGCGGAGGTTCATGTCGGGACAGGAACTGGTGGCTCATCGTCTGACCTTCCGTGGAATGATAACGTAGCAAAGAAGCATACTTCGATTAAACGAAGATAGTTGATTTATAGTAAATATATTTATTGCAAATTCATATCTATACATACAAGTATTTGCTATATTTTATGTACTTTTGTAGTCAAAAACTGACAATTCTTAATCGAAAAAGTCAGTACAGAAATAAAGATCATTTAGTTTACATAAATAGCATTGATATTTTGTAATGGGAGGACTTTTAACATTCAGAGTCGGAAACTTTGACACAACAGCAGAACGTGAGCAGTTTCGGTTTCTCTGTGAGCAACTCAAAACTCACTATGAGGATTCGAATGAATTCTGTGTGTTCGCAGGCAACTATAATATTGGATGTGAGTTAGATGCCCTCTTTATAAAGAAGGACGCTATTATTTCTATAGAATTCAAAAATTATGGAGGTAATGTTGTTGCCAATGAAAATGGAGAATGGACATGCAATGGTAAAATTATTAAGGGAGGTTCGAGAAAGACTGTTCTTCAACAAGCTAGGATAAATCATTCCACGGTAAAGAAAGAACTTAAAGTCTTAGGTGTTGTAAAGAACCAAATCAAGGACGTGCCACACCTTATTATTTTTCATCAACCAATAGAGTTGGAGAACAATTTAAGTGCCACCAACAGGTCTTGGCTTCACATTACTGATAGCGAACATTTCATTGAAAAGTTGGATGACATCACTTGTCCTCACACCGACCTTGCCCCACTCGGAATCGTTAAACTTGCGGAAACTCTCAACCTAAATCCTTTCTACCTGACGGAATTCAGCAATGCTACTTATGATAAACCAGCAGAGCCAATTGAGAAAATAGAGTTGATCGAAGATATAAAGAAGTACGAGCCCCACACTGAAGAGAAAAAACAAAAGAAAAAAGAGGTAATGTTAAACTTTGATTCTTTTGTTGTCGAGGACGAAAATAGTATTGCACTTTCGAATTTTGTGAAAAGGATAGTAAAATTATCGCTCAAGCTCGACAATTTTACAGTCAAGGTGCTTGACAGCACAAGGGCATCTTCATCTTTTGCAGCACACGGAATAAGGTTAACTCAAGAATATGTTGTGACAATAAATGCAGATGGCATCGGTGAACATTGTGCAAAACTCGCAAAGTTCATTAATCATGCTGTTAAAGCCATTTCACCTTCTACAATCTTTTGGGAAGAAGGCGAGAGAATTGCAACCGAAAGTGACAATTCATCTGGCGTTGTCGAAGAACATCAATCAAAAGAACTATCAAATACTAATTCGAACGTTTGTTTCCGAAAGTCAAAGACGATTCTGCCACATTGGCTTGACAAAAAGATTTTCAATGACCATCAAGCTATTTATGCTCCAGAGCATGAGCGTTATGAGTATAATCTTGATCTCAACGAAGAAGAACTTAAAGTCTATCTTGGTACTTACTTTCCTCGCAGTTATGCAGAAATGTTTTGTATTGCTGATAATCTTTTGCAGAATAAATGCCTGAAGAAAACGTTGGAACAAGATGAGATTAGTGTATTGGATTACGGTTGCGGTACGGGTGGGGAAATTCTTGGCTTGATTACAGCAATTGGAAGACATTTACCTCATACAAAGATAAGCATCACAGCAATAGATGGCAATGATGGTGCTTTAGCCATACTCAAGGATTTAGTAGAGTGTAACCCTAATAAAAATATACAAGTCGAACTAACTACATTTAGCCAAACATTAGGCTCTATTGAAGACGTGGAAAAACTTGCATTCGGAAAGAACGATTATCATTTTATCCTCTGTGACAAGATGGTTTGTGAGTTAATTTCTAAAGAAGTCCTACCAATAAATGCATACGCAATAATGGCAAAGAAACTTACGGCTTTTCTTCATGAAAATGGTTTGCTTATAATGCTTGATGTAACAACTAAAGACGAACATTCAGGATACTTCTATCCTCAATTGATGAATAATACAATAAATGACTATGTTTGTAAAAGCAGAACCATTGAGACGCTTCTACCGTTGTCGTGTGCTTGTCATGATGGATGTAGAGACTTTTGCTTTATGCAGCAAACATTCAGCGTAAGTCATTCTCACAAATCAAATGACGAAAGCAGGGTGTGTTATCGAGTGCTGTGTAAGAAACCGCTTAAGACAGCTATCATGCAAGGGATGGAAACAGCAAACCTTATCCACGTCATACACCCCACCAAATACAAGCAAAATGATGATTTGGCAATTTGCAGTCGATCTAAAAACAATAAAATAATAATTGATAGTTTTAACATAAATCTATAAATCTAATCATGGCTAAGAGAAGTTTTTACGTTAAAGATTCCGAACTTGATGATTACCAGGTAAAGGTGATTAACAAGAAAACAGATAACTCCTACATTGTTAAAGGGTGTGCTGGTAGCGGAAAGTCCATTCTTGCCTTGTGGAAGGCAAAACAAATACAAGATGAGCATAAGGGTACCTATCTTTACATTGTGTTCACTAAAGCACTAATGCAATATATGGCTGATGGCATTTCACAGGTAGGTATTCCACAACGAAATGTTGATTATCATTGGCATTGGCAGAATAGAGCTGGATGTCCAAGTGCTGATTATATTATTGTGGATGAAGCACAAGATTTTTCCAAAGAGGATATAGAACTATTCCGTTCTAAGGCAAAAAAAGCATTATTGTTGTATGGTGATTCGGCTCAACAACTTTATACTTTTATTAAAGATAAGCAAACTGTTTCAATGGAGGATATACAGTATTTTACTAAGTTCCCTGTCGAACAGCTTGTGTTCAATCATCGATTACCCAAAAAGATAGCCCGTCTTGCACAGTATCTAAATTCCGAAAGTGACGAACTTGAAGAGCGTTGTACTGAAGAGGGTGTTGAAAAGCCAAAGATTATCAAGTACAATAACATTACTGAACAGTATGATGCCATCATTTCGCTTATTCAAAACAAAAACATGGAGGATGTCGGCATCCTATTTAGACACAATGATGAAGTAGAGCGTGCATATGAATATTTCAAGAATCATGGTCTTAACGTTGAAGCTAAGTATGGACAGTTTATGGATCTAGATTTTTCTTCAGACAATCCAAAGATGATGACCTACCATAGTTCTAAAGGACTTCAATTTGAACATGTTTTCATTCCTGAATGTACTGTTGAAGACGATGCAAACCGAAATCCACTATATGTGGCCGTAACAAGAACCTATCGTGCTTTGTATATAATGCACTCAGGCAATCTTTCCAGTCTTTTTGATGATGTACCTACTTCGCTTTATGATACGAGTCTTACGAGCGGTCCCAAATTAACACTATGAGGTTTGTCAACTCCTAAAAAACGAGGATAATTATGAAATTATACATACCAACCTGTACTCTGAATTTCAATAACATATTGTCTTCAGAGTCAATTTCGCCCTTAGGATTTTACGCAAGACGCGGCTTTGGTAACAAACGCTTCTATCCTGTCTGCGCGAACGACAAAGACCAAGTAATAATATTGTACAGTAAATATCCAAGGTTCGAGATTGAAGAAAATGACCTTGAGAACTATCCTATGGTTATTGAGATAGAAACTGATGACTATAAAGATGGATTCTTTGAGAAGGCTAAGGAACATGACGGAGTAGAGGCCTATCTCTGCTATCATACCATCAACCTTAACCCTTTTCATTGTCGTATCTATTTTAATAGTTATCAGGAGCGTCAGGGTGTATTGTCAAAGGCAGAACAAAGTCTGGAGAATAAGTTCTATAAGCTTTATGCTCCTAACATAGGTGTTAAACCCAAAGAGAAAAAAACATTTTTTGGCGTTGCCAAAGATTTATTTACTCAATCTGAAAAAGATGATTTCTTATGGAATCCTTTATATGTAAATTTCAAGATCAAGAATGAACCTATAGATGTTAGTAGAGACGTTCTGCTAGACAGAATTAAAGGTTTCATTTATTGTTATCTAATAGGTGCTAATAGCTCGGTCAGCAACGAGGTTGGCAAATTGAAAGCTTTATCAAGAAAACTTCGTAACACGCTTTCTGCTGTTGTAAATTCTCCTGATAAAAGACCCACTCAGGCACAAGACGATGCTATCTTGAATGGAATCAGAGTGTTTAATGAAATCTATTCTTCAATAGATGAAGATACCATTTGGAACAAAAATTTATTAGAGTTAAAATTGTCTGACAATCCGCAAGGTCTTTCTACAAAAGATGCCAAGAATCTTTTGCACTACTGGGGTGTTTATGACGCATTCTGTAACAAACTTCCTCTTCGTAGAGTCTATGATGCAAACGAATTGTGGAGTTGTTTAGAGTATGTTTCCCCAGAGACGTTTTCTCGTGTCACAGACAATATGAATAGCGCCATTCGTAAATTGGAAGCAAAAGATAATGCTCAACGTGAAAAGTATGCCATTGAGGAATTGCTGAATGTTGATGATAATCTGTCTTTGCATATTTTGGACACATCTTACCAAAGTTCTTTCTATAAGAACCTTATTTGCTCCCAGTTTATGGCAGAGTACAAATCTGTAATGGAAGAAAATGGCGTAGAAGAACCTTTGGCACAGGCATATAATGGAGGTATGATTCTAAGGAACATGCTTGGAGATAAATGGGACTCAAATCCTGCATCTGCTTATGTTGGAGCATTACTTAATCATTTTCAGGAGAACTCCGCCTTTGACTTATTCGCTATTGAAAATGATGTACTTTCATCGTTTGCTGCATTCTGTCAGAAAGGCGATAACATTGATCGCTTGGTAGAGTACCTTGTACAAGTAGGATTCTGTAATTATAAGTTAGCTTATGGCATCTATGGTGCCACAAGAGGTTTTACGTCTCTGCCAAAGACATTTACGTCTGTATTGATTAATGGCAATAAGGATTATTATCAATCATTTGCAAGTAATGTTTGGCGAATGCTTAATGGAGTAGAAATAAAGGATGCAGTCTTACCAAAAGCGAGCAATAATACTTCAGTTATTGTAGAAAGTCAGTTGGGATCTAAGATTATTGAGAATCTAAATAATGTAGAGTCAAAAGTTGTAAAACAGCAGAAAGTTGTTGAGGCAATAAATAAGGCTGTTGAACTTGAAAATATAGTTCAAAGTCCTAAAGCTTTTATGTATATTTTTAGTAGTTTCTCACGTATTACTACAACTAAAGCGTACAAAGCTCTTGATGCTGTTAATTTTGCAGGAGATGAGGGCTCTTATACACCAGAACAATTCCGTAGTAAAATTTATTCGATTGTAGGTAAGGAAGGCTTAAAGACCCAAAAAGAAAATATTGATAAAGCTATAGAACTTGAGAGTAAAAGGCAAGATCCAGAAGCGTTCTTGAGCATCCTTGACAACTTCTTGAAACCAACTGATGCTGCGTATAAGAAGATTGAGAAACTAATTTCAAGTATTAAAAGTTTAAATACGACTTCGCATCCACAACCACAAGGAAATAAAGTTATTTCGCAGGGTGGTGTTGAAAAGCGAAACCTGAAACCAATACATCCAACATCATCTAAATTTGTAGAGGATGCAAATGTTAACTATTTTATCCTTTCAAGAAACTACCTACCTATAAAAATGCGAGAAACGCTTTCCAGAAAGGTAATAACATTTCAAAAAGGTTATGCTCCTGGTGGTAAATACTGTTCTAATCCATTGGATAACCCTACAGATAATAGATCAACCATTGATCATTTTAAGCATTGGTGTTTTTATGATAAAGGTGGTTATCCTCCTATCGTAGAGGGAACTTATGAGAATAAACAGTACTTTGAGCAGTTAATGCAAGATTTATTTAATCGTTATGCCAATAGGTAAAATTATTATCACGAACGATACAGGTGAACAAGTAGAAGCTACAGCTCCTGTCATTGTCTCTGCAAGTCGTTCAACCGATATTCCTGCCTTTTATGCCAAGTGGTTCTTCAACCGCTTGGCTAAAGGGTATTGTGCTTGGTATAATCCGTTCAACCAGCAGAAAATGTATATTTCGTTCAAAAACTGCAAGGTGGTGATTTTCTGGACAAAAAACCCAAAGCCGATTCTCCCATACCTTCATGAGCTTGACGAAAAAGGAATACACTACTACTTTCAGGTTACACTCAACGATTATGTAAAAGAAGGTTTTGAGCCTAATGTTTCGTCTGTCGAAAACAGAGTTGAGACATTCAAGAAACTTTCTGATATGATTGGTAAGGAGAAAGTAATCTGGCGTTTTGATCCTTTAATAATTACGCCAAACATTGCTCCTCGTGACCTCTTGACGCGCATTTGGCGCATTGGAAATAAACTGAAAGGTTACACAAATAAGCTTGTATTCAGTTTCGTTGATGTAAAAGCATATCGCAAGGTTCAAAACAATCTTGTTAAGGAAAGTATGCTCTTTACAAAGGAGAATGTGGAGAATGCCGAAGCCAACCTTGCTCAACGAATAGAAATTGTAGAAGGTCTTCAAAAGATTCGTGAAGCTTGGCACAAAGATGGTTGGGATGTTGAAATCGCCACTTGTGCTGAAAATATTGACCTTGAAAAATACGGGATAGAACACAATCGTTGCATTGATGGCGAATTGATGAAACGCATTTTTGCTGACGATAAGGAACTTGTCTATTATCTACATACATTGAAATTACCAGAAAAAGACTTGTTTGGTAATTTGCCACCAATACCAGAGAAGGTGCGTAATGTAAAGGATACAGGGCAACGTAAGGTATGTGGATGTATGGTCAGCAAGGACATCGGCATGTATAATACTTGTCGTCATTTCTGTGTCTACTGCTATGCCAATACAAGTAAAGAATGCGTCATCCGAAATGCTGAGAAACATAATGATGAAAGTGAAAGTATAATTGGGTAATTATGCAAGAGTCAGAACTACAACAATATCTCCTTCGCAACTATCCACAAGAGAATGCTCGTTGCGAATGGAAGGAATTCAAGAATTTGAAGAACTCGTTCTGTGGGGATGAGAAAAACGATGTCATCTCATATGTGTCGGCTATTGCCAATATGGAAGGAGGACATTTAGTGATAGGGGTACATGACAGTTCTTTGGAAATTGTCGGGACGGATACCTATAATTATGACTGGCAAAAGGCAATTCTTCGTTTAACGGAACGATGTGTTAATCTTTCGACAGAAGGTCTCGATATTGAAGAGTTTGTTACCGATGACACTAACAAGAAAGTTTGGGTAATACATATTCCCAAGCATCGTCCCAAATTGCCTGTTTACGCTCATAACAAAGCATGGCAGCGAATTGAAGATTCTCTTGTAGAGTTGACCACTGAACGCATGAATGTCATTCTTGATGAGCCAATATTTGGTGAAACAGATTGGTCTGCACAGATTGTTCCTGATGCAACGATAGATGACCTTGACGAAGTTGCTATAGCTAAAGCCCGCAAAATGTTTAAGAAGGTACATAGCCGTATTCCCGAATCCGAGGTAAATGCTTGGGATATTCAGACATTTCTTGGCAAATGCGGACTAACAAGAAATGGAAGCATCACTCGTGCCGCTATCATATTGTTAGGCAAATACGAATCAGCCTTTAAACTGCGCCCTGTTGTCGCTCAGGTAACCTGGACACGCAGGGATGCAAATCAAGATGTGGTTGACTACGAACATTTCACTGTTCCATTCATACTGACAGTAGATGAAATTCTCTCAAAGATTGAAAATCTGACTTTGCGTGAAATGCCTGGTGGTACGCTTTTCCCAGATACAATGAAGCAGTATGATGACTACACTATACGCGAAGCACTTCATAACTGTATTGCTCATCAAGATTACACGATGCAACAGCGTGTCAATTTCGTTGAGAATCCCGGCTATCTATATTATTCCAACGCCGGTACTTTCATCCCCGGAACTTTGGAAAATGCTTTGAGAAATGAGGAATCTCAGACCTATTTCCGCAATGAATGCCTATGCAAGGCAATGGTGGACTTCAATATGATTGATACCGTAAGTCGTGGCATCAAGAAAATGTTTAATGAACAATGGCGCAGACACTTTCCGATGCCGGACTACGAGATTGATGCGGCGAAAAAGAAGGTTGTAGTACGCATATATGGTAACGAGATCAATAAGCGATATACGGATTTATTGAAGACCGACAACACTCTGTCATTATGGGATTGCATATCTCTCGACGCTGTACAGAAAGGCAGATTCATACATGAAGATGTTGCAAAAGACTTGCTGAACAGGGGACTTATTGAGGGCGATGCTCCCAATTATACAATTTCTTTAGGAGTTGCTAAAGCTACTCGTCAATTGCAAGGTTACACCAAGCAAAAAGGACTTGATAAGGACAAAATTAAACAAATGGTTTTGCAATATCTTAAGAATGCAGGATCAGATGGCGCCAAACGTGATGGCATCTACGAATACATCAAAGATGTAATGCCGCAAGCTAAAACACGGGAACAGCAATTGAGGATATTAGGAGACATTCTTAATGCTCTAAGTGTAGATAAACTTATTTTTGCTAATGGGCGAACTTGGTTCTTGAAAGAATAACCACAACAGATATAGCGGTTTTCGCTAATTATAGCGGAATTTATAACGGATTCCGTCATATTATAGCGGATAATGACAGCCTATTCCGTCAAAAATGTTTAAATCCATCGAATTTCGACGAAAATACATACTGAACTGAAAAGAATAAAGACCATGTTATTAGGAGACAAAATAAAAGAGTTGAGAGAAGAACACGGTGTGCTACAAAGGCAATTGGCAGCTTTGCTTGATATAGACACTCCAATGTTTAGCAAAATAGAGCGTGGCGATAGATATGCCAAACGGACACAAGTAATACAATTAGCTGAGTATTTCAATATTGATAAAAATGAACTTCTTACACTATGGCTGGCAGACAAAGTATTGGATGCTATAGAAGATGAAGACGAATTAAAGCGAAAAGCCATTGAGGTTGCACAAGAAAGAATAGGCTAATCCTCACAAATATCGGGAACTATATGGTATCATTATC
Source organism: Bacteroides sp. AR29 (assembly GCF_900217715.1). Lineage (NCBI taxonomy): Bacteria > Pseudomonadati > Bacteroidota > Bacteroidia > Bacteroidales > Bacteroidaceae > Bacteroides > Bacteroides sp. AR29. Next base: position 169,429 of record NZ_OBMS01000010.1, read on the forward strand.
ATACGATTTCCGATGTTAATATTTGATAATCAGATTGATATTTTGCAATATTCGGTTCAAGCGTGAGACTATTCTGGCAGAAGGTGTTGCTGACCGTATAATTGGCTTGTATGCAATGGGAAACAGCACAAGGGAAATCAGTGACTGGATGGA
>NZ_OBMS01000011.1:0-156537 GCF_900217715.1 Bacteroides sp. AR29
CAAAACTCGAATTACGGTCACGGGGAGTGGAAACGGTTACTTCGCCCAAGGGAGTCTGAACCTGCTTTTGCATCTTTCCGTTACGACGGTTACCCATCTGGCGTTCTTCTTCTGTCAAATGTGCATCCATCTCTCCTTCCAGGGCTGCATTCAATATACTTTCCAATAGTGGGGCAAAGGCGCCGTCCTTACCCAACAAAGGCTTGCCGGCTTTCAGCTGTTCAATGGCCTTGTTCTTGATACTCTCGAAATCAAATTCTTCTTTCATAAAAAAAACTGTGTTAGCAAAGTTAATACTTTATTCCTTGCTGACACAGTTTAATTTACATCCTCGATTGCCATTGTAATTTCAGTAATATCATTGATACTTACAGCAATAAAGATTTGGATTACGTATATCAAGAATTAACAGAATCTGCTGTATGGGTATTGTTTATTTTACAGTTCTAAGGCTTGCCAATTTCTGTATTCCCATTATAATCCATACAGATACGACAAAAGGTGCAGCCAGAATAATAATCCCCAAGTTCATCCCTATCATTTGCAATATAACGGACAACAAGATGGAACATGAAGCCCAAGGCTTCTCAGGGTTCTATCTCTTAAAGCAATGGCACACAATACACCGTTATAACGGTATCAAATATCCTTTACGATGGTCCAGTTTGTTTCGTAGCAACATTTGAAACCTATTATAGCAATAATTGATGCATATTATAATCATTACATTTACTTAATTTTGAACTTTATCCGAAAAGAACGAAATTGCCAACAGGAGGAGACAGAGACAATATGATGCCTATTCTGTTTATACATGTAACTTAGCGTATAATTATGTTGTACTTTTCACATGTTACAATGGTGTGATAATTGTTCCTTCTAATTCACTCTTATATGGCATTTGGCAATGTCTGTTCTATGGGTGTTGATTAAAAACGAGGGCTGGCATAGCTTTGCCGGGGAAATGGAACTTGCATTTTGGCGAGGCTGAAACCGAATATGACGGAGTTGGAAGACGACATCGGAGTGGTGGATTTGCCTAAATACGTGGAAGGTCCGTGGCCGCATGTAGGAAAGGAATTTTACTTATGACTCAATGGGAGAGGGAAGGGAAAATATATACAACAGCCTCCAGTATACAGAGACCTTGGACGTGTCGGGGTGAACTGACTGGTATGGCGAAGAACAGTTTCACCGTCCATCCGGCTATTGTGGAATTCAAGGGTTAGTGGCATCTCTTCCATCATAATGCCGCACTCACATTGGATGGACGTACAGGTGCGATGGACCGCCGTTCTGTATGTGTGGACGGGTTGCATTATAATGAAGATGGGACTATGCAGTATGTAGAATAAACTAAAGGTAATTAATAATAAATAATGGAACTGTTATGAAGAATCTTTTTCCTTTTTTGAAGTTGATAGGAGCAGCTTTGTTACTGCTGGGTGAATCTGTCTTTGCACAAGATCCCAATTTTCATATTTATTTGTGTTTCGGACAGTCCAATATGGAGGGAAATGCCCGCTATGAGGCGAAAGACACGGTTGTGAATCCTCGTTTTCAAGTGATGGCTGCGGTGGACAATCAGGAGCTTGGGCGGACCAAAGGCGAATGGTATCCGGCGCGAGCGCCTTTGTGCCGTGCAAATACGGGGCTGACCCCCGTCGACTACTTTGGCCGGACTTTGATTGAAAATCTACCGGAGGAAGTCCGGGTGGGGGTTGTACACGTGGCTATAGGAGGCTGCCGGATAGAGCTGTTCATGAAGGACAAACGGAAGGAGTACATTAAGACCGCTCCGGACTGGATGCTCGGCATATTAAAGGAATACGACAACGACCCGTATGCGCGTTTGGTGGAAATGGCACGTATCGCACAAAGGGACGGTGTGATAAAAGGCATCCTGCTTCATCAGGGAGAGTCGAATACCGGTGAGAAGGATTGGCCACAAAAGGTGAGTAGCGTATATGAAAGCCTATTGACAGACTTGAACCTGAAATCTGTGGATGTGCCTTTATTGGCAGGCGAGGTGGTAAATGAAGACCATGAAGGTACGTGTGCTCGCATGAATCCCATCATAGCTACCTTGCCGCAGGTGGTAAAGAACAGTTTCGTTATTTCCTCTGCCGGGTTGAGTTGTGCCGCCGACCGTCTGCACTTTGATGCTGTGGGCTATCGTGTCTTGGGACGTCGTTATGCCGCGCAGATTCTGAAACTGATGGGCAGGGAACTTCCGACTACCGAGGATATATTGAAGAATACGGTGGCTGCATCTTCCAATATGTACGGCTGTGATTTTCCACGTTTCGACAAGGATAACCGGGCTTATTTCCGTATTTATTCGCCGGACGTCAAGCGTCTTCAAGTGGACTTGTGCAACAAGAGATATGATATGGATAGGGATGAAAACGGCTGGTGGACGGTGAAAACCGATCCACAAGTGGTTGGCCCTCATTACTATTCTTTGGTGGTTGATGGTTTTTCGGTCAACGACCCGATGAGTGGTACTGTGTTCGGATGTAGCCGTATGGTCAGCAGCATTGATGTGCCTGAAAGCAAGGAAGGGGATTATTACCGTATCCAGCATGTTCCGCACGGACAAGTTCGTAATGTCACTTATTACTCCGAAGGGCAGCAACGTTTCCGCCATTGCCTGGTCTATACACCGGCAGAGTATGAAACGAATGCAAAGAAACGTTATCCGGTGCTCTATTTGCAACATGGTATGAGCGAAAACGAAACGGGTTGGAGCAATCAGGGGTTGATGCATAATATCCTCGACAATCAGATAGCGTCGGGCAAATGTGTTCCGATGATTGTGGTAATGGAAAGCGGAGATATAGAGGTAGGGTTCCGTCCAAGACCCGGAAAGGATGTAAATGCGGAGCGTAATTTATATGGAGCTTCGTTTGCCACGTTAATGATAAACGATTTGATTCCTATGATAGACAAGACATTCCGCACGTATGCCGATCGTGACCATCGTGCCATGGCCGGTTTGTCATGGGGTGGCAAACAGACATTCGACATCACGTTGGCCAATTTGGATAAATTCTCGTACATAGGTGGTTTTAGTGGCGCTATTTTCGGTTTGGATGTGAAGAATGCTTTCGACGGGGTGTTTACTGATGCCAAAAGCTTTAATGAGAGAGTGCATTACCTTTTCTTAGGGTGTGGTACGGAAGAGAACATGGGTACCAAGCAGTTAGTGAAGAACCTCCGCGACATGAATATCCGTGTGGACTTCTACGAGTCGCAAGGTACGGCTCACGAATGGCTGACGTGGCGCAGGTGTTTGAATGAATTCATCCCTCATCTGTTTAAAGGGAAGCAGAGATAATCCTGTTTCCAGACACATTATACAATGAATATCCCGAAACAGTCCAGGACCGGCATGGTGCAGAGTATCGCATCAATATATCTGGTCGCTGCTCTGGTTCGGGACAAATCTGTTAACAGACAATGTCTCATTGAGTAGCTGCATCAAGTCCCAGCATGAAATATTCTCTCTTCCACGTAACTCAAAATTAGGATTCTCTATGTAGCCTTTCGTAGCCGCATTAACATTGGAATCACCCAAGATAACCTTTGGAAGCTCTCTAAGTTGTGAAGCAGGTAAAGCTTGATACAATCTCAAACGGCCGATAATCTGACAGAACTGGGTTTGTGAGATTTTCGCTCTTCCCAAGTTTTCAAGTAACCTAAGATTTTGTTCGGGATTGAAGTAGTCTTTCGGTCAAGACATCATTTGTCAGCATTAGATTTGAACAGACACGAACCCTCCACCCTATGAATATCTTGAATTTCTCAGGTGATTTTCGGTTGTATAAGTTTTCCTCATTCAAACTGCGTACCCCACCTATGCAAAGATGTACTTCCTCGCCGTTCATCATTCTACTCATGGAACGGATATGGAAGCAGAAAGCCATACGTTGATAATAGATGGTCCCGTCCTCAGGCTTCAGTTCTTCCTTCCTCTTTGTCAATGCACCTGGTACTCTTCCCAGGATTTTGTGGGATACTCTGATCTCTGTGTTACCAAAGTTCTCACCGATAAAATAAGTCCTTGCAGCCTCCTCGATTCGGTGTATGAATACCTGGTGGCTGATGGTAAGCTGGTTGTCTCCGAAACTGGGTACAATACAGTTCCTTTCAAGTTCTTCAAGTGTAATACCTGAGGTATTACTCTCAATAAAGTTTGGATGCTCCTTCTGCTCTTCCGATACGATTACAGCATCTTCGACACCAATTGCATCCATCATTCTTGTTACCATTCCGATTGTTCTTGGAATGATAGTAAGTTCATTAGTCATTGTTTCCATACTCCTGTTATTTTTTAGTCAGTTAATAAAATGCGATGAAACAAAAAAAGCCAAGAGGTGTCATTTCTTTGTTTTTATGAATATACCTCTTAGCTTCTTTATCCCTTTGAGTATTGAAGTTGCTACCTCCAATACGGTTATTATTACGTCCGCTTTCTTGTCATAATCCATTCATCAGACGTACCATCAGTTTTCAGTCGCAGCATCAACGGCCTTGACTGTACCCGTGGCAATCTTCTTTTTCCCGAATTTGCCACTATACTTCTCCGCAAGCTCGATTACTACTGAACCTGCCACGATAATCTCGGCCACATAAGCTGTAACCTTCAATCCTTTAATTAAATTTCCCATGTCTCCTAAATTTTAAGTTATTAATATTGTTATTTCTATTCTCTATTTCTCTTATATATCATTCTCATATATAAGGCTTTGAGGGGATTGGAAATGGAGAAAAAAATAATACCCCGCCAAGTTGAAATGGCAGGGTAAAAATGTCTTCGGATAAAAAAGAATTCCTATCCTTGTGGTGTTCTACTTAAAGCATATAAGTACGAAAAAAGAGAAATATAGTTCTTAAATACTTGATTTTCAGCACACGAATCAAAAATAAATCTTTTTATTCTATTTCTCACCAATATTAGTCAATAATTACATTGAAAGATAGGTTTATAGGATATTTTAAGTTTATCCGTTCACGCATTTGTAATCTTCAAGGAACTTCTTCAGACCGGAATCGGTCAGCGGATGATTGAGCAAGCCCTTAATGGCCGAAAGCGGACAAGTAGCCACATCAGCACCCACCTCTATACACTGCATGATATGTGCTGTATGCCGGATAGAAGCGGCAAGCACCTGGGTGGTATATCCGTAATAACGATACATCTCCACAATCTTGGCAACCAAAGCAATGCCATCCTCACAGATGTCATCGAGACGGCCTACAAACGGGGAAACATACGTTGCACCTGCTTTGGCTGCCAGCAATGCCTGCCCGGCAGAGAATACCAAAGTACAATTTGTACGAATACCTTTGCCCGAGAAGTATTTAACGGCCTTAATACCTTCTGCAATGCAAGGTACCTTCACTACAATATGCGGATTCAAGGCTGCCAGCTCTTCACCCTCTTTAATCATACCTTCATAGTCGGTGGCTATCACCTCGGCACTCACATCTCCCTGCACAATGTTGCAGATGTCCACATAGTGTTTTCGCTGGTTCTCCACTCCCTTGATACCTTCTTTTGCCATAAGCGAAGGATTCGTGGTAACTCCGTCGAGTACGCCCAAGTCATAGGCCTCCCGAATCTGTTCCAAATTTGCCGTATCAATAAAAAACTTCATGATATAAATGTTTAGATGGTTGATATTACAAATATAACGATTTACACCATAAATGGTTCCCGCCAGTCCTTTATTATCTTTGCTTGACGTAATTATTATCCGGTCAGCGGTTTCGCTTCAAGAATAAACGGTTAGTAATTGTTTGCGGCAATTCATTCTCATAGTGGGTTACCATAATCATCGTTTTATCCCGACGATGGCAGAATGCCTCTATAATCTTCTTGACCCGACGGCGGTTGTATGTATCGAGTCCATGAAGCGGTTCATCCAATATCAGCAGTTCCGGGTCCTTGACAAAAGCACGTGCCAATAATGCCAGACGCTGTTCCCCGCTGGAGAGTTGCAGAAAAGGACTGTCTTTCAAGGCGGCAATACCGAAAATCTCCATCCACCACTCACATACCGACATCTGTTCGGCATGAGGACGTTTATACAATCCGATGCTGTCGTGCAGACCGGAAGCGACAATCTCTATGGCAGGCAGATTCTTCAGATAAGCACGATGCATTTCCGGACTGACATAACCGATGTGTTTCTTGATTTCCCAAATACTCTCCCCCGTTCCGCGCTTCCGTCCGAAAAGACTGATATCGCAGGCGTATGACTGCGGATTATCCGCACAAACCAAACTAAGCAAGGTAGACTTGCCGGCACCGTTCTCGCCACTCAGCGCCCACTTCTCACCACGCATCACTGTCCAATCCAGCTCCTTCAGAATGGTACGGTCATCGTAACGGATGCTAACCCCGTTCAATTTCACCACTTCGTCCGAAGTGAAATTCGCATGTTCGTAGGGCAAATCGAGAATACGCCGCTGCAATTCCTCCAACGCTCCGGCCTCTTCCTGAATACGCATCTGATTGCCCGCACAGAATGCCTGCACATACTCCTCACGTTCCATCTTTTCGCCCACCTTCATGTCCTCTACCGGCACAACATGTGTAATAAATGAAGGTATGTCATCCAACATGGAAAGCACAAGGACAATCTGCAACTCGCCCAGCCGGGTAAGCCGCTCCAGCAAATTAAAAAGCAGTTCACGGGTAGGCGCATCCAGCCCTATGAAAGGATTGTCCATGATAAGAATTCGGGGAACAGTCAGTAAAGCTTTAGTCAACTGAAACCTGCGCAGCTCCCCACTGCTGAGAAGAATGATTTTCTTGTCAAGCATCGGCTCTATGCTGAAAAGTTCAAATAGCTGCCGCCTCAAGACATCGTCTTTTACCTCTCCCAGCACTTCGCGTACTAGCGGAGCATCCTCCTGGTCGTGGGCATTCCAACGCTGTTGATAGTAATAATTGGCATCGGCAGAACCGTAAGTATCACGGAAGGCAATGTATCTGATATTGTCATAGGCAGTTTTCGTGAGGGAGGGAGAGAAATCATAGGTAAGCTCACCATCACGCAAAGGATACTTTTCCGTCAGCATATCCACCAGGAGGCTCTTTCCGGCTCCGTTCGGTCCTACAATGGCAATGTGTTCTCCTGCCAGGAAATCAAGGGTGGCAGGCTCTGTCAAACGAACAAGCGGGTTGCGTACTACGCCCCCCGCTATGTGTATTGTATGTTGTTGCATCATCCAATCATCATTTATACATAATCAGTGCCGATTGGGCCGGAACAACAACTTCGGGGCCGTACAGTGTGCCCAAACCTTGTTCATTGATAAAGCCATCCTTGCAGACCACTGTATATTTACCTTCGGGTACGGTAAGTTTGGCAGGCTCCTTACGGGCATTCAAGACTAGTATAATATCTCCCCATGCATCACCGTTGGCATTTTCTTTCAGACGGTAAACCACCACATTGCTGCCGTCAACCGGTAGAAATTCCAAATGCTTACGCACCAAATCCGCATCACCCATACGGAAAGCCGGATGCTTCTTACGAAGCTGTATCAACCCTTTATAATAAGCAAATACATCTGCATGCTCCGCCTTTCGTCTCCAATCAATCGCATTGATGGAATCGGGACTCTCAAAACTATTGTGTACTCCCTTCTTGTCACGCATCACTTCCTCACCGGCATAAATAAACGGTACACCTTGGGAAGTGAATACGGCTGTTTGCGCCAGTTTGTCAAGCTTTGCCAATTCTACGGGAGTAATACCCGGGATACTTGCTTTCAGCCTATCCACCAAGCACATATCATCATGGCAGGAAACATAGCTGATCATCTGTGTAGGTTGTTCCGCCCACGGAGCCTTACTATAATTCACAGAGTCATTATTTACTTGCGGATGCCTGATGGCTCCTACAATACCAAACTTTATGCTCTCCTCTCCTCCCGGCAATCCAGCAAGGAAAGCACCTTGATGATTGTCATTAAACGGACCGCGTAAAGCATCACGCATTTCGTCAGAGAAAGCAGCAACACCCGGCATCTTATAAGTATTGGCTTTCATTGCCAGAGAATCTTCCGCCATCTGTGGAGCCGATGCCGCCCATCCTTCACCATATATAAATATAGTCGGATCTACAGACGTTGCCGCCTTACGGATTTCGTTCATTGTCTCGATGTCATGAATACCCATCAGGTCAAAACGGAATCCGTCAATGTGATATTCATTAATCCAATGTAATACAGACTCTATCATGTATTTACGCATCATCGGACGGTTGCTGGCAGTTTCATTGCCACAAGCCGAACCGTCTGCATACGTTCCGTCCGGTCGCTGACGGTAAAAGTATCCCGGCACTGTACGTTCAAAATTACTGTCGGATGTATTGAAAGTATGGTTATACACCACATCCAGAACAACACGGATACCTGCTTTGTGCAAAGCCTGCACCATCTGCTTGAATTCCCGGATACGAACATCCGGTTTGTAGGGGTCGGTAGAATAAGAGCCATCAGGCACATTGTAATTCTGCGGATCATATCCCCAATTATACTTGTTCTCGTCCAGCTTTGTCTCATCAACGGAGGCATAGTCATAAGACGGAAGGAGATGTACATGTGTCACCCCCAATTCTTTCAGATGGTCAATGCCGGTTGCCAGCTTGTCGGGACTTACCGTTCCTTGTTCTGTCAGTGCCAGGAACTTTCCTTTATGCTCAATGCCCGACGACGGGTCGATGGACATATCACGATGGTGCATTTCATAAAGAATCACATCGGCAGGAGAGGCCAATGCCGGACGTTTATCATCTGCCCATCCTTCAGGGTCCGTGGATTTCATGTCGATGATGGCGGCACGTTTTCCATTCACCCCTACAGCTTTGGCATTGATACCCGGAGTGTCCCCCAGCCACTTATCATTGATTTTCACATTGAATGTGTAGAATTTACCCATCAAGTCCTTTTCAACTTTAGTTTTCCAAGTTCCTTCTTCAGAGGGTTCCATTGAAATAGTTTCATAGGCATGCCCTCCGTCTCCTGCTTCGAACAACATCAGGCGAACTTCATCTGCCGTAGGTGCCCACAATGTGAATTGCGTGGCAGCAGGTGTATATTCCATCTCTGTCAGACTACCCGAACGGACAGGGTAAAGTTCGTACGAAGCATACTCCGTCTTCGCGGGAGTGCAGCTTACAACCGTCGTTGCAGCCACTCCAATGATAGCAAGTTCATTCAATTTCATGATATTATTTTTAGATTCTACATTTCAATTCTTATCACTTCTTCACCTTATCCGGATTTTTGGCAATAAAGTCTTTCCAGCCATGATAGCCTTTCTCCACCGTGGGACGCCCCATCTGCAGAAAGTGACAATAGGCAGCAGCAAGCCCGTCCGTTGCATCCATAAAAGTAGGCATATCCTCTTTAGGAAAATGCAGCATACGCTGCAACATGTCTGCCACCTGTTCCTTGGATGCTTGTCCGTTTCCGGTGATGGCCATCTTTATTTTTAAAGGAGCATATTCCGTAATGGGAATATCCCTGCTCAAAGCAGCTGCCATTGCTACGCCTTGCGCACGCCCCAACTTCAACATGGACTGTACATTCTTTCCGAAGAAAGGGGCCTCAATAGCGAGCTCGTCAGGCAAATAACTCTCTATGATACTCAGTACCCGTTCATGAATATGGCGTAACTTCAGATAGTGATCTCCAAATTTGCGGAGGTCGATAATTCCCATGGCTATCATTTCCGGCTTGACACCTGCCACACGCAATACTCCATACCCCATAATGGTGGTACCAGGGTCTATACCCAATATAATTTTCTCTTTGACCGGTTGTATCACACTATTACCTCCATCAATGTAGGAAAGCCAATCACTTTATCTTTAAAGATATTCAGTAATTCCTCGTTCAGTTTCACTCCTTGCTCTTGATGCCAACGATGCAGTTTGGCAGAGTTTTCCACCTCAAACTGAACAGAATAGCAGATGCTTCCTTCTTCAATATGACTCAAGATACGGGCTATACGTGGAGCATACAATGTTCCGTTCTTTTCTACCTCGGGAAGATAGTGTTCCTGCATCCATATCAGGAAGTTTTTGTCTTCTCCTTCCTCTACATGATAAGTGGTATTATATATCAGCATAACTTATTTTTTCAAATTCTTTCGCAAACATAGCAATTATTTCAGAATAATGCATTATATTTGCACCATCAAAAACGAAAGCAAGCCTGCAAACGTTGGCAACGGGGCGTTAGCTCATCTGGCTAGAGCGCGACACTGGCAGTGTCGAGGTGATGAGTTCGAGTCTCATACGCTCCACGAAAATTAAAACGGTTAGATTAGTCTAATCGTTTTTTTTGTACGCATTAACGAGCTATAAATTTACATATAGTCCATTTTCATTCGACAACTCATGAAAGAAGCTTTTACACGCAAGTCATTACTTATTTTAGGACGTGGCATAGGGCAAGTCATGTTCCAAAACAATGCATTGTCCGGATTATTGATGTTGATTGGAATCTTTTTGAATTCATGGCAAATGGGCCTATTGGCTGTAAGTGGCAACATAATAAGTACGTTGACAGCCCGTATCTCAGGATATGACTGTGATGATATAAAAAATGGATTATATGGTTTTAACGGTACACTGGTAGGAATAGCCGTAGGGGTCTTTATGCTTCTGACTGTAAGTTCCTTGATGCTGATGGCTATTGCCTCGTGTGCATCTACCTACATTGCACGGTTTTTCAACATGCAACGCGTGTTGCCCGGATTCACTACCCCTTTTATCCTTTCTGTATGGATGCTGCTGGGATTGTGCAGTTGGCTGATGCCTGACATGCTACTCGTCTCTGATACAGAAACACCCGCTTCTTCCTCCATAAATTACTTACAATGTTTCAGTATGGGCATAGGCCAGGTGATGTTTCAAGGAAACATGATGACCGGACTATTTTTCCTTGCAGGCATTCTCGTGAATTCCCGGAATGCAGCAGTATATACCATATTGGGAGCACTTCTCCCCCTCCTCCTAGCCACATTATTGGGAGTGGATTCCGAAGCTTTGAATATGGGTCTGATGGGATATAATGGCGTATTGTGTGCCCTTGCTTTAGGAGGTAAAAGCTGGATGAGCTGTATATGGGCTGCATGTTCCGTTTTACTCTCTGTTGTATTGCAAATTGTGGGAATGAATTGGGGAATTATTACATTGACCGCACCTTTCGTTCTCTCCGTATGGCTGACAATGGGAATAAAAAATCTCTATCTCTTTTTCAAATTAGGCAGAAAGCAAGCCACCAACCCCAGTAAAGGCATAAAGGCACATACATTATAAACAGCCTCTATACCATACTTATCTGCCATACCTCCCAATACAGCCGAAGCGATACCGGCAATTCCAAAAGCGAAACCAAAAAACAACCCGGAAATCAAACCCAGCTTATTGGGTAGCAATTCCTGGGCGTACAGCAATATGGCAGGAAAAGCGGAAGAAAGCATCAGACCGACACAGAAGCTCAGCACTACTGTCCATGCAAGCCCTACGTGAGGCATCATCATACTGAATGGAGCCGTTCCAAGAATGGAAGCCCAGATAACATACTTACGTCCTATCCTATCACCTACGGGACCTCCCACCAATGTTCCGATGGCAGTAGCTACCAGGAAGACAAACAAGAAGAGCTGTGAATCCTGAACAGTAACACCAAATTTATGGATCAGATAGAATGTATAGTAGCTCGTCAAACTTGCCATATAGATATATTTGGAGAAGATAAGTATCAGCAGAATACTTATGGCAAACACCGTCATTCTTGAAGAAAGGGGACGTTCTATCTTTCCTGCCACAAGCATCGGGCGTTTCTTGATATGATTCAAGTAGGAACGGAACCAACGACATATAGGAATCATCACCACGATGGCAATCAAGGCAAAAACCGTAAAAAAGGCAATGTATCTCCTCCCGTAAGGAGCTACCAGCAAAGCCACCAGTAACGGTCCAAGCGAGCCTCCCAAATTCCCGCCCACCTGAAATAGAGACTGCGCCAGTCCGCGTTTTCCGCCGGAAGCCAGAAAAGCAATACGTGACGCCTCCGGATGGAGTACAGACGAACCGATACCCACAATGAATACCGAAGCCAGCAACCAATACAGATTAGTAGCAAAAGCCAGATTCATGATACCGACCAAAGTAAAGCCCATACCTATCGGCAATGACCAGGCAATGGGGCGCTTATCAAAGAACAATCCCATTAGAGGCTGAAACACGGACGCCGACATCTGATACACTAACGTAATCAGACCAATCTGGGCAAAACTCAAGGATAAATCCTCCTTGAACAAAGGGTATACTGCCGAAATAACCGATTGCAGCATATCGTTCAAACAATGCGAAATACTCAATGCTATAAGAATAGGAAAAGCAATTCTACGGATAGGAGGTCTCTGATTCTGTATCATCTTATACTGTCTATTACAAAAAACGGTGCAAAGGTACGTAAAAAATACATATCCAATCCACATAAAGACAAAACTCCCCGATTCTCGTCAATACAGAATCGGGGAGTTTTATCTTTATCAGTTCAGCAATCCCGGATTGGCTTCTATGGCTTCTTTCGGAATGGCCAATGTATAGCGGGCATCATTCTCTTCGAGTACATAACGCGTACCATCAAGCACTTTCTCCAAACGCGGACGGGTGGAACGACGAAGGTCAAACCAGCGATGTCCTTCAAAAGCAAGTTCACGGGCACGTTCATCTAATATTTCCTGTACCAACGCTTCCTTATCCATGGCATTGACAACAACGGATTTCGCTTCGTAGGCCTCCGGTGCATAACGTTTCCGCATCAGTTCCAGCAGGCGAGTACGTGCTTGAGACAGTTCTCCAAGTCGGGCAGCAGCCTCAGCAGCCGTCAGATATATTTCACCCACACGGAAAGTACACAAGTAGTTATTGCTTCCCGCCTTCTTATTCTTCCGGAAACCTTTTTCATCCGTTTCAGCAAAATATTTGTCCAGCCGAAGGTCGTTCTCAGCATAAAGGGAGAGAAAAACCGGAGTAGCCAGAGCAGCCCCATTGATTGTACTGCTCAGAGGCGTCTCCAGTGGAGTAATATTTTCCACGGAATTATAACTGTTAGGAAGAGTTGCAGCGGCATCATTCAAATCTACCAATACAGACTTCACGGCAAGCACTGCCTCAGCAGCATCCCAAGCCGCCTGCCACTCGCCCTTATAAAGGGATACGCGTGATTGAAACGCCTCTACCGAAGCCGCATTGAAACGATATGAATATCTCTGTTCCCATTCTGCCTTCATGACCAGTTTGCGTGCCTCGTCAATATCTGCTTGGATGGAAGTATAAACTTCTTCCACCGTATTGCGTTTCAGGACTTTCTCTAAATCCGTATCCAATTTCAGCGGTACCGATTTGGTATCCAAAGCTCCCTCCTTAGTATAGGGCTGTCCATAAAGATTTACCAATAAGAAATGTACATAAGCACGGAGCATATACGCTTCTCCTACAAGCTGATTTATCTCTTCCTCAGTGCCTTCCTTAATATCACTTCTGCTCTCAATAACGTGATTGGCAATAAAAAGCACATTGTAATACTTGGCCCATTCAAACGATGAGGTATAGGCATTGGGAGCAAGGTCGTTCCAGCGCTCTATATCCATATAATAATTTTGGTCATATTCATTATCCCGAACCTGCATCTCGTCGGAACGGAAACAAGCCATTCCCCGGTCACTGAATTTACTCACGTCCTTATAAGAACGGGCAAGCAACGCTCTATACTCAGCCAAAGAATTGGGAATGACACTACCGGTAGGCTGTATATCCAGATAGTTGTCGCATGCCGCAAGCAGAAGCATGCAGGCCATTATCATCAGACTTATTGTTTTCTTCATTTTCTTTCTGCTTTTGAAGTTAGAAATTCAAGTTCAAACTGAATGTAACCGACTTGGGTACGGGAGTTGCATAAGGATTGTACATCGACTCCGGATCCATGTAGTTATTATATCCCGAACCAAACACGAAGAGATTACGTCCTTCAATAGATACCGTTGCCGAGTTCATTCCCAAACGCTTTGTCAGGAGCTCAGGGATACGGTAACCCAGACGCAGATTCTGCAAACGTACGTAGTTCAGCTTCTTCACCCAGATATCCAAATCTCTCCAGATGGTTTTAGAATCATACCAGGAGTACTCTTCCGGGTTGGAAGCACTCAGCATAAATGCCGGAAGCTCCGCATTCGGGTTTTCCGGAGTCCAGCGGTTCAGCACATCCGCATTATAGTTCTTGCCATAATCCGGATTGATGATGTCATAAGAGGGTTGCGTACGTACGTACCCGCCAAACGTCAAAGAGAAATTGACATTCAGCTCCCAGTTTTTATAGCTGAAGGTATTAATCAAACCTCCCGTATAAGGAGCATCGCTACTCCCGATATACGAATAAAAGGTTCTCTCTTCGGCTGCAGTTACATCGGAAGAGGCAATACCTATCCCCCACTCGTCCTTCAGGCGGTAAAGCTCCTTCAAGGTCACTTTCTCTCCCTCCGGATTATAGAACATCATATTACCGGTTTCCTTATTCACTCCCGCAGTCTTCAGTGCGAAAATTGCCCCTACAGGATAGCCTTCACGTCCCGGAGTGGTCTGCTGCTCCGGTATGTTTTCCTGCAATACCTTATTACCGTTATAGGCAAAATTGAAATTTGTGTACCAGGAGAAGTTTTTTGTCGTTATGTTACGGGTAGACAAGCTGATTTCCACACCTTTGTTCTCCATACTTGCCCAGTTGACGTTCATTGAAGTAAAGCCCGTCTCCAGAGGAAGCATGCGCAAAGCTATCAAATCGGTACCCTTACGGTAATAATAGTCCACGCTCAGATTGATAGCCTGGTTCAATACAGAAAAATCAAAGCCGGCATTGACAGACTGCGTCTTTTCCCAACGCAACTTCTTGTTGGGAGCGGAATTAATGATAATTACATCTTCCGATACTCCGGGCAAAATACTCTCCGACCGATATGTACCCAACAGGAACGGAGAAGTATTCTTGTCAATATTTCCCTGCAGACCGTAAGATGCACGGAACACCAGGTTATCTACCCACTTGGCCTGCTGCATAAACGGTTCTTGTGACAGACGCCACAAGGCACTGACAGAATAAAGAGGAAGATAGCGGTACTTCTTATCCACACCGAAAAGATCGGAACCGTCAAAACGGATACTTCCTCCCACCGTGTAGCGATTCAATAAAGAGTAGGAGGCCGTAGAGTAGAAAGACACATAAGCATTCTCCTTATACGTCGTCTGATGGAGCGGGAAAGACGTGGCGTAACTTTCGTTGGGGAAAATCACCGGCTTGGTGGTCAACGTCTTGCGGTCGAAGCCATACCCTGCCGAGAACAAGGTTTCGTACCAAGTCTTGCGCAGTTCGGTACCTGCCATCACTTCCAGTTCATGAATATCATTGAAGCTGTCGCGATATTCTCCCATCGCCTTCCAAGTAATCTGTGAATTGGAGTTTTCATAAGACTTCTGCATACCTCCTTCGGGCAGAAAGTGTTTGGTTTCTCCACCTTGGGAGTATTCGCTCAACTTATAGTAATAGCGCATGGCATAGCTTTCCCAGTCCGCTATTTCTTCTCTGGAAGTTTTTTCCAACTGATAGCCAAACTGGGAAGTCAGCTTCCACTTGTCATTGAACCGTAACTCCGCATCAAATATAGATGAAAAAGAATTCACCACGCTTTCATTAGACGTGTTCTGCCGTTCTTCAAAGATGTTGAATCCTAAATCCTTATCAGTGTTGTTCTGAATATCGTAGTCGTAATTATAGTTGCCATTCTTGTCATAAAGTTCAAAATACGGATTAGCCTTGCGTGAATAGAACACGGGATTCGACATACCGTATGCATCTGTCAGATAATTGGTATTTTTGCGACGGTTGGCAAACATGGAGGCACCCACTTTCAGTATACTGTTCACCTTATAGGAAGTCTTTCCTACCAAGTTGAAACGGTCCATACCCACACCGTCCACATTTCCATCCTCTTTATAATAGCCGAAAGAGGTATAATACGTAACCCTTTCCGTACCGCCGGAAAGGCTCAAGTTATATTCCTGGCTGAAAGCATCGCGGAAAAGGATATCTCCCCAGTTTGTATTAACACTCTTCAAACGGTTGATGGCAGCTTGTGTATCACTGCTCAAGGCATCCCATCCTCCATTCTGAAAAGCAGACAACTCATTGTAATTGGAAAGAATATTATATACGCCTCCTTTATGATTGTCCGGAGAATAGTTATTACGGATCATATCCATTTCCAATCCTACTTTCTCCGCTGAGTTCAGCAAGTTCAACCGGTCAAGGCTCAATGTAGGAGTATAGGTAAACCGGGACGAGAAATTGATAACCGGTTTACCGACCTTACCCTTCTTTGTTGTAATCACAATGACGCCATTGGCTGCCCTCGCACCATAGATGGCAGTGGCTGCCGCATCCTTCAGGATGGTGATATTCTCAATATCTGCCGGATTCAGGCCTGCAATGGAAGATTGCTTCATGTTGGTGATGTCATTCAGCTCATCCGGTTCGGGAACATCCGTTCCCTCCAAAGGAATGCCGTCCAGCACCCACAAAGGGTCTTGTGTACCATTCAATGAAGCAGTACCGCGAATGCGTATCTTTGCCGGAGCACCCGGAGCACCGGAAGTCGGGCTGACAGAAAGTCCGGCAATTTGTCCGGCAAGTGCCTGGTCGATACTTTTTACTGCACCGATGGTCTCGTCCGATATATCCAGTTTGGATACCGCTGCCGTCAGCTTGCGGCGCTCCACTGTCTGGTAACCCGTCACAACAACGGCATCGAGCATTTGGGAAGATGCATGAAGTGTTATTTCATAATGTTCCTTTCCCGGAACAAGCTTCACTTCCAATACGTCATATCCCACGTAGCTACAAAAGAAACGGGTTATCCCCGCAGGTATAGCGATAGAGAACTGACCATCCACATCAGTGATGACCCCCATTGTAGTCTGAGCACTCCCCGCCTTTTTCAAGTCTTCCGCAGTCACATAAACGGAAGCACCGATAAGCGGTAGGTTATCCTCTGAAGATATTACTACGCCCTGGACTTTTTTCTCTGCAGCAAAAGCAGATGACAAAACTCCTACAAGGCATAACAAAACGATTAATACACGTTTTTTCATGCGTTACATATAAAATTAATTAATACTCTATTGAAAAGAAAAATCACTTTACTCCTAATGCAGTATTGATACGCAAAATCAAATCCTTATAATGATATTTAGTGGCTATATCCGATGCACCCAGACGATTTTGGAGCAATTCTTTGATGCGAAGCAACTCACCACGCTTCACGGAGATGACATCAGATACGCGGTTTATCTGCGAACCGTAGAAGTTCAGTTCGCGGTGTGCACCCATACGGTCGGCATCCAAAGTCTTACCGGCATGCTCGTCACAGCTGCAAAGGGCAGTCTGATGGTCCAGCAAGAAGTGGTTGTCCATCAGTTTTTTGTTTATTTTCACTCCTTCGCTTTCGGCAGCTGCTGTAATCAGTGCATCTACGAAGTTCTTCTGCAAGGCGCGTGTCATGACGTCCGGCAAGGCACCGCGTTCCGTAGTGGCAAAGATGTTGCGATGCAGGCCATCCATCAGCTCTACCACCGTGAAAGCCTTTTTGCCGTTCACCGATTCGTTCTCCAACATACGCATCAGGCGGTTGTTGCCCAGCAAATCCCAAAGGATATAGGATTGGGCATTCTTCAACACTTGTGTCGGTGCATTCTCCACTACGCCCAGTGGAGTGTTGCGCAGCAAGTAAGTGTACTCTCCAACTTCCGTGTCGAACAGCCATTTGGGATAGGTCAGCACTTCGTCCAGCAGAAACTTCAGGGCGGCTTGCTGCTTTTCTTTTTCTACGAAAGTATAGGTTTTCTGTCCGTCGCCCACAACGGTGTTTTCTATATAGATACCACCGATGTTTGCCAATACATGATAGAGGTAATTGTTCCATTGGTTGATAACCGCATAGTATAGGCGGGAAGCTTCTTCATAAGTCTGTCCTTTCTCGCCAGTAGTAGTCCATTGGATGATTTGAGGAACAATACGCTTCAAGTTCTCAATACCCAGCAGAGATGAGCGGACAGCATCATCGCCCAAATCTTCATTCTGCGCACGCGGGTCTACGGCATCACGTACATCCTGCGCCTCACTATATTTATATAAACGGTCTGTATGACGGCTCAGGAAGTCGGCAAGCAAGTCCTTCTCTGCCTCTGGGGTTTCTTTACCATACCAACGATAGCCGTATTCTATGGCAAACATATCATACGGACCGATATGGGGAGAAAGCGCCGTAACACCGTCACCCGGCTGTGCCACATAGTTGAAACGTGCATAGTCCATGATAGAGGAGGAAGTGGTATTCATACGATCCGTAAATGTTTTGGAACGCAGGGAATCTGTCGGAAAAGTCCAGGAAGCAATCATATTGTGGCGCAAGCCCAACGAGTGCCCCACCTCGTGGCATGCCACAAAGCGCATGGCATCGCCCATCAGCTCATCCGGCAGCCTTACTCCTCTTGCTTCGGGACGTACGACACCGGTTTGCACTGTAATCCATTCCTGGAGCATGCCCAGCACATTATGCCACCACATGATGTCCGCTTCCAATATCTCGCCCGAACGGGGGTCGAGGATAGAGGGGCCCATGGCATTGGCTTTGGTGGAGGCGGCGTAGGTCAGCACGGAGTAGTTCACGTCATCCTTATCCACATTCATGCTGTCCGTCAGTTCCTTGGCTATGATAGCATTCTTGAATCCGGCACGTTCAAAAGCAGCCTGCCAATCCTCGATTCCCTGCTTGATATATTTCCGCCAACGACGGGGAGTGGAGTTCTCGATGTAGAACACAATCGGCTTGGCCGGTTCCACCAATTCACCGCGAAGGTAACGCTCCCGGTCTTCCGGTTTCGGTTCCAGACGCCAGCGGGTGATGAAGGGTTTCTTGTCTACACGCTGCTGACCGTCACTGTAATTCAACAACGGATTGGTAAAGTAACCTACGCGCGGACTATCCAGACGTCCCATCATAGGTTTCTCCGGCAACAGCAACAGAGAGGAACTGACTTCGACCGTAACAAACACAGTCGTTGTTCCCTCGGTCACCTTAGTTGTCAACTCGGAAGTGGCTACCACATTGTTCTCAAAAGCTTTGATAGATAAAATGCGGGAGAGATTCTTGATGGCCGAAGTTCCCAGGTTGATATTCGTAAAGACATTATTGATACTCGTCTCTGTACCATCATAAATATCGTTGACCTTGACCACTATCATGGTAGAGTCATTATTGAATGCCTCAATCTTGAAACCGGCTATCAGCGGAGAAATATAATTATCCAGTACGGACTGCCGTATGGCATCCTCATCCGGCGCCAACGGAAGAGGACGGCTCTGACGTACCAACAGCTTGTTGGCAGCCTTGTCCAATTCAAAACGCACCATCTGATTTTCGTAATTCGTACCACGGTTCACACCTGCCTCATTCAGTTCGGAAGGAACACGCTGTAATTTATTTACTACCAGCATATCACGTCCCAGCAGCCTTGCCGGCACTTCAAAGTAATAATCGCTCTTCTTCTGGTAAACATTGAACATTCCCTTGCGGGCAATAGCACCGGAACCTGTCAATTTCTCGTAGTCGCTCTTGGATTGAACGCTGTCCTTGGTTTCACTCTTCTTTTTCTTACGGAACCATCCCATAGCTTCGGGAGAAGCAAAATCAGATGTACCGGCATGCAACAATACGGCAGGCTCACACATGAGTACTCCCGCAACTGCCACGACTGGCAGGATTGTCTTCAATTTCATCAATTCAAACTCTAACTTTAATGCAACAATTACTCCGTTAACTCTCTCTCTTTGACGTATGTTAATAAATACCAACCGCCAGTTTGTTCTACCTCCATAGAACGGTAAACGGGGCGCAAAGATACGAAAAGTATATTTTAAAAGTCACTAAACAACGCTCATTTATGTTTTTTCCATAAACAATATGAAGACTTTTACATATATATCATCTTTTCTCCCATCCTCTATCATTTCTTCTTCACATGAAATTTTGTACCACTGACACCAAATAATCTTCCCCAATTGGCGGCAAAACAATGATAATATTGTATCTTTGCACCGTTTTTAACTTAGAAAATAAATAAGATAACAACGATATGATAGCTAAAATCAATCAGCTTCTGCAGGAAGTAGAGGCGCTGAAAGCCGCTAACGCCGAGGAATTAGAGGCACTCCGCATCAAATACCTCAGTAAAAAAGGAGCCATCAATGACTTAATGGCAGATTTCCGCAATGTAGCCGCCGAACAGAAAAAAGAGGTGGGAATGCGCTTGAACGAACTGAAAAACAAAGCACAAGAAAAGATTGCCGCCTTGAAGGAACAATTCGAAAGCCAGGATACCGGCTGTGACGATATTGACTTGACCCGTTCAGCCTACCCGGTAGAATTAGGAACTCGCCATCCGCTTTCCATCGTGAGAAACGAAATCATCGATATATTTGCCCGTATGGGATTCAACATCGCCGACGGACCGGAAATGGAAGACGACTGGCACGTATTCTCCTCCATGAATTTTGCCGAAGACCATCCGGCACGCGACATGCAGGATACATTCTTCATCGAAAATGATACAGAAAACGTATCGCACAGCATCATTCTTCGCACACACACATCCAGCGTGCAAAGCCGTGTTATGGAGACTACACAGCCTCCTATCCGCGTGCTTTGTCCGGGACGTGTATACCGTAATGAAGCCATCAGCTACCGCGCACACGCATTCTTCCACCAAGTAGAAGCCTTGTACGTAGACCGCAATGTATCTTTCACCGACTTGAAGCAGGCTTTATTGCTCTTTGCGCAAGAGATGTTCGGCAGTGACACCAAGATTCGTCTGCGTCCTTCCTACTTCCCCTTCACCGAGCCGAGTGCCGAAATGGACATCAGCTGCAACATCTGCGGCGGCAAGGGCTGCCCCTTCTGCAAGCACACGGGTTGGGTAGAAATTTTGGGATGCGGTATGGTAGATCCGAATGTATTGGAGCTGAACGGAATAGACAGTAAAGTGTATAGCGGGTATGCCCTGGGTATGGGTATAGAACGCATCACCAACTTGAAATACCAGGTGAAAGACCTTCGTATGTTCTCTGAAAATGACACACGCTTCCTGAAAGAATTCGAGAGCGCTTACTAAATATAGTGAATAACGGCTAGTGATTAGTGATTAATAAGTTGCGCATTTTCAGCATATCATTAATCACTCATCGCTAACCACTCATCGCTAACCACTATTTTTCGCTATGGCAAAAGACAAACTTGTAACTTCCGGCTATTGCCTTATCCTGGCTGCCAATTTCCTTTTGTATTTTGCCTTTTATCTGATACTACCGGTTCTTCCATTCTACCTGACTGAGGTATTCCATACCGGAAATGCAGCAGTAGGTGTCATCTTGTCATGCTACACCATTGCCTCGCTCTGCATACGCCCGTTTTCGGGATACCTGCTCGACACGCTAGCCCGCAAGCCTCTTTATCTGGTGGCATACTTCATCTTTATCACCATTTTCGCAGGTTACATGTTAGCGGGAGTCCTATCTTTATTCATCATGTTGCGGGTTGTCCACGGCCTTGCATTTGGAATGGTGACCGTAGCGGGAAATACAATTGTGATTGACATTACCCCTTCGTCCCGTCGCGGCGAAGCCGTAGGATATTATGGACTGATGAACAATACAGCCATGAGCTTCGGCCCGATGATTGGTCTTTTCATGCATGACATATATTCCTTTGAAACGATTTTTGCCTGCTCGCTCATATCAGGAACTATCGGTTTTGTTGCCGCATGCCTCGTCAAGACCCCACCCAAACAACCAGTCAAACGAGAACCTATCTCATTGGACCGCTTTGTGCTGCTGAAAGGTATCCCGGCAGGAATCGCACTGCTATTGCTCTCCATACCATATGGCATGACAAGCACTTATGTAGCCATGTATGCCAAAGAAATAGGAATTACCTTGAATTCCGGATTGTTTTTTACTTTTATGGCCGTCGGCATGGCAGTGTCCCGTATGTTCTCCGGCAAACAAGTGGATAAAGGACGTATCACCCAAGTCATAACTTTAGGACTATATCTGGTATGTAGCTGTTTCTTCATATTGTCCGCTTGCGGACTACTGATGAAGACCGTCCCGGAACTGACAAACATATTGTTTTTTATGGTTGCCCTCCTATTGGGAGTAGGCTTCGGGACGATGTTCCCCGCCTTCAATACGCTGTTCGTAAACCTGGCCCCCAACAACCAGCGCGGAACAGCCACCTCTACCTACCTGACTTCATGGGATGTAGGCATTGGTATAGGTCTGACAGCAGGAGGTTATATCGCACAGATTACCTCATTCGATATGGCATATTTTTTCGGAGCCTGCCTCACGGTTATCTCCATCTTCTATTTCAATCTGAAAGTATCTCCTCACTATCATAAAAACAAATTAAGATGAGAAAGAAAGAGCGTTATGAAAAAATCCTTGCTTGGTTTAGGGAGAACGTTCCCGTAGCCGAAACAGAGTTGCATTATGACAATCCGTTCGAGCTGTTGATAGCAGTTATTCTCTCTGCACAATGTACGGACAAACGCGTCAATATGATTACCCCCGCCCTTTACCGGGACTTCCCTACTCCCGAAGCACTCGCCGCTACTACTCCCGACGTGGTATACGAGTATATCCGCAGCGTCTCCTATCCCAACAACAAAGCTAAACATCTTGTAGGCATGGCACAGATGTTGGTGAAAGAATTCAACAGTGAGGTACCCGATACCCTTGAAGAACTGGTAAAACTGCCCGGCGTAGGCCGCAAAACAGCCAATGTCATCCAATCCGTTGTTTTCAATAAAGCGGCTATGGCAGTAGACACACACGTGTTCCGCGTCAGCCATCGCCTGGGTCTCGTATCAGATAAATGTACAACTCCGTTCAGTGTCGAAAAAGAATTGGTAAAACATATACCGGAAACAGACATCCCCATAGCTCACCACTGGCTTATCCTGCACGGTCGCTATGTATGCCAGGCACGTACTCCACAATGTGATACCTGCGGTTTGCAATTAATGTGCAAATATTACTGCCAGAAATATAAAGTTAGCAAAGAGAGCGGCAAAGACAAAGAATAAACAACGGTTTCATAGCAAAAAAAAGAAATAAATGCTAACTTTGCGCTCACTAAAAAGAAATTAGTAACACTTTTAAATAAAATAGAGTATTATGACAATTGATCAATTTAACTTTGCCGGAAAAAAGGCATTCGTTCGTGTGGACTTCAACGTACCCTTGGACGAAAACTTCAACATTACAGATGATACCCGTATGCGTGCCGCTCTTCCTACATTGAAGAAGATTTTGGCCGATGGCGGTAGTGTAATTATCGGTTCTCACCTCGGTCGTCCGAAAGGCCCGGCTGACAAGTTCTCCTTGAAGCACATTCTGAAGCATCTCGAAGAGTTGTTGGGTGTTGAGGTGCAATTTGCTAACGACTGTATGGGCGAAGAAGCTGCCGTAAAGGCTGCTGCTCTGCAACCGGGTGAAGTGTTGTTGCTCGAGAACCTCCGTTTCTACGCTGAAGAGGAAGGCAAACCCCGCGGTTTGGCTGAAGATGCTACAGACGAAGAAAAGAAGGCTGCCAAAGCTGCTGTTAAGGAAAGCCAGAAAGAATTCACCAAGAAATTGGCTTCTTATGCAGATTGCTATGTAAACGACGCTTTCGGTACCGCTCACCGTGCACACGCTTCTACTGCATTGATCGCTAAATATTTCGACAAGGACAACAAAATGTTCGGTTACCTGATGGAAAAAGAAGTAAAGGCTGTTGATAAAGTTTTGAACGATATCCAACGTCCGTTTACTGCCATCATGGGTGGTTCCAAAGTTTCTTCCAAGATTGAAATCATTGAAAACCTGCTGAACAAGGTAGACAACCTGATTATTGCCGGCGGTATGACTTATACTTTCACCAAAGCCATGGGCGGCAAAATCGGTATTTCTATCTGCGAAGATGACAAACTGGATTTGGCTCTTGACCTGGTGAAGAAAGCAAAAGAAAAAGGCGTAAACCTTGTTTTGGCTGTTGATGCCAAGATTGCCGATTCTTTCTCCAACGATGCCAACACCAAGTTCTGCCCGGTTGACGAAATTCCTGATGGCTGGGAAGGTCTTGATATCGGTCCTGAGACTGAAAAGATCTTTGCAGATGTCATCAAGAACTCCAAGACTATCCTTTGGAACGGTCCGACGGGTGTATTCGAATTCGAGAACTTCACTCACGGTTCACGCGCTGTAGGCGAAGCTATCGTAGAAGCTACCAAGAACGGTGCTTTCTCACTCGTAGGTGGCGGTGACTCTGTAGCTTGTGTCAACAAGTTCGGCTTGGCAAGCGGCGTGTCTTACGTATCTACCGGTGGCGGTGCATTGCTTGAAGCAATCGAAGGAAAAATCCTTCCGGGTATCGCTGCTATCAACGAATAAAAACAAGCAAAATAACACCCAAAGGCAGCTCTTTGAAAAAAGGGTTGCCTTTTTTACTACTATCCATCCCTATAATGAGACGAATTCTACTATCCTGCATCCTTTTATCAGCCACATGCATCCTGAAAGCACAAGATGCTTGTCTGAATGATGTAGTCAACACTTTAAAAGACCGCATTTCACTCTCCGGCTATGCCCAAGTGGGATATACATACGATGATGCGGGCGAAGGTACCAGCAATACTTTCGATATAAAGAGAGTTATCTTTATGGCGCGCGGTAAAATCACCGATAAATGGTCGGCTTACTTCATGTACAGCTTTGCCAATACCGGAAAAATTCTGGAAGCCTACACGGAATACCGCTTTCTCCCTCAACTCACAGCACGTATCGGACAGTTCAAAACCATGTATACCATTGAGAACCCGATGTCTCCCTGCTTTGTCGAATTAATAAACTGTTATTCTCAAGCCGTCAATTACCTGGCCGGTATCAATGGCAGTGATCCGTTGTATGGCTCTGCAAGCGGTCGTGATATGGGATTGTTAATTTATGGAGACTTGTTCGACTCTTTGATGACTTATAACCTTGCCATCATGAACGGACAAGGCATCAACCTAAAAGATAAAAACAATCAGAAAGATATTGTAGGCAGCCTTATGGTACATCCATTGAAATGGTTGTCCGTCGGCGGTTCCTTTGTTAAAGGGAAAGGATGCGCCGTAGCCGTTTCTTCCATTAATCCAGACATAGCCATAGGAGAGAATTACACCCGAAACCGCTGGTCGGCAGGTGCCACCATCAAAACAAAATCCGTAGATGTACGTACAGAATACTTGGCCGGAAAAGACGGACACGTTAAAAGTGACGGTTACTATGCAACCGTATCTGCCCATGTGCTTCCCAAATTTGACGTAATAGCCTCTTATGACTATTTCAACAAAAATAAAACTATTTCCGATAAACAGACCAATTATGTAGCAGGTGTACAGTATTGGTTCTATCCCAAATGCCGTCTGCAAGCCCAGTATACATACTGTAACCGCCATAAAGGAGAAAACTCAAACCTGCTTCAAGCACAGTTGCAAGTTCGTTTCTGAGCTGGGGAAATGGAAATTTATGAACTTTTTGGCATCCTTTTTGTAGTTTTATAAGATACATACCCAAAAAGAGACTGATTTATGAACGAACAAGCCATACAAGAACAATATCAGCATATCGTTACTCTACTCAAGCAGCAACGGCTGAAGGAAGCACAATCCCAACTGGAAGCCTTTCTTTGGAACAGCGGTGACTGGACACTCCGCAACCGCTTGGAACAAGCTCAGACATCCTATCAGTACATGCTGCAATACATGCGCCAGGGAATCGACGATCCTGAACGACAGAAACTATATCGCCAGATTCTGACCGAAACTTGGGAAGTCGCTGACCAGGCACGTCTGTCTCTCCTTGACGGAGTTTCCACGCACTATTACCATTCCCTGCGCAATAACCGGGAACGCCTCCCCAAAGAATACAATATTGCCGCACTGCAGAAGGTATTGGAATCTTTCCCTGATGACCTGGCCGTTTGTCAGCTGATGCCGGATAACCAAGGCATGGACGCCGTACTGCAACGGCACGAACAAACCGCCCAGGTTCTTTTCCTTTCCACATGGAGTAACAGTGACTGGTCTGCAGAAGACGAACAGCAAGCCAAAGGATTACTGGAATCAGAAATGCTTCCCGTCAATGATTTGTGCCTGTTCACCAGTGCCGTCATGCTCAGTCTGATGGAATGCTTCGATACCCGCAAATTCTCATGGTTGCTGGACGCCGTAACGCATGCAAATACGCAAGTAAACCAACGGGCTTTGGTAGGTATCGCTTTCGCACTTCTTTTTCATCCCACCCGTCTGTCGCTTTATCCCGAATTGACAGCCCGCCTTTCCCTGCTCAACGAAGACGGCAGTTTCGGCAAGCAACTGAACCGTATTTACATCGAGCTGCTCCGTAGCCAGGAAACGGAAAAGATAGACAAGAAGATGCGTGAAGAAATCATTCCGGAGATGATGAGGAATGTGAACATCATGCGCAACATGAAGTTCGGTTTTGAAGAGAACCCTGAGGAAAACGATCTTAATCCGGATTGGGAGAAAGCTTTTGAAAGTTCCGGACTGGGAGACAAGATACGGGAGATGAACGAATTACAGCTGGAAGGCGCTGACGTCTATATGAGTACGTTTGCACAACTCAAGACTTATCCGTTCTTTAAGGAACCGTACAACTGGTTCTATCCGTTCGACATGCATCACTCCAGCATCATCAAGGAATTCGGATTCAAGCCTACCGGAGACAATGCCATCCTCTCCCTTATCCTCCAATCCGGTTTCTTCTGCAATAGTGACAAGTATTCCCTTTGCTTTACAATGGCACATATACCACAGTCACAGCGTACGATGATGCTCAGCCAGATGACTTCCCAGGATTTGGATGCACTCATGGACGAAAGCAAATCTTCCGCTTTACGGCAGTATGCCGAACGACCGGATGTCATCAGCAACCAGTATGTCCACGACTTATACCGTTTCTTCAAGTTAAGCCAGCGCAGACACGAGTTCCGTGACATCTTCAAGGAAGAGATTGCCCTGCACCGTATCCCGGCACTCAAAGATATTCTGTGCAAACCCGAGCTGCTGATTACCATCGCCGATTTCCACTTCCGCAAAGAACACCCGGCAGAAGCATTGGAGCTTTATAAGGAATTGATAGCCTTGAACCATGCAAATGCAGACATTTTCCAAAAGGCTGGCTATTGCCTGCAAAAGGAAAAGAGGTATAAGGAAGCGATAGACGCCTACCTGAAAGCCGATGTACTAAAGCCCGACCATGTCTGGACAATCCGCCATCTCGCTACGTGCTACAGGCAGATAAGGGACTTTGCCTCTGCACTGGAATACTACAAGAAAGTGGAGGCAATCCAGCCGGAAAACCATAATATCCTTTTCTACGCCGGAAGCTGCCTTGCCGAACTGGAAAGATATGAAGAGGCTCTGCAATATTTCTTCAAGCTTGATTTCATCGAAAGCAATTGTATCAAAGCATGGCGTGCTATAGGCTGGTGTTCGTTTGTCAACGGCAAGTATGAGCAAGCAATGAAGTATTACGAAAAGATACTCGCCTCCAAACCACTCGCAGCAGACTATCTCAATGCCGGACATGTTGCTTGGAGAACGGGCAAAATAGAAAAAGCTGCAGAACTTTACAGTAAAGCAGCTTTGGAATATGGCGGGCAGGAGATTTTTAGAGAAATGTTCGGTAAAGACAAAGAAACACTTGTCAGACAAGGAATCAGTGAAAAAGATATCCCTCTAATGATGGATCTGGTTTAGATCTCCAACAACTCCCTGTACAGTCTCTGTACGGGGAGCCCCATTATATTATAGTAACTCCCGGATATGTTTTCCACCCCAATGAATCCAATCCACTCTTGTACACCATAAGCTCCGGCTTTATCCATGGGTTGGTATTTGTCCACATAATAGGCAATTTCCTCTTCGCTCAGTTTAGCAAAACGCACTTCTGTTGCCGCTGCAAAACTGCGTTGCCACTCAGTAGTAGTGATGCACACACCGGTAAACACTTCATGGGTACGTCCGGACATGTCGCGCAACATCTGCATGGCTTCTTCCCTATTCTTGGGCTTTCCGAGAACTTGTCCATCCAGCCAGACAATGGTATCTGCCGTAATCATCAATTCGTCCGGATGCATCATATCACGGTAGGCATCCGCCTTTTCCCTGGATATGTAGAGAGGAATATCCGCTCCCCGCAATGTCTCGGGATAAGATTCATCCACATCGGGCAAAGTTCTTACTTCATATTCCACTCCCAAACCAGCCAGCAATTCTTTCCTTCGCGGAGAATTGGAGGCGAGAATCACCTTATATTTCTTCAGATTATCTAACATCATATCATTTACGATTTGACGATTTACAATTTAACGATTGAAACAACTACCAACCAAAAGCTTTTTCATCTGCCATCCAAAGCCCTTGCACTTTCAATACCTGTTCCACAATGTCGCGACCACAGCCATAACCGCCTTCTGCATACGAAATATAGCGAGCCACAGCCTTTACCTCAGGCACAGCATCCTTAGGACAACATGGCAAACCACACTCACGCATCACCTCTAAATCGGGAATATCATCACCTACATACAATATTTCCTCGTCCTTCAAGCCATGACGGTCACGGAAGTCATGGTAATCATGGATTTTAACAGAAGAACCCATATAGATATTTCCATCCTCAAAACCTAAAGAGGTAAAACGCTTGCGGACTGCTTCTGTACGTCCACCCGTAATTATACCCAGCAACACACCTTGCTTAGCAGCCAGATGCAGGGAATAACCATCCTTTATGTTGACCGTACGCAGAGGTTCACCCTCCGAACTCATAGGGATAACATTGGCACTCAGCACACCGTCCACATCAAAAACAAGGGCTTTTATCTTTTTCAAATCATAGTTTATGGTACTCATTGCACTTTTTTCTTGTTCATTATAATATACCTATATGCAGCAAAACATTAGTTCAAAAGAGGCAAGCATCGGCATCCGGTTATCTTATTGCCAACCGATGTATATTCTCGCTAATCTCCCGATATAGTTCCAGCATTTGCGGCTCATCGGCAAGCATCCGCAGATGCTCGTCAATGACATTCTCATCATAGCGCACAGCCGGTCCTGTCTGTGCGGCAAGCGGTTCCAGCTCATGCACCTTGCGGGCCGTCTCGTCTATCAAGGGGAGCATTGCCTCGAACGGCAACCCGTACTTTTTCAGCAGTTCAGCAGCCAACACATACATGTGATTGGTAAAATTGCACGTAAACACAGCCGCCAGATGCAAACTTTTGCGCTGCTCAGAACTTGCTTCATACACTTTTTCCGATAGGGCAGAAGCAATGTCCTTCAGAAGCTGCACATCCTCTTCCGAGTTGCTTTCCACAAAACACGGTATCTGTCCAAAATCCACTTCACGCTGCTTACTGAAAGTCTGCATCGGATAAAGCACTCCATAACGCACTACATGCCCCTGCCAAATATTCATAGGAATACTGCCGGCTGTATGCACCCATAAAGCATTCTCCTTTCCAGAAACAATCTGGGGTAATAATTCTACAAAAGCCGCGTCCTTCAGCGAAACGATATAAAGCTGTGCCTCCTTCGTAACCGCCTGCAGCTCCGTGGTATATGCAGCTTCCACCGTCTGTGCCAATTCCTGCGCCGATTCTTTTGTACGGCTGTAGACCTGCACAATACGAAACCCTTTCCGATAAAGAGCCTTTGCCAGATTAGTAGCCAGATTTCCGGCACCGATAAAGGCAATGGACGTATCTTCTATACTTCTTCCTGCCATACGCTTATCTTGTTGCCAACCAATACAGAATAGTCCCTAATACCAGCAACGCCAACGGCAGCAGATAAGCGGACATCGTACCGAGTAAGGCAGTTATCAACCCGAAGTTCAATATCAGCCACAAACCTATCAATACCAATCCCACTGACTTGTCATGCTTGAACAGCAAAAAAATCACTGCGGTATACAATAGAAAATTATCCTTATTCATCACCCACGGCAAGCCGATTGCAGAAAAATGCACCAATTTGTCCACCAAGTAAAGAATGCCGAATACAATCAGTGTGATGGCAGTGGCCTTATATGTATCACGGTTATTGTTTGCTTTTGCTGCACTCACTGTTACTTTCCTCCGTACTTATTGATATGTATCTTTTCCCACTGCAGATTGTCTTCGTTGAAAGGCTTGCGCTCCATCCCCTTATGGCCGATAGCAATAACACTAAGCACCTGCAGCTGTAAAGGAATATCCAACACCTCGTGCACATACTCGCCGGAAGGCATACCGGAAGCCGTAAAACGTTCGCGCACCTGCACCCAGCAGCTTCCCAGCCCCATATCTTCGGCCTGAAGTTGCAGGTAGATGGAAGCAATGGAGGCATCTTCTATCCACACGTCGCTTGCCAGCGGGTCGGCAACAACCACTACTGCCAGTGCCGCATCGGCAATAAACTGCGATGCCTGCTCCTTGCAATAGGACAATTCCTTCAATTTATCCTTCTCGTCCACCACTATGAACTGCCATGCATTGCTGCGTTTCGACGTGGGTGCCATCAGGGCTGCTTTCATCAAAGTAACGACTTGTTCTTGTGTCAATTCTTCTTCTGTAAACTTCCGCATGCTGCGGCGTGCTTTTATCAATTCACTGAAACTTTCCATAATGATTTTATGTGCTAATATGCTAATGTGCACATCGACACATTAACAATAATTTTTGCAAAGATACGAGATTATTTTTTAAATTTGCAGACCATGCCTTTGAAACTCACTACATATTACCGTGGGAGCAAGGTTCCTGACCTGCCAGGCACCAACACCTTCCATTCCACAGAGTTGTTCCGAATCTACGAGGCAACTCCGGGGTATACCCCCATACTCATTGTGGCATCCGAAGATGACAAGCCCGTTGCGAAACTGCTTGCCGCCATACGTAAAAGTGTCCGCATGTTTCCACCCGGCATCATCAAAAGATGTGAGGTGTACGGTACGGGAGAATATTTCAATAACGAGGCAGACAAAGAGATTATCTTCAGTGACATGCTGCAAAGGCTTACCAATGAAGCATTGCGCGATTCTTTTCTCATCGAGTTCCGCAACCTGGAAAATGCCATGTTCGGATACAAATCTTTCCGGGACAACCAATACATCGCCATCAATTGGCTGCGGGTGCGCAACTCGCTGCACAGCGTCGAAAAGGTGGAAGAGCGTTTCAGCCCGTCACGTATCCGGCAAATAAAGAAAGGGCTCAAAAACGGCGCCCAAGTGCGGGAAGCACGTACCAAAGAGGAGATTCTCTGTTTTGCCCAGATGTTGCGCCACGTATATTCTTCCAAGATACGGCGCCACTTCCCCAGCATCAAGTTCTTTCAGCATCTCGAAAACCAGTTGACAAAAGGGCAGCAAAGCAAAATCTTCATCGTCACTTATAAGGAGAAGATTATCGGTGGCAGCGCATGCATTTATTCAGATGATAGCGCCTATCTATGGTTCTCTGGTGGCATGCGCAAGACTTATGCCCTGCAATATCCGGGGATTCTTGCCGTATGGAAAGCACTGGATGATGCCAAACAACGCGGATACCGCCACTTAGAGTTCATGGACGTGGGACTTCCCTTCCGCAGGCATGGCTACCGTGAGTTCGTTCTCCGCTTCGGGGGAAAACAAAGCAGCACCCGACGCTGGTTCCGTTTCCGTTGGAACTGGCTGAATCGGGTGCTGATAAAGATGTATGAATGATTTTTACCGAAATTAGAAATTAGTGTAGACTACATATCCATGAGCCGGTACATTGACCTGTGTATTTATTGTTTCACTCTTTCCGGTAAAATAATTGGTCCAGTTACCAGCTGTTGCCGGGAAAGCTACATCAACCGCATTATGCGTAAAGTTGCCCATAACAACCAGCTGCTTGCCCGTTACACTTTCTACCAACAATGAACGACCGTTGTCCCAA
The DNA here is from genome assembly GCF_900217715.1 of Bacteroides sp. AR29. Classification (NCBI taxonomy): domain Bacteria; kingdom Pseudomonadati; phylum Bacteroidota; class Bacteroidia; order Bacteroidales; family Bacteroidaceae; genus Bacteroides; species Bacteroides sp. AR29. The sequence continues at coordinate 32,219 of NZ_OBMS01000011.1, forward strand.
TCAGAAACTCCGACCTTCCATGTCAAGATGGCACTTGAATCGAACAATTCCGGATGGGCGTTACGCAATTTCATTAAATCCGCATAAACATCGTGCAGCTCCTTGCGGTTAGTATTCTCCAGATACTCCCAATGCAACGGTTTCCTGCCCGTACGTCCATTCTCCCCAATGGAAATGTCATATCCCATCTCTCCAAATTGCCAAACCATCTTAGGACCTGGAACAGTAAGGAAGAATGTAGTGTTCAGCGCCAACTGATTCATGCGAGCATCAAGGTCGGTTTTCAGTATACCTTCACCCCATTGCGACTGTTTGTAAGCTGCGCGTTCTTCATCATGACTTTCCATAAAACCTACCCATGCAGGTGTTTTCTCATAAAGGCTGCTAAAAGAACTATTTTCAGCATATCCCATAGCCGACTGACAATAGGCATTATTCAGGTTGCGCCATAAGTGCATGCCATCTGCAGCCAGTTCATTTTCTTCCTTTGAATCACAGAAATGCTCCAGGATAACATAAGAGCCCTCTTTCACTTCCTTGATGGCAGCATTATAATCCTTTAGGATAGCAATGCGACTTGCATCGTAATTGGATGCCGTGCTTTCAGTACAAGAAGTCTGTGTGAATCCTTTCGTCAGGTCAAAGCGGAACCCATCCACCTTATATTCCTTCAACAAGAATTGCAGATTGCGCTTCACAAACTTACGCACTAACGGGCTTTCATGATTGAAGTCATGGAACACACTATAAGGATGAGGTGCTTCCACATTGAAATATGGATTATTCTTTGCAGTCTTATCACCATCCCAATAAAGTTTAGCCAGCGGATTGTTTCCTGTAGCGTGATTATAGACCACATCCAGAATAACTGCCATACCCGCCTCATGGCAAGCGTCAATAAACTGCTTATACATGGCCTTTGTGCCATAAGCCTTATCCATCGCAAAAAAGAAGCAAGGATTATACCCCCAACTGTCGTTTCCGTCAAACTCCTGCACCGGCATCAGTTCGATGGCATTGACTCCCATAGCCTTCAGATAAGAAAGCTTGCCCATTGCACCATTGATGTCGCTGGAGGCGGTAAAGTCACGTAGATGCAATTCGTATATCACCAATTGCTCAGGATTTGCTATTTTAAAGTCATTGACCTTCCAGTTATAACTGTCTTTCTGTATCTTGAAGGTCGAAACGATTCCTACTCCTCCCTCAGGATAAGCCATACTTTCGTTATAGGTAGAAGCCGGAATATATTTATCATTATCAGGATCAAGAATCTTTTCCGTATAGGCATCAGCCAGGCGAACCACTTCACCCGCCTTCGTACCTACATAATATTGGAAAGCATACTCTTTGCCAGCATCCAGCCCCGCCAACGTAATCCACCAACATCCGGAAGCATCATCACGATACATCTGCGATTTTTCGTCATTGCCCAATGTCCAGTTATTGAAGTCGCCCACTACATGGGCAAAGTCCTTATGATTCCCATTCGCATCTTTGTCATAAAGTACCAGTGTCACCGTAGAATTATCCACTACATTGATACCCTCGACCATACCGGCCGGCACTGCTGCAGTTTTAATTTCACCAGGAACAAAACCTTCATATTTTGTGTCGGTCACCTCAACAAAGGAATCCGATTCTATCCCTTTCTTATTGCCGTCTGCACTGCGAATCACTATTCCGAGCCGGTTCACCGGTGTCTTCCCGCTTCCAAACCATTCCCGGATATTCGGGCTCAGCGTAATGCTCCATACGTTGGCTTCGGTTGAAGTCATCTTACATTTATCCTTGTTTTCCGTCCACTCTGCCGGAACGAACAGCCAAGTTCCTTCACTGACCACACCAATATGCACATACACATCTCCTTTATGCCCATAGAGAGCAGACTTTGCATCCGCTTTAAAAGTAATTACAAGGGACTGGTCGGCATCCGGTGCTGCCGGTGTAAAACTCAAACCATCCGGAGCTACAATCGCATTGGCAGCCTGAGTGACAGATATTTCTTTCTTCTTCGAACCGGATACAATATTCAATTGTGCCGTCCGCGCTTTCCCTGTCTCATTCTTGCCGACAGAAACCATAATCGTAGCTTTCCCGGACGTACCTTTTGCCGGACTGATGTTGCACCAACCGGTATCTTCACCACTCAGCTCGGCTGTCCACTGCTGCCCGGCCTCAAAACTGACGCTTTGCGAAGAAGCAGCTTCACCAAAGCTAAAACCTTGCTCAAAGATTGATTCACTACCAGAAGCAGGGGTCAAATACTCCTGTAACTCCTCTTTATCGTCACTACATGCCGTGAATGCCAGCACTAAACTGAAGCATATTAAATGCCATAAAACAGAAATCTTACGTTGATTGATAATTTTCATAATATGAAGTATTCAAAGTTATCACTTCACAAATATAGCCGGAAAAGAAAGGGCAAACCGATTAACGCAAGAGAAAAGTAGCAGCAAGCTTACGGAAACGTTTGCATGGCAAGCAAATGTTCCCGTACCACCATGTTTTATGAAAGCTGAATGACAAACTTTTGTAGCCAATCAACCTACTTCCTCGCAGATACGCATTTCCATACCTTTATACACCACCACAATCTTATGCAACCGGGTGGCGCCGATGCCACGCTTCACCGTTTCCGTATCGGCATAGCGGTCGGCCTGGGCGATGGCTTCCCGGCGAAGTTCCTCCACACGGGTTTCGGAATCCTTATACTTGGCATATTTCAGTTCTACGATGTAGCTGTGCTTCATGTCGGAGTAGATTTCCAGCATCGGGCAGAGGAAAATATCTACATAACCTTCCTGCGTGTCCTGCTCGGAGACGGGACGGTAGAAACGGTTCTGCGCAGTCATGGCAAGGGTGAAGCCGTGGACGAAGGACTCGCCTTTCTGCTTGTCGCGCTGCGAGGCATAGCGGTGCAGGCAGTCGGCAATGTAGCCGAAGTAGGATTGCCAGTCGCCGTCGTAAGCCAGAGCCGAGGAAAGTTCGCTCTTTTCGTAACTGCTGAAACTCAGGTCGGCATCGTCGTAAGTATTCAGCAGATAGGTATAGAGCTGTTCCTGCACCACCATGTTGGGGATGGTGAGCCTTGCCTTTCCCTTATACGTGCCGCTGATGGTGAGCATTCCGAAGTAGTAGAGCAGACTGATGAAGTTGTCGGGATTGGTGATGCTGACGGCAGGGAAGCTGTCTTTCAGTTCACCGGTGATGAAGCCTTGACTCACGAGAGTCTGTATGACGGAAGCATCGTGGGCAAACTCCTTGTCCTTGCGGATGAGCATACGCAGTTTCTCGTAGTCAATGCGGATGTTGCTCTCTATCATGTTGCGTGGTGCTTTGCCATCATCAATGTAGTTCTTGACGAAGTAAAGCACCATATTGGAGTTGTACATCGTGGTTTCACCGTAGCATTCCTGCGCGAAGCAGTAGTTGTCGTACCACGGTTTCATCATCTCTATCAACTCGTCCACGCTGTGGTGGAAGGGGCTGTTTGCTGAATAATAGGCCAACATTCCGCGCACCTCCTCCTCGGTGAATCCCATCATCTGGTTGAACTTCGGCGCGAGGGAGTAGTTGGTGCCGATGTTGAAACCGCTGGTCAGGTCGTCCATCGTCACGGGGCTTACGCCGGTAATGAAGCAACGCTTGATGCTGGAATAAGTTCCTGCTTTCACCTTGTTGAAAAAAGAGCGCAGATAGCCTTCGCCATGCGTCTCATCCGTATAGCGGTGCAGGCTTTCGGGACTGGAAAGGATGGCGTTGGTGAAGTGGTCGTACTCGTCGATGAAGAGATACATATCCTGTCCGGCACGTGCGCAAGCCTGATAGAGGTAATCCAACTGCTCCACGGCTCCGCTCACCGCACGCAGTCCTTCCAGAGTATCTTGCGGAAGGAGGTCGGCGTATATCTTGCAGAAGTTCTCGAAAGTAATGCCGCAATGCGCGTCCAGCCCCTTGCGGTAGTCGTTCAGCTCGCCGCTGATGCCCGAGAAGTTGAGATAGAGCACCAGATAGCTATTGCGGCTCGGCGTGGGGTGTTGCCCGATGTACAGGTCACCGAAAAGGGCTTCGAACTTGTCGCGGGTGCGCACGTCGTAGTAGTGTTGCAGCATATTCAGCGTGAGGCTCTTGCCGAAGCGGCGCGGACGGATGAAGAAGAAGAAGCGGTCCGCCTCCTCTATCATGGGGATGAAGCGGGTCTTGTCCACATAATAATAATTGTCTTGGCGGATATCCGCGAAGTTCATCATGCCGTAGGGAAGTCTCTTTCTGCCGGGTACTATGTATTTCAATGGGTCCATCTGCTGTCCTCCTGCTATTTTTTCTATTTAATCCGTCCTTTTCTGCCGTTAACGACACAAAGATAACAAAAGAAATAAACTTTATCTTCTTCATGCCATCAGATTTTCGAGTCATTGCCCTGCTCAAGGATTACATAGGGCTATAAACAAGATGGAAAACAGCAGTAAGGTTACGGAAAATTTGCATGGCAAGCAGTTCTTTCGTTTTGTCTGCCAAGAATAACGGAATATTCAGCAGATTCGTTGTCTGTGAATTGATTCTTTTTCCATGCAAAAAAGATAATTGCCGGATAATTCGTTAGGAATCTTTCGTCGTTCTAAAGATGTCACAAAGTCTGCTTTCCATGCTGACAGATGCTTAAATACTTCTCTTCCAAACATAGCATTTCACGTTTTTGATATCAGAAACGTGAACTTTCTCACATTTCTGATATGAGTTTTGTGCAAAAACACACATTTTCGGCAGTAAGCCGAACTATTCATTTACGTGAACAATAACGCTCACTATAGTGAACTGTTGACATACAAGGTGTTTTAATACAACAAACATCTGTAATCAAGCATAGTAACGCCTTGCCCTCATGGTTACTCTCATAGCTATATGCCCGATGAATAAAGGGATGCAGTACATTATGAGAGCATGAGGGTAAAACTGCATTCAACTCTTAGCTGGCCCTGAAAATGTCTTCTGAAGCAAGACAAACAAAGTATTTGATCCGCAACGCAATCATAATTCAAGCATAAGCACTTCTTTCGGTTGTAGTCGGATAATTGCTCCTAACTTCACATCAGTATCTGTCAGCACATTCCTTGCATCGGTTTTATTTCCTATTACCTCCTTATAATGAGCCAAATCCCAATCGACCTCTTTATTTACCCCATTCATCACGACCAATATACTTTTCCCATTGTACGAACGTTCATATACATATATATTGTTGCGAGGCATAAAGTGCTTCATCTTGCCTTTGGAAATAACATCATTCCCCTTACGCCAATGCAGTAACTTTTTCATAAAACCGAAAGCTTCTTGCTGTATAGCCGTTCTCCCACTCTCTTCGAAAACACTGAGTGCATCTTCTTTCCATCCTCCCGACATATCCGGACGTATATATCCAAAATCAATTTTTGTAGTACCAGTCATCAACAGTTCCTGCCCATAATACAATTGCGGAATGCCAGGAATTGTCAATAACAAGACAACTGCCTGCTTATAGGCATCCAAAGAACTCGGAGTTTCCAATAAGAAACGATCAGAATCATGGTTCTCAAGCAAACGCATCACATTATTAATATCAGAATAGCAAAAGTCATAAGCCAAATGTTCAAAAACGAGTTGCAGACCGGTATTCCAGGAGGTTTCTTCATGAAAAGCCTTACTTGCCACTTCCCTTAAACGGAAATCCATCACAGACTTTAGTCCCGTATCGGCCTTCTCATTAACCAAACTGCCTTGTTGCCAATATGCAGCACCAACCGTATTATTAGGAATCATCACTTCGCCCACAATATTGAAATTGGGATACTCCTCAAACACTTCTCGACACCAACGTACCATCATGTCCGGATCGGGATATACATATGTATCTTGACGTACACCATCCAAATTGGCATATTCAATCCACCATATTGAATTCTGAATTAAATAATCAGCCACAAAATGATTCCTCTGATTCAAGTCGGGCATTGTGGGAACGAACCAGCCATCTGTCATCTCCTCCTTATCTATATCCGAGGCGTAAGGATCAAAAAAGACGGTTTTATCATGATTGGTCTCAACATATTTGTCCTTATCCCAATTATTAAACCAATTATGCATTGGCGGGTCAAGCAACCAAGGATGCTTGCTTCCACAATGATTGAAGACCATGTCCATTATCAATTTCATTCCACGCCGATGCAGGCACTCTGCCAACCGGACATAATCTTCATTTGTCCCCAACCGAGGGTCTATTTTATAATAATCAGTTGCGGCATAACCGTGATAAGAACCTTCTCCCATATCATTTTCCAACACGGGTGTTGTCCAGATGGCAGTAACTCCCAAACTATCCAAATAATCAAGATGTTGCATAATACCCGCCAAATCACCGCCATGCCGGGCATTGACATCTTTACGATTTACAGCATAGGGATAATTCATTTTTATTTGGTCATTGCTTTCATCGCCATTAGCAAAGCGATCCGGCATCAATAGATAAACAACATCAGAAGAATTAAATCCAACCTTTTCATCACCATTTCCTTGACGTTGTTTCAATTCATAAGAGCAGTTCAGTTTCTTCTTTCCTTTCACAAACTCAATATCGAACTTCCCCGGCATTGCCTCTTCCACATCTAAGTATAATACCAGATAGTTGGGGCTTTCCATTGGATGCACACTTTTCAGCACAACTCCCGGATAATTAATGACAGGTTTGTAAGCGCCTATATCATCACCATAAACCATCAATTGCAGTTGGGGATTTTTCATACCGCACCACCAAAAGGCCGGTTCTACTTTTATTGAAGATGTGGATTTTACTTCCACCAAATCAGCAGAAGATAAACCTTGCCATGCAGCGCTCCATTGGCACAAGCATAAAGCGAATAATGCAATAAAATATCTGGTTTTCATATCTATTTTAGATTTGCGCGTTCATTATAATTAGAATACAATTCAATCCATTGACGACTTTGGATGAAGTTAACGGATAAACCCACTGAATTCCTTCATCGCCGGAAGCGATTTACCAGTGCGATTATCAAAAAGCCCCCGATTCAGCCAACCTTCCGTCACCGTATTTCCGCAGGCATTTTCTTCGGGAAACCACCAGAATAGGCCGGTCACGTTGGCATGACGGCGCAATTCGGCTACCAGTTCGTGAGTAAAGATACGTTGCCCTTCAGTGCTGATGGGATAAAACTCAGAATACTGGTCCGCACTCTTTGCCCATTGGTCTTTCTCATGCGAATAATAGGCGGCAGTTTCCACAATCATGACTTCCTTATCGGGAAAATTTACAGCGAGAGAATCGAGCGTAGCACCAAGAACTCCCACCGCTTTGTGCCACATAGGATAATAACTAAGTCCGATAACATCATAATCGAGCTGTCGCAAATGGTTATAATAAGATTTCGTCTTGTCCCATTCGCCCGCCTTCTCTGTATGAATAATAATCTTTGCCCGTGGACATACTTCACGGCAGGCCTTGGCACCACTCTCCAATAGTTTTACAAGTATGTCCCAGTTATCCTTTCCAAGCGGCTCCACCTTCGCCGCAGGCCACATCATCCCGTTGGTTATCTCATTCCCCACTTGTATCAAGTCGGGGCATGCACCGGCTTTCACCATCACTTCAAGGCTTTTTCTGGTATATTGATAGACACTGTCGGGAAGCGATGCTACACCGCTATTTTTCCAACGATACGGCATGAACTGCTTGCCAGGGTCGGCCCACGTATCAGAATAGTGGAAGTCAAGCATAAACTGATACCCGGCTTTTTTTATTCTTTGCCCCAGTTTCATCACATAATCCAAATCTTGACACACGCCTTCTCCCTTATGCTCTGCCGAAGCCCTGTCCGGTTCCACAAACAAACGTACACGAATGGCATTCCAACCTTCTTCCTTGAAATATTCGAGGGGAGCGACAGCTTTTCCTGCTTCGTCACGATATACGGTTCCTGCTTCTTCGTAACTTGGCAACAAAGAGATGTCCCCACCAAGAAGACGCTGCTGTGCATGAATTCCCAAGCACAATACAAACAGAAAAAACAAAGTGGACATTAATCTAAAAGTCTTCATATCAATATCTGTAAATGATTGCTTAACGAAAACATAAAAGCCCTCTTCCTCGTATTTTCCATTGCGAGAAAAAGGGCTTTATTCTTATTTAAAAAAAAGATTATTTGAAAGAACCTATGCCGTCAGTAAAGTTCAAGTAAGCTTTCTGACCGGCAGCAACCTTTACTCGTTCTTGATCATTACCACTACCACGATATACAATCTTTCCATCGAGAACGATGAATTCAGTCTTCCACCAGTCGTAACCGCCAAAGTTCACACACATACGCACTTCATCGGCAGCGCCAAAGGCGGGAGAAACGAATTCGCCGTCTTTTCCCGTAGGAACGGTGAACTTGTTAACGTCTGCAACCTCCCATTTACCATCAGCAGCAGTACCGCCAATCAGATAAATATTCGGAGCAAGCACATTGACTATGCGGTCGGTTGTGTTCACTACGTGCAGTAAGTACCAACCGGCATTCTTAGCTAACAGATTGGTGCCATCAGCAGTCAAGCCGGCACCGGCTTCGTCATTAATCGTTGCCTCGCCACCAAAGTCATTTCCCCAACCGGCTTGCGGAGCAAACTTAATCTGTTCGCCAGCTTCCAGATATACAATAGTCCAGAATTCGCCTTCGGCACTATGAATCGGAGTTAACTGTTTCCATGTATCACCCCAACCATAGTTGCTGCCGGTCATAAAGAGGTCGATTGTCTTGATGGCAACTTTAAAGCTCATGTTGACAACATCCAGCGTAACTATAAAATCATTGATGCCGCTAATGGCAGGTGCTTGTGGGCTGGGGCAAGAAGGATCGCCAACCCACGTCAGGAAGTTTTCAGTCGCCACATCGCCATCTTCGAAAGTTCCCAATACACCGGGATTGATGTCGTCGTCCCAAGAAGGATTCGTTGTATCGTAAGCACGATAGAACTTGAACCAAGACTTCTCGGCAGTAGTTGTCACAACTGCCTTGTAAAGACCATCCCCAATCTTCTCCATCACAATAGGTTCATTTGCATTCCATTTCTGGAAATCACCCATCATGCAATATCCCTTCTCACTGATAGCGGGAGTAGTAACCGGAGTCAACTTCACCTGTGCAGTACCCGATGTAGATACAGCCTCACCGGTAGTCAATTTGGCTGCGGCATCCACATTTACATCCAGAGTACGCTCCACGTGGGCACGGCTGTTAAAAGCTTTTCGAACAGCCAAGTCAAGTTCCAACGTGTTTACCTTAACCTTCCCGTCTTTAAACGCTGCATCAATGGCGACGCCATTCACATTTACGCTTTTGAAGGCAATGGAAGCTATATTCGCATTGCTGCTTGACAATGAAGCAATCACAACCGAATCTACTTTAAGACCTTCTGCATCATCAGCGTATTTGGCATATACATCGTCCATCACAATGGCAGCGTCAGTACCCGCCGCATAATTAATCTCATATTTGGCAGCAGCATCCTCCGGAGAATTGGATTGGGGGTTAGCCCAATCCGTATAATCATCCGTACAAGCACCTAAGGTAATTCCGGCAAGGAACATACCTGCGAGTATTTGATTTTTCTTCATAATGTTTTTCTTTTAAAATAGATTATCATTCAGGTTATTTCACCTCACCCGTTTCGTTGGCATCTACACCCGGAGTACCGAACTTGACGTACAGCTTCTGGCCTGCAGCAGGAACCACACTGTAATCAGAGCCCTTGTCGTTGGCCCAGCTGTCAGGAATGTTGAGATTACGCCAGAATACATTACCTTCGAAGAGTGTAAACTCTGTGCGCCACCACTCGAACGTACCAGCTTTTACGTAAGCGCGCATTTCGCCTCCGCCTACAAATGCCGGAGACACCCAAATGCCACTACCATCGGCAGGAGCCGTCAACTGCAAGGCAGGACTTGCTTCATCCCATCCACCGGTAGCATTACCAATGATATAAAGAGCCGCAGGATATACGGTCAGAGTATAGTCAATGGCTTCACCGTTAATCTTAGCCTTGAAGCAAAGTGTATACCAGCCACCTTTTGCAAACTTGATGTTACCACCATCATCCGAGATTCCGGCTCCGGCCTCGTCAGCGTAAGTCTTCACATCGGCATAGCCCAACCATTGTTCAGCGAAAGTACCCCATTTGAAAGCGCCTCCGTCGGCAATATATACCACTGTAAAATAATTACCGTCCAGACCGAACACACCGGCAAACGGCTTCCAAGTCTTCCAAGCTTCACCAATGTCAGAACCTGCAATGAACAACTTTTCGGGCAACGTGATGCTCGGGGCCTGATAGGTAGCCTTCACTTGCAGTTTGATTACGTTAGAGTAGCAACTGCCCAACTCCAACTTATTCACGTTAGCATGCAAACGCACATAAAGGTCTTTCACCTCGTTAGAAGGATATTCCACACCTTCATTAGCATCCTGGAACATAGTAACTACAGCATCGTTCATTCTCTTGCCCGACACTTTGATGGAAGTAGAAGTGGAACTTGTCACTACCTTATACACAGGTTCTTCTGCGCTAAAATCGTCAAAGGAAATCTCCACATCATAGTTAACGCTCAAAGGTATACCACCATAATCCGGCTGGCTGGTAGTAAAAGTGAGTTCATCGGCAGTCAGCAAGTCCAATACATTATTGGCTGCGTTGGCAGGCATATTCAATACAAATCCTGTAGTATTTTCGTGGAATGTAGGATTGCTATCTATATCCTTCTCACAAGAGGTGACCAACACCAATGCAAGGACGGGAAGCAACATTCTTAACAATATTTTTTTCATATTATTGTTTCGATTTTAATAAATTCGACAATTATTCTATTAGTAACGCGGGTTTTGAGTCAAGTTCTTATTACCATTGATGTCATCAGCCGGAATAGGATACACGTTGAAGAAATCTTCCACGCTCTTGCCTTCGGCTACACCACCCTTGAAATCCCAGAGGTACCCATCACCTGTGAAAAGGCCAAAACGAATCAAGTCACTGCGACGACGGCCTTCCATATAGAACTCACGGCACCATTCGTCAATGATATATTGTTCGGTGATGGTGGCTGGAGTAGAAGCGCCTGCACGGTCGCGCAAAACTTTAATATCATCGCGAGCCTGCTGTGGGTCACCGCTCAAACGGAACTTAGCCTCGGCACGGGTCAGATACATTTCGGCATAACGAATCAAAGGAATGTCCACATCAGGGAATTCATTGTGTGAGGTGGCTGCACCATCTGTGCGGATATTGCTCCATTTCACGATAGAAAGACCGGAATTGAAGCCTGCAATCTGATCGGCCTGCAATTTGCGGAGTCCGCCACCGCAACCGGAATAGAACAATGCACGGTCATCATTCGCTTTCGCCTGCACATCTTTGGTTGTAGTACCTGCCGCCTTATCAAGCGCAATAATATCAGCTTCGGTAGCATCTTTGGGAGCAGCCTCAGTAGCAAGCGGACAATCCTCGATAGTAGAGAAGAATTTCTTAACCAAAGCAGCACGAGAGAAGTTACAACTCCAGCCGTTGGAAGTACCTATATAGGGCATTCCGGTGATACGAGTGGAACTTACCAAATAGTTGGCACCACTATAACACTTTGTCTTGGCACCATCTTGGCGAATGGGTAGAATGATTTCTTTCATGGCTTGTACGTTCTGATCGTTGTCGGCCATAAATACCTGTTCGTAGCCGGTATAGCCATTCTTCTCTGCTTTAGAAAGCTCGTATTTTCCATCAAGCAAGTTACAATAGTCGATAGCCTTCTGGTAATCTTTCACGGCACCTTTAGTATAAACCTCCGAGTTCAAGGCCAAACGGGCGTGAAGCATATAAGCAGCTCCCTTGTCGGCACGGCCAAAATTGGCGGAATTATTGAACTCACCCACTTCAGCAAGCTGCGGTTCTATATCGGTCAATTCCTGGTCAATCCAGTCGTAAAGGTCTTTACCGGCCTTCTCTACCGGCAACTCGTAAATGTCGTATGTAGTCTTGAAAGGAGCTTTGCCCCAAAGGTCAAGGAAATACCACAGATGAAGAGCACGCAGGAAACGAACCTCAGCACGATAAAGTTTGTAATTGGGGTCATCAGCCTTATCTTCAGTGTTAGTAAGATAGAAGTTGCAAAGTGTCACATCAAATGCCAAACGTTGGAATGTCCATTGCACACGAGGAGATGAAGCCGTCCAGTCGATATTGGTGATTTGAGGAATATCGGTGTCAGTCTGCCAAGCCCAAAGACATTCATCAGTACAGAGTTCCTGCAAATTGAATGTAGTACGGTAAAATCCACTTTCACCTTCATCACTACTGATATCGCCACTACCGGCAGGACCTTTTTGCCCTGTCAGGCCCAGCGTACTGTAAACTTTCGCCAGCAATTCCATATCTTCATAAGACGAACTGGATTGCGGGTCGATGGACGAAATATTCAAGTCGTTGATACACGACGTTGCCACTCCACCTATCAGAAGGGCGGCAAGGGCTGTTTTCAAAAATATATGTTTCATCTTTATATACATTTAACGGATTAGAAATTCAGGCTCAAGCCAATTTGAATACTGAAAGGACGTGGATAAGGATTGGAGTCGATACCGCTTGCCACTTCAGGGTCGATACCTTTGTACTTGGATATAATGAATGGATTTTGAGTAGTAACGAATGCACGGCCGGAACATGTTTCATGACCTGCGACCTTGAACAGTGCGGGGAAAGAATATCCCAAAGTAATGTTGGAGCACTTCAAGTAGGAAGCATTACGTACGAAATAGTCACTCAAATAGTTGTCGTTGCCGGCTCCTACACCTGTAAAGCCCAATGCCACAGCTTCGGGAGTAGAGTTGTGCAGAGCACTGTTGGAATACAGACCAGACTGGCTGACCACTGCACGGTTGGACAAAAAGTCATAGTAAACATAGTTACCGAGGGAAGCACGGAAAGACATGCTCAAATCCCAATTCTTATAGAGGAATTTAGTGGTAAAGCCCATGATGACATCGGCAGAGGGTTTCTTGTAGAAATAGCGGTCACCATTGTCAATACGTCCGTTACCGTCACGGTCCACATACATACCTTCAATGGGTTTGCCATTCTCGTCATATACTTGCTGATATACAAAGAATGAGTTAGTAGATTCACCTACCGTATTGGCCTGGATCAAAGTATTGTTACCACGACCGATTTTATCTCCGGCCCATGCATAATAGCCTACTTCACCATCTACCAAGTCGGTAATCTCATTGTGATTCCAAGCGACATTATAGCTTACATCCCAAGTGAAATCTTTTGTAACAATGGGTTTTGCATTGATGGAGAATTCCACACCATAATTCTTCAACGAACCGATATTCTTGGTCAACTGAGAACCGAACTGCATACCAACAGGAATAGTGATGGAGTTCAGCAAATCCTTCGTTTCACGATAGTAACCATCAATATTAGCAGTGATACGGTTGTTCAAAAAGCCGAGGTCGAAACCAGCATTATAAGTAGTAGTAGTCTCCCACTTCAAGTCGGGGTTATAAGCCGATGGACGCATTGTACCATAGTAAGTATCACCAAAGGGATACTGGGCAAAAGAGTCGCTTGAAGTATAATGAGTTTCATAACCGAAGTCAGTTTTGATATCCTGCTGACCGGTCATACCCCAACCCAGACGAAGCTTAAACTCGTTCCACCAGGTAAGCTTTTTCATAAATGCCTCTTCATTGATTTTCCATGCCAATGCCACTGAAGGGAAGTAACCCCATCTGTTGTCATCAGAGAAACGAGAGGAACCGTCGGCACGGAACGTAGCCGTAAGCATGTATCTGTTGAGTAAAGTATAGTTCAAACGGCCGAAGTAAGAAACCAAAGAACTGTGAGTGGCCCATGCCTGTTCTTCTCTCAGCTTAGCGTCATGAGGTTCACCATTGTAAGGGTCGGTACCCTGCCCGTAGTCATAACCACTGCGGTGGAAATGGCTCTCTTCACCACCAACCATAATGTCAAAGTTATGTGCACCGATTTCTTTCACATACTGGGCATAAGCATTGGCAGTGATACTATATTTATAAGTCTGAGTCACGCCGTTCCAACCGTAGTAGTTGGGGCTATAAGCATATTTAGAAGTTATATCGTCCTGCTTGCTCTCTGTGTACTGACCTCCATAACTTGCATGCAGACGCAAATCCTCAAAGCCATGTACCTTATAATCCACATCAAAATTACCCGTAAAGTCATTGGCTACAGCTTTCGTTTCTTTGAGCATCAGCAGAGCCAAGGGATTCTGGGGAGCGTTGGGGTTATTAGTATATTTCCACTCGGGATTGAGGTCCTTGGGTGCCTGCGTATGCTGGAAATAGCCGCCAAAGAAAGGAGCACGCTCATCATCAGCGTCGAAATAAACAGGCTGCGTAGGATCCATTGAGAGGGCTGCTCCTATCGCACCGCCTGCATCAGCATAACGGTCTTTTTCGTACATATACTTGGCATTAATCTTCAAATTGAGATGATTGTCAAAGAAAGAGGGAGAAAGGCTCAAGCCGACATTGGCACGACGCATCCAAGAGGTTTCGACGATACCGTCAGAAGAATTATATCCCACACTCAAACGGTAAGGCATGTTCTTCAAACCGCCGGACACCGATACATTGTGGCTGTGAGAGATGGCTGTACGGAAAATCAAGTCCTGCCAGTCGGTATTGGCCTTGCCCATACCGACTTCACCGGCTTTGTCGCCCCACATGTTATTAATAAGATCGCGGAATTCATCGCCATCAAGCACATCATACTTTTTCTGGACCATAGAGATGGTCATGTCACCATTGTAGGATACTTTGGGAGCAGATCCGCTCTTACCTTTCTTCGTAGTAATGATGATAACGCCATTGGATGCACGGCTACCATAGATGGCAGTGGCCGAAGCATCCTTCAAAACGGTGAAAGTCTCGATATCGTTCGGATTGACCATCGCCAAAGGATTACTCATGCCTTTCGGAGTTTCGTTATCGATAGTCAAACCATCGATTACAATCAGCGGGTCATTAGAAGCATTCAGAGAAGAACCGCCACGTACACGAATCTGCGCACCGGCGCCCGGGGTACCTCCCGCAGTGATAACGTCCACACCGGCAACTTTACCGACCAACATATCCTGCGCATTGTTGGTGATACCTTTACTGAGTTCATCCGGTTTAATAGCAGTAACCGAACCAGTCAAGTCATCTTTCTTAGTGCGGCCATAGCCCACAACAACAACTTCGTCCAGCAATTCGCTATCTTCTACTAAAGTTACGATGATACTGGGAGCCGCAGCCACTTCCTGAGTTTTATAACCGATGAAAGAAATAACCAAAGTGGAACCCTTCGGAACATTTAATGAGAAATTACCATCCAAATCGGTAATAGTACCATTTGTAGCATTCCCTTTTTCCACTATACTCGCGCCTATCACGCCACCCAAGGCATCTTTCACATGCCCTTTCACAGTGATGTTCTGTGCATAAGCGCCTACAGACAAGAATAGCCCTAAGATTAGGGTAAGAATCGTTTGACAGATTCTAAGATTAACTTGCTTCATGCATTTAATAAATTAAAGTTAACAATATTAATTACCTATATATATTATTCGAAAAATAATTTTCGTACTTTCGCTTTCCAACGTCTTTCAAGTACCCAAAGCATGACGCAACAAAAATATGCTTTATTACTTTAGTAAAGTATAAAGAGAGTGTAAAATGTGGGAAACGAACAGTGCAAACGATTGCATGCGGTTGCACAAGATAGAAAAATCACTTGATATATCATAATACAGCGCTTCTCTCCACTCTACATGTGGTATTCTTGCACATAACATATATGTTTATTCTGCTGAAGTACAGAGATTTTCACCGCCTAACGGCCGTTAGGCGATTTGTTGATGGCCGTTGGCAGATCGCTTTACGGCCGTCAACAAATCGCTTTACGACCGTTAAGCACTACACAACATCAAGACAAAACAAAAGAAACACAAAGCTTTTACTGAAGAAATGCCATGCATGTATAAACCAAGCAACATACTTTCAGGATATGAATAACGTGTCTGCACAATATTAATATGCCATTAACACGATATTAACAAAATGGCCGACATGATATTAACTTGTTACATTACAACAAGTTAACATCATGTCGGCCCTAAAAACAGAGGTGGAAGCAAAATTTGCTTCCACCTTTTTCTGTTGCTTCCACCGCACTTCAAATACCGATGAACAAAGAGTTACAGAGCAGGTGTGGTAGAGTGGAAGCAAATAGTGCTATTTATTTCTCTGAAGTATAAAGTACCAGCTTTCCGGACTTCAATCCTTTAGCCCTTGCCTCAAACACAATCTCACCGGCTTGCTCGCCACTCTGCACAATAGCCGTCAGCTGACCGCTGAAAGCCGGCATCTTGGGCAGATGGAACAAATCGAGGCTGGTAGCATCTCCATTGGCAGCAGCACGATATTTTCCGGCACCCTTCACCGAGAAGTTTACCATGCGGCTGTCTGCCGGACAAAGGTTACCGTCCTTATCCACGACACGGACTGTGATATATGCCAGGTCCTTACCATCGGCAGACAAGCGGGTGCGGTCGGCAACCAGCTCCAGATGATGGGGCTTGCCAGCGGTACGAATCACCTTTTCTTCTGCAGGCTTACCGGAAGCATCATAAGCTACCACTTTCACTTCGCCCGGTTCATAAGGAACATCCATCCACATCAAGCGATAGCGACGCTGCAAAGCAAGGGAGTCCTGACCTTCCAAAGCACGGCTTTCATCAGCAGTAAGTTTCCGCTGTTTGCCATAACTCTTTCCGTTGACGAACAGTTCGGCACTGGGATAGCTGGTGTAAACAAAAACCGGAGTATTCTCCCCTTCCCTGCCCGGCCACGTCCAGTGCGGAAGGACATGCAGGGTATTTGCCTGCTTGTTCCATAGGCTGCGGTACAGATAGAAACGGTCTTTGGGGAGGCTTGCCAAGTCTATGATACCGAAAACGGAGCTGTGGCTGGGCCAGGAATCCGTACTATAAGGAGAAGGTTCACCCAAATAATCAAAGCCCGTCCAGACGAACTGTCCGATTGTCCAGTCATAATCATCAGCCAAAGCAAAATCCTCATCGGGAAGATTCGACCAGGAACAACACTCCACATCATAACCGGAGCACTGATGGTCATCGTACATCACACTGGCACCCTTCTGTACGGGAAATTTATAGACACCACGAGAACTTACAGTGGAAGCCGTCTCCGAACCGAGCACAATATTCTGTGGAAGAGTCTCATAAGACTCCACATAACGGTGAGCCCGATAATTAAGACCGGGTACATCAATCATTGCCGCAAACCCGTTGGCAAGCACACAAGTCACCTGGTCCATACCGCAAGTAACGGGGCGTGTAGGGTCTTCGCGATGGCAAATATCCTGCAGGAAAGAAGCCACTTTGTAGCCCTCGGGACTACATTGGGTAGGAACCTCATTTCCTATACTCCACATTACCACACAAGGATTGTTCCGATAATGATGCAGCATGTTTACCATATCCTTTTCTGCCCATTCGTTGAAATAGCGGTGATAACCATTCTCACATTTGGCAATATCCCATTCATCGAAAGGTTCCAACATCATCATAAAGCCCATCTCGTCACAGAGTTCCACCAATTCGGGTGTAGGCATATTGTGGGAGGTACGGACTGCATCACATCCCATATCCTTCAATAATGTCAACTGACGGCGAAGAGCAGCCACATTGACAGCCGCACCCAACGGGCCCAAATCGTGGTGATTGCATACCCCCTGGAATTTACGGTGCTTACCATTCAGGAAGAATCCCTTATCAGCTATAATCTCAATGCTGCGGATACCAAAACGCGTGGTATATTCGTCAGTCTGTTTGCCATCTACATAAATCTTAGATACTGCCTTATATAAATAAGGTGTCTCAGGGGACCACAGAGACGGAGCATTTATCAGAAAATTCTGCTCAAATGGCTGTCCGTGATTAATTTTCCGGCTATTATCCTTACGGGCTACTATCTTACCGTCCGGCGCAATAATATCAGTAGAAATACGAACATCCGCATCACCGGCATTCCGTATTGTAGTACGCAGACGCACGGAAGCGTATTCAGCAGAAACATGCGGTGTGGTGAGCTGTGTACCCCAAACTGGAACATGGACACGTTCCGTAGTAACTAGGCGGACATTGCGATACAATCCCGCCCCCGGATACCAACGGGAGGACTGGGGCCTGTTTTCCAGACGGACAGCCAGCACATTGTTTTTACCGTCGGCATTCAGCAAACCGGTAACATCGCAATGAAAAGAGTTATATCCGAAAGGCCAGAAACAAGCTTCTTTCCCATTGACATAGACCCGAGCCTCACTCATAGCACCATCGAAAACCAGAGTGACCTGCTTGTCGGCAGGAGCATCAAAAGCCGTACGATACCAACCGACACCCACATAAGGCAACCCTCCGGTACGCCCGGTCTTTACGGAAGCTTGCTTTTCAAGGTCTTGCGTAACCGCTACCTCCTGCAAATCGTTGTTGCGGTCGAACGGACCAAAGATGGCCCAATCATGAGGAATGGTCACTGTTTCCCACTTACTGTCGTCGAAATTTGTTTGTGTTGCTTCGGGAACATCTCCCTTGGTGAACTTCCAGTTCTTTTCCAACAATGCTTCTGTACGCTGCGCCATTGCCGCCAAGGCAAAAAAGGCGCAGCAGGAAAAGATAAGTATTGTCTTTCTCATTCTTCTTTAAAAGATTTTGTTAATATAATTATTTAAAAGCATCCATTATCACAGTGGGGCGACCATCTTCAGTGAATGCCCCCAGCCGATATTGGTTCGGCCTGCATTCCGGTTCCCAGTAGAACACACCCTTGCAACGTCCGCTGGTATTCTCCTTGCACTCTTTCAGGACGCGGGCCAGTTGGCGTTTCCCTTCTGCCAGTACGGAAGCACTTGCCAGATTCCCTTTGTCGTCAGCACACTCCATGCCGGTTTCCACCACCATCACGTCACAGTTGTATTTCCGGGCTACACTATTAATATTGGCAATACACTCGGTGATAGTTCTATCAGCTGTATATTCCTTGTGCTCGAGCATCGTCCAGTAAGGATAGAGCGACATGCCTATCATATCCCACTTACCGCCATTGGCTTTCAGTTCATTAAAGAACCAGGTATACAATTCGTTGTCATATCCATTGTCCAGATGGACGATGACAATGGCATCGTCGAAGACGGACTTTACCGCATCGTATCCTACATTGATAAAAGCAGCCAGGTTGGCAAAGTTCTTACGGTATTTCACTTTCTCGGAAGTGCTGTTGGAACCCTTTACATCACATTCCCTCACATCATAGGACGCACCGCTCAACGCAGCATCTTCATCCCAAAGCATCCCCGGACGGATTTCATTACCTACCTGAACCCACTTGGGAGTAACTCCTGCCGCTTTCAGCGCATTAAGTACATCGGCAGTATGGTCGGCGATGGCTTTCTTCAAGTCGGCCAAGTTCAGTCCTTTCCATGCAGCAGGCTTATGCTGCTGTCCAGGGTCGGCCCACCAGTCACTGTAATGGAAGTCTACCATTACGTCCATGCCCAGCTCTGCGGCACGTTTGGCTTTCGTCACCAAATCGGCCATATTGCACCAGTTATCGTGTTCTTTGGGGTCGACCCATACTCTGAGTCGAACCGCATTCAGGCCCAAATCCTTCATCAGCTGGAAACAATCGGTCTCCACACCGGAGGTATTGTAAAATTTCATACCCTTATGTTCCATCTCCGTCACCCAACTGATGTCGGCACCTTTAGCAAAGTCCGTAACCAGAGGTTCCTCCTTATCGGGAAGTCCACCAGCATTGGGGTCTGTCTCATTATTGCTGCTGCATGCAAATACTGCAAAGGCAATACAAAAAAAGAAAGTCAAAAACTTCATGTGTTTCATGGCGTTATCATCATTAATTGCGTACTGCAAATATAAGCATTTAGGGAATATAGAACTATATATCACCTTAATTTGTCAAAATACGGGTATCTGCAATCGTTTGCACAAACTTACAACCCGATAAACCTCAACGGATAAGCACAATTTACCTTATTACGTTATTTTTGCAATCGGATTAGGGAAGTTTACCTTATCTTTGTCCTCAAAACTATACCATGAATAAACCGCAGATTACCATCAAGGATATTGCCCGGGCGCTGAATGTCTCCCCCTCCACTGTGTCGAGGGCGCTGAAAGACAATCCGGACATCAGCAAGGAAACACGTGACCTTGTCCATGCCTATGCGCGCGAGCATAACTACAAGCCCAACGTACTTGCCGTAAATCTCCGCGCAAGCCGCAGCAATACCATCGGCGTCATTGTCCCCCAACTGGTACACCACTTCTTTTCCTGCGTATTGAGCGGAATTGAGAAAGCAGCGGCGGATGCCGGATATAATATCATAGTGGCGCAGAGCAGCGAATCGTACGAGCAGGAAGTGAAAATTGTACATTCTTTCCTTGCCGCCCGTGTCTGCGGAGTCATCGCTTCACTTGCCAAGGACACTTCCCAATACGACCATTACCAGGAGCTGCTGAACAACGATATTCCCATTGTCTTTTACGACCGTATATGTACGGGGCTGAAAACCGAGCGAGTGGTGGTGGACGACTATGCCGGCTCCTTTGCAGCCGTGGAATACATGATACAGACCGGATGCAAGCGTATCCTTTTCTATGGTGCGGCTCCCCACCTAGAGATTACCAAGAATCGCCGGAACGGCTACCTGGATGCCATGAAGAAGTATAAAATTCCGGTGGACGACAGCATGATTCTGTTGTGCGACACCCGTGAACGCGCCATCTCCATCACTCCCGACCTGCTGGAAAGCGAAAACCGCCCTGACGGTTTCTTTGCCATCAACGACGAGACAGCTTCGGGCATACTGTATGCCTGCAAACTGGTCGGCGTAAAAGTTCCCGATGAAGTATCCATCTGCGGATTCACCGACGGAGCCATTGCCCAAAGCACCGACCCGAAGCTGACTACCGTGGAGCAGCATGGCGAGGAAGTAGGTAAAAGCGCTTTCAGCATTCTGACCGGAAAGCTGGAGAGAGAAGAGAAAAGCAACAACAAGATAGTACGTACCAATCTGGTGATAAGAGGAACTACGAAATAATAAAACATATTAAACCATCATGAAAGTAAAACCCGATTTAAGTTTCTGGAAGCTGTGGAACATCAGCTTTGGTTTTTTCGGCGTACAGATTGCATATGCTTTGCAGAGTGCAAACATCAGCCGTATCTTTTCCACTTTGGGTGCAGACCCGCATAATTTGAGTTATTTCTGGATATTACCTCCGTTGGCAGGTATCATTGTACAACCCATCGTGGGGGCCGCCAGTGACAAGACCTGGACACGCTTCGGACGGCGCATCCCTTATCTGTTTATAGGTTCGTTGGTGGCCGTACTCGTCATGTGCCTGCTACCCAATGCCGGAAGCTTCGGCATGGCAGTAAGTACAGCCATGATTTTCGGACTGGTATCGCTGATGTTCCTCGACACCTCCATCAATATGGCCATGCAACCCTTCAAAATGATGGTGGGCGACATGGTGAATGAGAAACAAAAAGGACTCGCCTACTCCATCCAGAGTTTTCTCTGCAATGCAGGCAGCCTGGTGGGATATCTCTTCCCGTTCATCTTTGCATGGATTGGCATCAGCAATACAGCTCCCCAAGGAGTAATCCCCGACTCGGTGATTTACTCATTCTACATCGGAGCGGCCATCCTTATCTTCTGCGTCATCTACACTTCGGTCAAAGTAAAAGAGATGCCGCCTGCCGAATATGCAGAGTATCACGGCATCACCGAAGAAGAGGAACATGAAAAGACCAACATGCTGAAGCTGCTCATCAAGGCTCCGAAAGCATTCTGGACTATCGGACTGGTACAGTTCTTCTGCTGGTTTGCTTTTATGTTCATGTGGACCTATACCAACGGCAGCATCGCTGCCAATGCTTTTGACGCTCCTACAGTAGAGCACCTGGTAGATGGTGTCACCAAAGTGGTACTCGACACCAAGAGCCTGCAATATCAGAATGCCGCCGACTGGGTAGGCGTACTGTTTGCCGTACAAGCCATCGGCTCTGTGCTTTGGGCCATCTGCATACCGATGTTCAAGGACCGTCGCCGGGTCTACTCACTCAGCCTTGTTCTGGGAGGTATAGGTTTCATTTCCACCTACTTCATACACGACCCTTATATGCTCTTCATTTCCTTCTTGCTGATAGGTTGTGCATGGGCTGCCATGCTGGCACTGCCGTTCACCATCCTGACCAACGCACTGAGCGGAGGACACATGGGTACTTATCTGGGACTTTTCAACGGTACTATCTGTATCCCGCAGATTATAGCAGCTGCTTTGGGCGGCACCATCCTTGCCTTGTTTACTCCCCAAGGAGGACTGCCTCCTGAAATCAATATGCTTGTGCTGGCAGGAATCATGCTGATAATCGGCGCCGCCTGCGTATACCTCATCAAAGAGAACCAAGGAGAAAAAAGCAAGTAAGCACACGCCTCCGAAACATAACACACAAAGAACCGAGACCGGCACACCGTACAAAGGACAGCCGTTATCTTTGTAATAAAGACATGAATCATACCGTATGATTACCATAATCATATCGTATGATTCATGCTTTCATACCGTATGATTGTTACCTCTTCTTCTGACCGTACATAGCATCTGTTATTGACGAGCCTACCAGCCCTCCGGCAAGAAAGCAGGTAAAAAAAAGCCTACCGCACGTTTGTTTTTTTCCTTTCCATTTCTTCTTTATTTCCGCATATTGCTTAACTTTACGGCGATAACTACAGAAAACACGTCGCCATGAAGAAATACCTCAAGACCGATGAATGGAACATCATCGAAGACCAATTCCACCCCGACCGTCAACGGATGTCGGAAAGTATATTCAGTCTCGGAAACGGACGTTTCGGGCAACGGGGGTATTTTGAGGAGCCTTACAGCAGTGACAGTTACCGTGGTTCATTTGTGGCCGGCATCACTTTCCTGGACAAAACCCGCGTAGGATGGTGGAAGAACGGATTTCCCCCATATTACACCCGTATACCCAAGGCTGCTGACTGGAGCCGCATCAACCTGCGCCTCATCGATGAGGAACTCGATTTGGCAGGCTGGGATGTCGACAGCTTCAACCGCCGCCTGGATATGAAGGAAGGTATCTTCTACCGGGACATGGAGGTGACGTCTCCTCGCGGAAACCAGCTCCGCATCCATGTAGAGCATATCACAAATATGGCAAGACCCAACCTCTGTCTCATCAAGTACAGCGTGTCTTCCATCAACTATACCGGCAGAATCTCACTCGTGCCCATCCTTGACGGGAATATAGTAGACGATGCCGATCTGCCAAACCTGAAAATATGGAACATACTGCGTTCCGGTTCTACCAGCAGCTGTGCCTATCTCTGGACACAGACCCGCCGGGAAGATGCACAAGTGTGCTACGCCATGACTTACCAATTCTTCAAAAACAACAAGGAAACCACTGCCAACCTCATACGGATAGAAAAGGAAAAGCAGACCGGTTTCAGCGTAGGTGCCGACGTGAAACCCGGAGACAACGTGACACTCATCAAATACACCGCCATTGCTTCTTCTCTCTACCACGAACGGAGTGAATTGGTGGAACACTCCGTGGCCGAGGCACGCGAAGCCAAGAGCATAGGCTGGAATACGCTGGTAGAAGAGCATCGAAGGGCCTGGCAGGAAATCTGGGACGAAACGGATGTCGTCATCGAAGGGGATCCGGAAGCGCAACAAGGTATCCGGTACAACATATTCCAGCTGTATCAGACTTACCGGGGAGATGATCCGCGCCTAAACATCGGCCCCAAAGGATTCACCGGAGAAAAATATGGCGGAAATACTTATTGGAACACGGAACTGTGTTGTGTACCGTTTTTTCTGCTCTCCACTCCCAAAGAGATTGCAAAGAACTTGCTGGCATATCGGTACAACCAGCTTCCCAAAGCCATCGAAAACGCCCGTAAACTGGGTTTCAAGGACGGTGCAGCGTTGTTTCCGCAGGTAACCAACAACGGAGAGGAATGCCACAGCGAATGGGAAATAACCTTCGAGGAAATCCATCGCAACAATATCATTGTTTATGCCATCGTTCAGCATGCAGTACTGACGGGTAATATGGACTATATCGCCCAATATGGCCTGGAAGTTATGATTGCCGTCAGCCGCTTCTGGAGCCAACGGGTATCCTTCTCCCAACCCAAACAGAAATATGTCATACTGGGAGTTACCGGCCCGGATGAATACGAAAACAATGTGGACAACAACTGGTACACCAACTATTCCTGCATACAATGCCTCAAGATGACCCTCCGTTTTCTGGAAATGATAGCACAGCAATATCCGGACGAATATGCCCGCATACGCCGCATCACCAATCTCGACCAAGTAAAGGAAAGCGCCCGGTGGAGAGACATCATCGAACACATGTATCTGCCGGAAGACAAGGAACGGGGAATTTTTATCCAGAATGACGGCTATATGGATAAAGTACTGGAAAGTACAGATAACATTCCTGCCGAAGAACGCCCCATCAACCAACATTGGTCATGGGATCGCATTCTGCGCTCTTGCTACATCAAGCAAAGCGACGTGTTGCTCGGACTTTACCTTTATTATTTCTATTTCGACACGGAAACCGTCCGCCGCAATTTCGAGTTCTATGAGCCGATGACCGTACACGAATCCTCCCTTTCTCCCCACATCCATTCCATCCTGGCTGCACGCATCGGCAAAGTGGAAAAAGCTTACCAGCTTTTCCTGCATGCCACGCGGCTTGACCTGGACGACTACAACAACGAAGCGGACCAAGGCCTGCACATAACCAGTATGCCCGGCAGCTGGCTGGCCATTGTACGCGGATTTGCAGGTATGCAGGTGCTGAAGGAGACGTTGTGTTTCTCCCCTGTCATACCGCAAAAATGGGACAGCTATTCATTCAAGGTGAATTATCTGAAAAACACACTTCACATACGGGTAGGAAAAGAAATCGAAATCTCGCTTACAGCAGGCAGCAAAGTGGACATACAAGTCTACGGACACCCATATACGCTGGAACGGGGGACGGAATTGAAAATTAATATGCCAATGTGCCAATGACCTGCGGCGTGATAGCGCAGCATAAACATTGCGCAGCCAATTAGCACATTGGCACATTAAATCATCATTTATCCTATAACCGGGAGAACATTTGGTTGTTTTCCCGGTTTTATGTTTTTATATATACCTGAACGAATAACTATATACTTGTTTACCAATGAAAAAAATGTTTCTTTTCGCCCTGGTTACGACGTTGTTCATCACGTCGTGCGGGCAAAAACAAAAGGGTAGCAATACCCTTATCCGACCGGTGAAGACTGCGCAAATCAGTTCACAGTCGGTTATCCGCAAAGACTTCTCCGGAATAGTGGAAGCCGTGGAATATGTGAGACTTGCCTTCCGCGTCAGCGGACAAATCATCAGCCTCCCGGTTGTAGAGGGACAGCGGGTAAAAAAGGGGCAACTGATTGCCGCCATCGACCCACGCGACATCTCCCTGCAATATGCAGCCGACAAGGCTGCCTACGAAACAGCTGCCGCACAAGTGGAACGTAACAAACGGCTGCTTGGCCGCCAGGCTATCTCCGTGCAGGAATACGAAATCAGCGTAGCCAACTATCAGAAAGCAAAATCCACTTACGAGTTGTCCGGCAACAATATGCGGGATACGCGGCTGACAGCCCCTTTCGAGGGTTCCATCGAAAAACGGCTGGTAGAGAACTATCAGCGTGTCAATGCAGGAGAAGGGGTTGTACAGCTGGTAAATACACAGAAGCTACGAATCAAGTTCACCGTACCGGATGATTATCTCTATCTGCTCCGTGCCAAGGACGTAAAGTTCAAGGTGGTGTTCGACAGTTACCCTGCAGAGGCTTTCGATGCCAGACTGGAAGAGTATCTTGACATCTCCACAGCAGGGACGGGTATTCCGGTGACAATAACAATTGACGACCCGCACTTTGACCGTACACGTTATGACGTAAAACCGGGATTCACATGCAAAATAAAGCTGGCATCGGATGTCGCTCCCTTTCTGGAAGAAAAGCTGATGAATGTACCGTTAAGCGCCGTATTTGGCGACAGTGAAAACCGGAAAACGTATGTATGGGTGGTGGAAGGTAATAAAGTCAGTCGCCGCGAAGTGACCGTTTATTCTCCAACGGGAGAGGCAAACCTGCTTATTTCTAAAGGGTTGGAACCGGGAGAAACCGTTGTGACGGCCGGAGTATACCAGCTGACAGAAGGAGAAGCAATAAAGGTACTAATGTGATTAATCACATTGGCACATTACATTCCCCATTTATCTAAAAAATATTCATTATGAATCTAGCCCAATATTCATTAGACAACACGAAGATAGTCTACTTCTTTCTGGCTGTGCTGCTTATCGGCGGTATACTGTCATTCGGCAGGTTGGGAAAGAAGGAAGACGCACCTTTCGTCATCAAGTCGGCAGTCATCATGACACGCTACCCGGGAGCGGAGCCGGCAGAAGTGGAACGGCTCGTCACCGAACCCATCTCCCGAGAAATACAGTCGATGAGCGGCGTCTACAAGATAAAGTCAGAGTCTATGTACGGACTCTCCAAGATAACCTTCGAACTGCAACCGTCACTCTCTGCCACATCCATTCCGCAGAAGTGGGACGAACTGCGGCGTAAAGTGCTCAACATACAGCCCCAACTGCCCGCAGGCTCTTCTGTACCGACCGTCTCGGATGATTTTGGAGACGTTTTCGGCATCTATTACGGCCTGGTGGGTGACGACGGTTTCTCTTATGAAGAAATGAGAAACTGGGCGGAACGAATCAAGACACAAGTCATCACGGCAGACGGTGTGATGAAGGTAGCCCTTTTCGGTACACAGACAGAGGTCATCCATATATTCATCTCCGTAAACAAGCTGGCAGGAATGGGTATCGACCCCAAGCAGCTGGCCAGCCTGCTACAATCGCAGAACCAGATTATCAATACGGGTGAAATCAGCGCCGGAGAACAACAGTTACGCATTGTGGCCAACGGTACCTACACGACTGTCGATGATATCCGCAACCAGGTTATCACTACCTCCGGCGGACAAGTCAAGCTGGGTGACATCGCCATCATTGAAAAGGGATACATGGAACCTCCCGGCAATATCATGCACGTCAACGGAAAGCGCGCCATCGGTATCGGCATCTCCACCGACCCGACAAAGGATGTGGTAAAAACCGGTGAACTGGTAGACCGGAGGCTTGCCGAACTCATGCCCCTCATCCCCGTGGGGCTGGAACTGGAAAGTCTGTATCCCGAAAACGTGATTGCCAAAGAAGCCAACAACGGGTTCATCATCAATCTGATAGAATCCATCCTGATTGTGATTGTAATCATCATGCTGGTGATGGGCATGCGTGCAGGAGTACTGATTGGCTCTTCCCTTATATTCTCTATCGGAGGCACACTGCTCATTATGTCGTTTCTTGGCGTAGGTCTGAACCGGACCTCCCTCGCCGGATTCATCATAGCCATGGGAATGCTGGTGGACAATGCCATCGTGGTGACAGATAATGCCCAAATTGCCATTGCCCGCGGCATCGACCGCCGAAAAGCGCTGATAGACGGTGCCACCGGTCCCCAATGGGGATTGCTGGGAGCAACGTTCATTGCCATCTGTTCGTTTCTGCCACTGTATCTGGCTCCCTCTTCCGTAGCCGAAATCGTGAAACCGCTATTCGTAGTGTTGGCCATTTCCCTGGGATTAAGTTGGGTGCTGGCGTTGACACAAACCACTACATTCGGCAACTTCATACTGAAAGCAAAGGCTAAAGATGGTGATAAAGACCCATACGACAAGCCTTTCTACCATAAATTCGCCTCCATCCTCGGCACACTGATACGCAAGAAGGCGTTGACCCTTGGAAGCATTACAGCACTGTTCATCCTCTCCCTCATCGTCATGGGACTGATGCCCCAGAACTTCTTCCCTTCTCTGGACAAGCCCTACTTTCGGGCAGATGTATTCTATCCGGACGGGTACAGCATCCGCGAAGTAGAAACCGAAATGAAAAAGGTGGAAGCGCATCTGATGCAGCAGCCGGAAGTGAAACGGGTATCCGTCACATTCGGCAGCACACCGTTGCGTTACTATCTGGCCTCCACTTCCGTCGGCCCCAAACCTAACTTCGCCAATATCCTGGTGGAAGTAACGGACAGCAAATATACCAAGAAGCAGGAAGAGAACCTTGATGCCTACATGAAGGCCAACTATCCCAATGCCATCACCCGTACCATGTTGTTCAAACTCTCTCCTGCTGTAGATGCCGCCATTGAAATCGGGTTCATCGGCAATAACACGGATACGCTGGTCATGTTGACCAACAAGGCTCTGGACATCATGCACCGTGACGGCGAACTTATCAACGTGCGCAACTCCTGGGGCAATAAGATACCGGTATGGCATCCCGTTTACAGTCAGGAGCGTGCACAACCGTTGGGTATCTCCCGTCAAAGCATGGCACAGAGTATCCAGATCGGTACGAACGGCATGACACTTGGGGAATACAGGGAAGGAGACCAGGTACTTCCCGTTCTGTTGAAGGATAAAACTATCGACTCTTTCCGCATCAACGACTTGCGTACACTCCCCGTATTCGGCACTGCACGCGAAACAACCACTCTGGAACAAGTCGTCAGCCGGTTCGACTTCCAGTACAAGTTCTCCAATGTGAAAGACTACAACCGGCAGATGGTGATGATGGCGCAGGCCGACCCACGCCGCGGTGTGAATGCCATTGCCGCCTTCAACCGTATATGGAAGCAAGTGCAAGAAGAGATTGATGTGCCCGAAGGTTACACCATGAAATACTTCGGAGAGCAGGAAAGCCAGGCAGAAAGCAATGCCGCACTGGCAGCTAACCTGCCGCTGACATTCTTCCTTATGTTCGTCACCTTGCTGTTTCTGTTCCGCAGCTACCGGAAGCCGATTGTTATCCTGCTGATGCTGCCGCTTATCTTTATAGGTATTGTACTGGGACTGGTGGTATTGGGGAAATCATTCGACTTCTTCTCCATCCTCGGCTTGCTGGGGCTGATTGGAATGAATATCAAGAATGCCATCGTGCTGGTGGACCAGATTGATACGGAAACCGCTGCCGGAAAAGCACCGCGTGAAGCCGTTATCAGTGCAACGACCACCCGTATTGTCCCGGTGGCCATGGCATCGGGTACCACTATCCTGGGAATGTTGCCGTTATTGTTCGACGCCATGTTCGGCGGCATGGCGGCAACCATCATGGGTGGTTTGCTGGTAGCCTCGGCATTGACACTATTCGTGCTGCCGGTGGCTTATTGCGCCATTCATAAAATCAAGTGAGAGAACATTCAACAATTTACAGTTTACCAATTGAATGATGAAAACAAATATACTTATTCTATCATTACTGTGCTCAGGACTGAATGCCGGGGCACAACAAGCATATCTGAGCCGCGAAGAATACCGCGACAAGGTAGAAGCATACAGCCAGATTCTGAAACAACAGCATCTGAAAACATTCGCCAGTACCGAGGCACGCAAGATTGCCTCCACCGGTTTCCTGCCCCAGATTGACATCACTGCCGAGGGTACCGCCAATCTCAATCATCTGGACCAATGGAACAGTCCGAAAGGAGACTACCACCCTTATACCTATCAGGCACTTGCCACCTTGACGCAGCCGCTTTATACCGGAGGTTCCCTAATAGCCCAAAAGAAAGTGGCGCAAGCCGAAGAGGCACTGGACCAACTTACCACAGAGCTGACCCTCGACCAGATACACTATCAAAGTGACGCCGTCTATTGGAATGCCTCTGCCGCCCGTGCCGGTCTGAAAGCCGCGGCTACCTTTCAGGATATTGTACAACAGCAGTACGACATCATCCAAGACCGCTTTGATGACGGTGCCATCAGCCGCACAGACTTGCTGATGATTTCCACCCGACGTAAGGAAGCCGAATTGCAGTACATCAAGGCACGCCAAAACCATACCCTTGCCCTGCAAAAACTGAATATCCTTATGGGCTCGGAACCGGACGCTCCCATAGACAGCATAGCCGAAATAGATATACCGACTGCCTCCATCATACCTCTGGGCCTGGATGATGTGCTGCTTCGCCGGGCAGAATATGCCAGTACCTCCGTGAACATCGCCCGCAGTGAAGCGCAACGGCATGCCGCCCTCAGCCGCTACAACCCACAAGTCAGCATGTTTCTCGCTACCGGTTGGGATACGGGAATCACCTATATGGGGCAGGATGTACCTCATACTCCCGTCGTAGGAGTCAATGTCAGCATCCCCATCTTCCGTTGGGGAGCCCGCTTCAAGACAAACCGCCAACAGAAAGCCTATATCGGCATACAGAAGCTGCAACAAAGCTATGTAACGGACAATATTCTGGAAGAGCTCTCCGCAGCCACCACAAAACTGACGGAAACTGAACAGCAAGTCAAGACGGCCCAGGAGAATATGATACTCGCCGAAGAGAATCTGGGCCTTGTCACCTTCTCTTATAATGAAGGAAAAGCCAGCATGGCAGATGTGTTGTCCGCACAACTCTCGTGGACGCAGGCACACACCAACCTGATTGATGCGTATCTGGCGGAGAAGATGGCGATGGCTGAATATTGGAAGGTGGTTAGTGAATGAAATGCCCCTCAAAGAAAAACATACAAAAAACTCCGGCATAGCTTTACAAAGCCATACCAGAGTTTCTTTATATTTTTCCTACTGACCGTTTATCCCAGGAATGAAATCAGCACACCCGCCGCAACAGCCGAGCCGATTACGCCGGAGATATTACTGGACATACAGTAATTCAGCACATGGTTTTTCGGGTCATACTTCGTTGCTATTTCATTGCAGACACGGCTTGCCATGGGTACGGCACTCAGGCCGGTAGCACCAATCAGCGGATTGATCTTCTTCTTGCTGAATAGGTTGAACAGCTTCACAAAGAAAATACCTCCCGTAATGGACAATGCAAATGCCAAGAAACCACCAATCACAATACCGATAGTCGTCCAATTCAGGAATGCCTCACTGGTCATCGTGGCGCCAACGCTCAATCCTAAGAAGATGGTAGCTGCATTCATGATACTATTAGCAGCAGCATCAAACAAGCGGCTTGTATCCGAACCGATTTCCTTAATCAAGTTACCGAACATCAACATACCAATCAAAGGTACTGCTGTGGGCACAAATAAAGCAACAATCGTAGTCACTGCAATCGGGAAGATAATCTTCAATACACGCAGATTCTTAATCTCGGTTTTCGAAGGATACAGCTTCTCCTGCTCCTTCATGTTAATCATCAATTCCTTCTTGGTACAGAACAGCTTCACCACCATCGGAATGATGACCGGTACCAGCGCCATATAAGAATAAGCAGCAATGGCAATCGGTCCCAACAGATGGGGAGCCAACTTGATGGTAGTAAAGATAGCCGTAGGACCATCGGCACCACCGATAATGCCCAACGCACCTGCTTCCTGCGGAGTGAACCCTATCATCACAGCACAAAGCAGTACGGTGAAAATACCTAACTGCGCAGCCGCACCGAATATGGAGAGACGCAAGTTACGGAGCATCGGACCGAAGTCTGTCAGCGCACCCACACCCATAAAGATAACAGGCGGCAGAAAGCCGGTCTTAATCAGCATATAATAAATGAAGTTCATCAGTCCGAGGTCGTGCGCAATCTCGTGCAACGGCATCTCCCAAATATTCTTCATCACCCCGCCTACCATGACCATTCCGTTTTCATCTGCCTGAATCACCCCCATCTCGCCGCCGGGAAAGTTGGCAATGAGCACACCGAAAGCGATGGGTACCAACAACAATGGTTCATAGTGTTTCTTGATACCTAAATAAAGCAGGATGAAAGCGATGGCATACATCACGAGGAACGACGGATCAGCAATGATGTTACTGAAGGCCGTCATATCATAGAGTTTTGCAAATATATCTTCCATTATCCTATCTTCATTAATACATCATCTTCAGAAACAGAGTCACCCGGATTGACACAGATGGCAACAACCGTTCCATCAAAGTCTGCGCGGATGGCATTGTATGTCTTCATAGCTTCGATATAGCAGAGGAGGTCGCCACTCTTCACCTTGTCACCCACTTTCAACGGGGTTTCCTGCGCATTCTTTGTCAGGAAGAACTTGCCTTCGAGCGGAGCCGGAACGTCCTGACCTTCGCCTACGGGGGGAGCTGTCACCTTTTCGGTGGCCGAAGCGGGCAGGTCGATGTCACCGTATGCCACCGTCACGCGGTAAGCCTGACCGTCCACCTGCACAGTGAGCGTCTTGGGTTTGGCATCGTCCAGCGGAGACTTGTCACGTTCGGCACGGCGTTTCTCCACATCCTCCAGGAAGTCCTGCTTGGCCTTGCCACTCTTGTAAGCCTCGTATTGAGCCGGGTGCATGGCGTATTCGAAGAGCTCTTCGTCGTCCTCGCCCAGTTCCCACTTGTTCTCCTTCATCAGCTTGCGGTACTTGTCCAGAGCATCGGGATAGTTGTCCTGCGGATTGCCGGTGAAGAACTTGCGTCCTTCGCGTTCGGCCTTCTCTATGATTTCGGGAGCCAGCTGACCCGGCAGCTTACCTGCCTTGCCCAACAGCATATCCCAAATGTCATCGGCAATCATACCCCAGCGTTCCTTGCCTTTCTCCATAGCAATGACGTTCATCATGGAAAGGTTCTTGACGTACTGGCTGAACGGAGTCACCAACGGGGGATAACCCACGCGCGGCCAAACATATGCCACTTCGTTGAACAACTTGATGAGCAGTTCATCCTGCTTCATGAAGGGCAGGTTGCGTTTTGCCTTGTATTTGTTGATGGACTCCAGATTGGATTCCAAGTCTGCCATCAGACTGCCCATCATGCCACCCGGCAGTCCGGGACCAATCAGCAGGGAGTTCATCAGGCGGTTGCGCGGGCTGATGTACAAGCCAAGGAAGTCGTCCATAAACTCCTGGATGAGTGCGCGTACCCTCATATATGCCTCCATATTGACTTCGGGCACCTGGAAGCCTGCATCCTTCAGCATGGCCTGCACACTGAGCAAGTCGGCATGTCCCGTACCCCAGGAAAGCGGCTCCATGCCTACGTCGATATAGTCGCAACCCGCTTCGCACACTTCAAGAATACTTGCCATATTGAAACCGGGACCCGCATGACTATGATACTGGATAGGAATATCGGGATGCGCCGCCTTGATATTGGCCACAATCTTGCCCAAAGAAACCGGACGTCCGATACCTGCCATATCCTTGATGCAGATTTCGTCGGCACCTGCCTTGATAAGCTTCAGTGCCATCTCCGTGTAGTATTCTACGGTATGGATGGGTGAATGGGTGATGCAGAGCGAGCATTGGGAAATCATTCCGGCATCGTGTGCATAGCCAATAGAAGGAATGATATTGCGGGTATCGTTCAGACCGCAGAAAGTACGCGTGATGTCCGTACCTTGCGCTTTCTTCACCTTATAGAACAGCTTGCGCACATCGGCGGGCACGGGACTCATGCGGAGGCCATTCAGGGCACGGTCCAACATGTGGGTCTGGATACCGGCTTCATGGAACGGCTTCGTCCACTCGCGCACGGCTTTATTCGGATTCTCCCCAAACAGCAGATTTACTTGTTCAAAACCTCCACCATTGGTTTCCACGCGCGCAAAACAACCCATCTCAATGATGGCGGGAGCTACTTTCACCAGTTGGTCAACACGGGGTACATATTTTCCGGCACTCTGCCACATGTCCCTGAATACCAAACTGAACTTAATTTCCTTTTTCATACTAAATTATTCGGTGTGTTTTTATATAAGATTATTATTTCAGATTTTTTCTACCTTAGCAACTTTACCCTTACCTTGTGTCACTACTGTTACGGCTGCACTGATAGCTGCCAGAATATTACCGGGGACAGGTGCGGGACCATTTGCCGCAGCTTTAGCCGGTGTCACCTCTTCGGGCGCATATTTATTCACCAATGCAATAAGAGATTTTCCTAAGTTAATAACAATCAGCAGGATAGCGAAGACTGTTGCCATACCTACCACCATCAGCAAAAGTGCTGTATTCAAGTTTTCCATATTATAAATTATTAGTTATTCAGCCGAATTTACGAAAAATCGCTCGAAATTAGCGATAATCCATTAAAGAAAGGCAGAGAAGAATGATAAAAGATGCTAAAAAGTAAAGCTTCCCGCACAACCAATGAGGCGGTACAGGAAACTTTTAGCATAAAACGGTGTCAGTCATCAATTGCTTTCAAGGAAGGAGAATCAGCCCAACGGATTCTCACCCTGGTCGCCGTCGTTGCCGCCGGGGGTTCCACCGGTATTGTCGCCGGGAGTAGTACCGGTGGAGGTAGAAGTCTTACCCCACTCTTTCCAAACAATCTTTGTATTCACCATGCTGCGGGTAGTCACCTGATTGCCACTATTACGCTCCACTTCGGGCAGGAAACGGACACGTACTCCGTTTATCAGCGAAGCGCTTACCTCCTCAGCCGTCGGCACCCCTCTTTTGGTAGAGGTAGCAGTATAGTAGAAAGTGCCTATACCGTCTATCTTCACAGTACGTCCCTGCCCCATGAAATTGCTCAATACACGCCCCAAGTTCTCCATCACCGCATACGTGTCACCACGGGTCACGGTAGAAATGAAAGACAGTTCATCTGCCACTTCACGGGTAGTAACCGCCTTGCCCCAGGTTACTGATTGAGGATACCACAAATCGTTTACTTTTTTTTGAACTCTTTTAAAAAATGCCATAATCGTAATGTTTTAAATGATTAATAATAGGTATATTCTGTTTCTCTTGTCTCACCCGAGAAGCAGAAGTTTTCATCGTGAGGCCTCAACGATTCAGCCGTCTGCTTTTCTCAAATTCGATGTTGCAAAGTTAGGGTGGGAAACAAGGGAAAACAAGAAAATGGCATCTACAACCGATTTTCACAAATCACTCAAAAACAAAGGATTACAAAAACCATATCTCTACAAGAAGAAGGGGGGAAATAAAGCTTAAATAAGAGGAATAAGGTGATAATCTCTACAAGCGACACACGCAAACCCCTGATAATGAAGCCACCTGTATCTTCCTATCTCTACAAGGTAATTGTTATAAGTTATTCTTTGCAATATGACATCATTTATGAGTTTATGCCAGTGAAAAGAAAGAATAAACACATAGAGAGAATGTGCCTCTCTACGTGTTTGGCTGATTTTACTTTGTTACCGCATTATACAAATCCTGATAGGTTTTCACCACACTATACACCAAAGTTCTATCGGCAGGTTTCGAGCAGGCTGTCAGCCCCAGAAGGAGAATCAGCAGGAGAAAAAGGAAGGTATGTTTCATCTTGAAATTTTGTGTTTATAATAAGTAAGGTGTAAAATCGGTAAGGAACGAGCTTACTTCAACAGTTTTCATAATCAATGCATATTAATCGTTGCAGAAACAAAGGTAACACTTTCTTCCCACAATAAATAAAGAGGTACAAAGTTTTTCATTACTTTGTACCTCCTCTTTTTCTTCGACTTGCATCATTTATAGCCGTGAGTCAGCAAAAATCGTATAGCTTAGAACTCGCTCGTAAAGTGGAACTTGATATGCTTGAAGTCCATCTGCGCCATCTGCAACACATATCCGCTGTCCGCCAGGAACACATCCCTACCCTCGCGGTCTTTCGCCATGTACTGGTATTTGCGCTTCTTGAAGGCTTCCAGTTCAGCCGCATCATCGCTCTCAATCCAGCAGGCTTTATACAGACTGAGCGGCTCCCAACGGCACTTCGCACTGTATTCGTTCTCCAGACGATACTGGATGACCTCGAACTGCAACTGCCCCACCGTACCGATAATCTTACGCCCGTTGAACTGGTTGACGAACAACTGCGCCACACCTTCGTCCATCAACTGGTCGATACCCTTGGCAAGCTGTTTCTGCTTCATCGGGTCGGCATTCTCAATGTACTTGAACATCTCCGGAGAGAAACTCGGAAGCCCCTTGAAGTGAAGCGCCTCGCCTTCGGTCAGCGTATCGCCAATCTTAAACGTACCGTTATCCGGCAGGCCGATAATATCTCCCGCCCAAGCCTCATCGACAGTTGTCTTGCGCTGCGCCATGAACTGCGTAGGCGACGAGAAACGCATCGTCTTGCCATGACGTACATGCAAGTACGGGGCATTGCGTACAAACTTCCCGGAGCAGATTTTGCAGAAAGCGATACATGAACGGTGATTCGGGTCGATATTGGCGGTTATCTTGAAGATGAATCCGGTAAATTTAGGTTCTTCCGGCTCCACCTCACGTTCTTCCGCCTTCACGGAACGGGGACTGGGAGCAATCTCCACAAAGCAATCCAGCAGTTCCTGCACACCGAAATTATTCAGTGCCGAACCGAAGAACACAGGAGCCAGCTCACCCTTCAGATATTCCTCCTTATCGAATTCGGGATAAACACCGTCTATCAGTTCCAGTTCGCCACGCAGCTTATCGGCCAGCTGGGCACCAATCCGGTTGTCCAATTCCTCGGTATGGATGTCCACTTCCACCTTCTCCGTCACTACCTGCTTGCTGGGCTGGTAGAGGTTGAGGTTATGCTCGTAGATATTGTAGACACCCTTGAAACGGACACCGCTCTCGATAGGCCACGTCAAGGGACGCACGTGGATGTGCAGTTCCTCCTCCAGCTCGTCCAACAGGTCGAACGGGTCTTTGGCTTCACGGTCCATCTTGTTGATGAAGATAATCACCGGCGTATTACGCATACGGCAGACCTCCATCAGCTTGCGTGTCTGCGTTTCCACACCTTTCGCACCGTCCACCACGATGATAACACTGTCCACAGCCGTCAGCGTGCGGTAGGTATCTTCAGCAAAGTCCTGGTGACCCGGAGTATCAAGGATGTTGACCTTGTAGTCATGGTAGTCGAACTCCATTACAGAAGTGGTAACGGAAATACCACGCTGTTTTTCAATATCCATCCAGTCCGACGTTGCCGTCTTCTTTATCTTATTGCTCTTTACGGCACCCGCCACCTGGATTTGTCCACCAAAAAGCAACAGCTTCTCGGTCAATGATGTCTTACCGGCATCCGGATGCGCAATAATCGCAAACGTTCTCCGTCTCTCTATTTCGTTGTTATTGGCCATATATCAATTAGTCAGTAATAATCACTCTTCCAAATTCTTCATGCAGACGGCAAGGCTCGCCTCCCAATGGGGTATATCGATGCCGAATGTCTTCTTTATCTTTGTCTTGTCCAACACAGAATAATGCGGACGCGGTGCCTTGGCAGGGAATTCGTCCGTATGCAGCGGACTTACCTTGCAGCTCTTGATACCTGCCAGACGATGGATAGCCAACGTAAAATCATACCACGAGCAGACTCCCTCGTTGCTGAAGTGATAGATGCCGGGCACGATTCCCTGGCTGATAGCCGCAAAGATGGCGCGTGCCAAATCATTGGCGTATGTCGGCGTACCTATCTGGTCGAATACAACTCCCAGCGTCTCGCGCTCGCGTCCCAAACGGAGCATCGTCTTCACAAAATTATTTCCATAAATGGAATAGAGCCACGCCGTACGGATGATCATGGCACGGCTGCAATACTTCATCACCGCCTGCTCACCCGCCAGTTTGGTAAAACCATATACTGAATTGGGACAAGTAGCCGCCTCTTCCGTATAGGGGGTGTGTCCGGTTCCGTCAAAAACATAGTCGGTAGACACTTGTATCAATGCAGCACCGCAAGCTTCGGCAGCGGCAGCCAGATAGCCCGGAGCGACATGGTTCAGCTTGTCGCAAAGCTCCTGATTGTCTTCCGCCTTGTCTACAGCCGTATAAGCGGCGCAATTCACGATTACATCTATCCGGTTGTCCTTCACAAACCCGTGCACAGCTTGTTCGTCGCAAATGTCCAATTCCTGCACGTCAGTGAAAAAATAAGCATGTTGTCCGTTTTCTTTCGACAACACTCGCATTTCATTGCCAAGTTGACCGTTGGCACCGGTTATCAGAATATTCATTTAATAAAGTTACACTTATATATAGAATGTTACGATGAACAATATTTTCCTCCATAATTATCAATTATCCATCAACTCCAATTCTCCCCGCTTCTCCTTGTCATAATAGTTGGCAAGCAACGAGACGAAACCGCTGATGGCCTCCATAGCCTTTGCCGTGCCCTGACTGATTTCCTTCTTCTGCAAGCGCAACAGCAGCACTCCATAAAGCGCCTCGAAACAAGTGTCTACCTCAGGCTCCTCTTTCCGGCCGCTCTTCTGGCGCAGCTCCACGATAAAAGGCAGTGCCTTGAAATAAGCCGCATTATAGAACGGATATTTCGTAGAAGCCAGTAATTCGCCATGCAGCTCCGTCAGGTTCAGAATGACATTCCGGTTGATTTGCAGATGTCCTTTTTCCGTTACGCCTTCCGCACGCATCATATCTGCCAGATTTCCATACCATTCTTCCAACGCAGGCCGTTCCTCCTCCGGATAGCGCAAAATGATGTTCTGGCGTATCCGGTCTATGTCACAGCCGTTGGCACGGAGCAAATCCTCCACCTGCCACATATATATAAGGTATTCGGCTATATTCTTTTCTTTCAGTTGTTGCGCAATCTTCACGATAAAATGTATGAATTATGATTTTTCACCTTCCCACTCAATACAGCGATTCACCCATCAGCGTAAACACCAATCCCACCACAGACACCACAATGACAATGCTCCCGATAATACGGTTCAGCATCCAGATGCCACGCAAGTTGAATTGTGTACGGACTTTATTGACAAAAAAGGTAATGCCAAACCACCATGCCAAAGCGCCCAATGCGATGGCCAAGTATCCGGTAACGGCCTCGAATACCAGCACTCCCTCACTTACAAAAGCGAAGCGGGCGAAAAGGCCTACAAAAAGGAATATAATCAGAGGATTGGAAAGCGTGACGGCAAACGCCGTTATGAAGTTATGAAAATAGGAACCCTTGTTGATGGATACCGGACGGATGGACTGTACCGGATTGCTGCGGAACGTATAAACGCCAAACGCCAACAGAAGAATGCTTCCGAAAAGTTGCAGGTAAAAGATGTTCTTGTTGACATAATCAAAAACGAAACTCATCCCGTAGCCCGTCAGCAAAGCATATGCAATATCGCTTAGCGAAGCTCCTATCCCCGTTACGAAACCATACCACCGTCCTTTATTCAAAGTACGCTGAATACACAATACTCCTACAGGACCCAATGGCGCGGACACAATGACGCCGATAATGAACCCCTTCCACAATATGTCAAATATGGTCTCTATCTGAATCATGGCTGCAAATATCGGACTTTTTTATGAGACGAACGAATAGTGTTAACGTTTTTTCGACGGAAAAGGATTTTAAGAAGTAAAGATTATCCATTTTACATATTATTCCGTATATTTACCTCCGAACTTAACAATACCCCCTTATGAAACGAATAAAAAAAACTCTAACACTCGTTTCCATGGCCGTCTTACTACTGACGGCATGCGAAGCCCCCAAGGAACTCGGTGTGGTTCCATATCCGCAGTATGCCCAAACAACGTCAAAAACAGTAGAACTGCCATCTACGGTAACCTTCTCGACCAATCTGGCGAAATCCGACATGAATGACCTGCTGGCCTATCTGCCGGACTTTGCCATCCCCATGAAGCTTGTCGACAAGAACCCTTTTGTAACGATAGAAATAACGGACGCAACGGATAATCCAATCGCTGCCGAAGGCTACAACCTGACAGTCAGCAAACAAGGTGTAAACATTCAGGCCTCCTCCGCTGCAGGTGCCTTCTATGGACTGCAAACCCTGGCACAACTTGCCCGTAACGGGAAGAAACTGCCAGTCACGACCATCAAGGACGAACCCAGATTCCCCTATCGTGGGCTGCACCTGGATGTTTCAAGACACTTCTTTAACACGGACTATGTCAAGAAACAAATAGACCTGGTAGCCACCTACAAAATCAACCGCCTGCATTGGCATCTGACCGACGGTGCCGGATGGCGGCTGGAGATTCCGGGCTATCCCCGCCTGACAGAATTCGCAGCCTGGAGAAAAGCCGCCAATCTGCAGGATTGGGGGAAATATGACCATCACTTCTGCGAGAAGGATGAAGAAGGAGCCTATGGAGGCTACTATACGGAAGCGGATGTACGTGAGGTTCTGGAATATGCCCGCTTGAGGCATGTCACCGTTATCCCCGAAATAGAAATGCCGGGACACTCGGGAGAAGTACTGGCAGCCTATCCACAGCTGTCCTGTACCGGCAAGCCTTATACATCCGGCGAAGTCTGTATCGGAAACGAAGAGACCTTCAAGTTCTTCGAAGATGTGCTGGATGAAGTGATACGGCTGTTCCCTTCCCGGTATATCCATATTGGAGGTGATGAAGCCAGCAGACGCCACTGGAAGGCATGCCCCAAATGCCAGAAGCGCATGAAGGAAGAAGGGCTCAAAGATGAAAGTGAGCTGCAAAGCTATATGATAGTCCGCATAGAGAAGTACCTCAACGACAAAGGGCGTGAAATCATCGGCTGGGACGAGATACTGGATGGAGGCCTGGCCCCCAACGCAACCGTCATGTCGTGGCGGGGTACGGAGGGTGGCATTGCCGCCGCCCGCATGGGGCATTACGCCATCATGACACCGGAGAGCCACTGCTATCTGGACCACTACCAGGATGACCCTGAGACACAGCCGCTGGCGTTTGGCGCCTGCATCCCCATCGGACAGACCTACTCCTACGACCCGGCTCCCGATTCATTGGGAAGTGATATCTGCAAATACATATTAGGCGTGCAAGGCAATGTATGGGCTGAATATCTGCCCACTTACGAACATGCCGAATATATGATATACCCACGCATCATCGCTCTGGCAGAAGTAGGCTGGACTCCCATGGAGAACAAGCATCCGGAGAGTTTCAAGAGACGTATCAACAACGAAATACGATACATCCGGACGAAAGGGTACAACCCGTTCACCTTGTCGGAACAAGTGCAGACCAGCCAGACCGTTGACTATGCCAAGAAAAAAATCATGCTGTCCCTCACCTCCGAAAAACATCCGATTGACATCCGCTACACAACGGACGGCTCCGAACCGACTGTATCTTCCAAGTTATACAAGAAACCGTTTGCCGTAAAAGACTCCATATTGCTGACCGCACGCCTTTTCGACGGAGAAAAGCCTATCGGAAAAAGCCTTCACCTGCGCACCGACTACCATAAGGGCATAGGCAAAAAGATAACCTATGCACCGGGCGGCAGATACTATCAGCATAAAGAAGTATACAAAGGCGGCGGTGACGCCGGTCTCCTCGACGGACTTCGCGGCGGCAAAAGCTACATGGACGGACGATGGCAGGGCTTCTGCCCCAATGATTTGGATGCCATTATCGACCTGGGCGAAGTGACCGCCATACATCGGGTCATGGCCAACTTCATGCAAATCCGTACCCCACAAGTATTTCTCCCTGCCAAAGTGGAAGTATGGGCATCTGTTGATGGCAAGAACTTCACCCTGCTGGGCAGTGATATCTGCAGCGAGGAAGAGGCCGGAAAGGACGTGATATTCCGTGATTTCGGCTGGATTGGCACCCCCACTGAGACACGATATGTACGCTTCCATGCCATACAAGGGAAGAAGCAATTCTTATTTACGGATGAAATCGTCATACAATAACACACATCCGGTTTTTATGAAACAGAACAAAAAACGCATACGAGTAAAATTGCATGCGTTTTTTGTTTTCCTTTTTTTCTCCTCCCCACCGATTTTACGTATCTTTGCCCCCAAGAAGAAAAGATGAAGATACTCAAAGAAGTAACTTCAATCGTAAAATCGTAAATCGTAAAATCGTAAATATAACTATGATTCTTTTTTTCAGAACCCCATCCAAGAGTGTGATTGCCGTAGAATGTAATCATGAACTCCCCCAGGCAGACAGCGACAAACTCTGCTGGCTTTTTGGAGAAGCCACCCCCGAAAGTGAAGACAACCTGAAAGGACATTTCGTCGGCCCGCGCCGTGAGATGATTACTCCTTGGAGTACAAACGCCGTAGAAATCACCCAGAATATGGGGCTGGACGGCATCATACGCATCGAAGAGTACTTCCCCGTAAAAGATGAGAACGCAGACCACGACCCGATGCTGCAACGTATGTACAAGGGGCTGGACCAGAATGTATTTACAACCAACCGGCAGCCGGAACCGATTGTACACATCGAAGACCTGGAGGCATACAATGAAAAGGAAGGTCTGGCACTTTCCAAAGAGGAAATGGATTACCTCAAGAAGGTAGAGAAAGACCTCGGGCGCCCTCTGACAGACTCCGAAGTATTCGGCTTCGCGCAAATCAACTCCGAGCACTGCCGTCACAAAATCTTCGGCGGAACATTCATCATCGATGGAGTGGAACAGGAATCTTCACTCTTCCAAATGATAAAGAAGACCACACAAGAGAATCCCAACAAGATTATCTCTGCCTACAAAGACAATGTGGCCTTTGCCGAAGGTCCGGTTATCGAACAGTTTGCTCCGGCAGACCACTCCAAGCCCGACTATTTCCAAGTAAAAGACATCAAGAGTGTCATCTCCCTGAAAGCGGAAACACATAACTTTCCCACAACAGTAGAACCGTTCAACGGTGCGTCTACCGGTACGGGCGGTGAGATTCGCGACCGTATGGGCGGCGGTAAGGGCTCTTGGCCGATTGCCGGAACAGCCGTTTACATGACCTCCTACCCCCGTACGGAAGAAGGACGTCCCTGGGAAGAGATTCTGCCGGTACGCAAATGGCTGTATCAAACTCCCGAACAAATACTAATCAAAGCCTCCAATGGTGCCAGTGATTTCGGGAACAAATTCGGCCAACCGCTAATCTGCGGTTCCGTGCTCACTTTCGAACATAAGGAAAAAGATGAAGTCTATGGTTACGACAAAGTGATTATGCTTGCCGGAGGCGTAGGCTACGGTACCCAGCGTGACTGTTTGAAAGGTACACCGGAAGCCGGCAACAAAGTGGTTGTCATCGGTGGAGACAATTATCGCATCGGTTTGGGCGGCGGCTCCGTATCTTCCGTAGATACCGGACGCTACAGCAGTGGCATCGAGCTGAATGCTGTACAACGCGCCAACGCCGAAATGCAGAAACGCGCCTACAACGTGGTACGCGCACTTTGTGAGGAAGAGACCAATCCGGTGGTTTCCATCCACGACCACGGCTCTGCCGGACATGTAAACTGTCTGTCCGAATTGGTAGAGGAATGCGGCGGTTTAATTGACATGAGCAAGTTGCCCATCGGTGACACGACTCTGTCTGCCAAGGAAATCATTGCCAACGAAAGCCAGGAACGCATGGGCTTGCTGATTCAGGAAGAGGCCATCGAACATGTACGCAAGGTAGCCGAACGTGAGCGTGCCCCGATGTACGTAGTCGGTGAAACGACCGGCGACCATCGCTTTGCCTTCCAGCAAGCTGACGGTGTACGTCCGTTCGACCTCGCCGTAGAACAGATGTTCGGCTCTTCCCCCAAGACCTATATGGTGGACAAGACCGTGGAACGTCACTACGAAATGCCCCAATACGAAGTTTCCCAACTACACGAATACCTCACCAATGTGCTCCAACTGGAAGCTGTGGCTTGTAAAGACTGGTTAACAAACAAGGTGGACCGTTCTGTAACAGGCAAAATTGCTCGCCAACAGTGCCAGGGTGAATTGCAGTTGCCTCTGAGCGATTGTGGTGTGGTAGCTTTGGACTATCGCGGCGAAAAGGGTATCGCAACCTCTCTGGGCCATGCTCCCCAGGCGGCACTTGCCGACCCTGCAG
Organism: Bacteroides sp. AR29; assembly: GCF_900217715.1. Taxonomy (NCBI): domain Bacteria; kingdom Pseudomonadati; phylum Bacteroidota; class Bacteroidia; order Bacteroidales; family Bacteroidaceae; genus Bacteroides; species Bacteroides sp. AR29. The sequence goes on from NZ_OBMS01000011.1 coordinate 76,340, forward strand.
CCGGCTCCGTTCTTTCCGTCAGCGAAGCATTGACCAACTTGGTTTGGGCACCGCTTGCCGAAGGTCTGGACAGCGTTTCCCTTTCTGCCAACTGGATGTGGCCTTGCCGTTCGCAAGAAGGTGAAGATGCCCGTCTGTACACGGCAGTAAAGGCCTTGAGTGACTTCTGCTGTTCCCTGCAAATCAATGTACCGACCGGTAAAGACTCTCTTTCCATGACACAGAAATACCCCGACGGCAGCAAAGTAATTTCTCCGGGCACGGTAATTGTTTCTGCCGGTGGAGAAGTTTCCGACGTCAAGAAAGTCGTATCTCCGGTGCTGGTTAACAATGAAAAGACTACCATTTATCATATAGACTTCAGTTTCGACAACCTGAAACTCGGCGGTTCCGCCTTTGCTCAGACCCTGGGCAAGGTAGGTGACGAAGTTCCCAGCGTGCAGGATGCCGAATACTTCCGCGATGCTTTCCTTGCCGTGCAGGAACTGGTCAACAAGGGACTGATTCTTGCCGGACATGATATTTCCGCCGGTGGTCTTATCACTACACTGCTTGAAATGTGCTTTGCCAATGTGGAAGGCGGTATGGAAATCAACCTGGATAAAATCAAGGAGCAAGACCTTATCAAGATTCTGTTTGCAGAGAACCCGGGTATCGTTATCCAGGTGAGCGACAAGCACAAGGAAGCTGTAAAGCAAATACTGGAAGATGCAGGCGTAGGTTACGTGAAGCTCGGCAAACCGACAGACGAACGCCATATTCTTGTATCAAAAGGCGATGCTACTTATCAGTTTGGCATCGACTATATGCGTGATGTATGGTACTCTACTTCTTATCTCCTTGACCGTAAGCAGTCCATGAACGGCTGCGCCAAGAAGCGTTTCGAAAACTACAAGATGCAACCGGTGGAATTCGCCTTCATGCCGGACTTCAAAGGCAAGTTCTCACAATACGGCATTAATCCGGACCGCCGTACACCGTCAGGTATACGCGCCGCCATCATCCGTGAAAAAGGAACCAACGGCGAACGCGAAATGGCCTACTCACTCTATCTGGCAGGCTTCGATGTGAAGGATGTTACAATGACCGACCTTATCAGCGGCCGCGAGACGCTGGAAGATGTAAACATGATTGTTTACTGCGGTGGTTTCTCCAACTCCGACGTTCTTGGTTCTGCTAAGGGTTGGGCAGGTGCTTTCCTCTTCAATCCGAAAGCAAAAGAAGCGCTCGACAAATATTATGCACGCGAGGATACGCTTTCACTGGGTGTCTGCAACGGCTGCCAGCTCATGATGGAACTTAATCTTATCAATCCCGAGCACAAGAAAAACGGCAAGATGCTTCATAATGACTCACACAAGTTTGAATCCAGATTCCTCGGTGTTACCGTCCCCACCAACCGCAGCGTAATGCTCGGCTCACTGAGTGGCAGCAAACTGGGTATCTGGGTAGCTCACGGTGAAGGAAAATTCTCCTTGCCATACGACGAGGACAAATACAACGTCGTGCTGAAATACTCATACGACGAATATCCTTCCAACCCCAACGGCTCAGATTATTCCATAGCCGGATTGGCAAGTGCCGACGGACGTCATCTGGCCATGATGCCCCACTTGGAACGTGCCATCTTCCCCTGGCAGAACGGTTGCTACCCCGCAGACCGCGTAAACAGCGACCAAATCACTCCTTGGGTAGAAGCATTTGTCAATGCACGCAAGTGGGTGGAAGCCAATAAAAAATGAGCTGAACTTCCTTTTTTATAGAAATGTAACAAGCGCGGGTTATGAATAATCTCGCGCTTGTTACATTTCTATTCTTCGCTTTCTTTTTGTTTTTCTCAAACAAAAGCATTATTTTTGTGTTTATTTTCAACTCTCCCTCAGTACAACATTCAAAAAACCGTTCGACAATTATGAAAAAGTACTTCTTTTTCTACATACTACTATTATTGCCAATTATAGGCATTGCACAAACATACAAATACATCGGTGTGGAAGACGGTTTGAGCAACAGACGGGTATATGCAATTCAAAAGGGACCTAAAGGTTACATGTGGTTTCTTACCCACGACGGCATCGACCGATACAACGGAAAGGACTTCAAGCCGTACAAATTGATGGATGGAAATGAAGAAGTGAATTCCATGATGAACCTGAATTGGCTCTATGTTGATCCCAAAGGCACCATATGGGAAATAGGCAAAAAAGGACGTGTGTTCCGCTATGATACAAAACACGATCGCTTTGTCCTGGTATACAAGCTACCCGAAAGCGAAGTGAAAGGACGTCCAACCCCTATCAGTTACGGTTTTGTGGATGCCAACAGCGTAATATGGCTTTGCAATGAAGATGCCCTATATCTGTACGACAGCAATACCCAGAAGGTAACATTCATTCAAAACGAAATAGGAGAACGAATTACGGATATCGCACAGATTGATTCGACCCACTTCTTCATCGGAACCGACATCGGTATACACTATGCTGAACTGGCCAACAACATCCTCACCCTCAGCCCCTGCAACCAGTTGGATACCTTGAAGATACAAATCAACGAACTATACTATCACAAACCATCCCACAAGGTTTTTATCGGTACTTTCCAGCGGGGAATATTCTCCTATGACCTAAACAAGCACAAGGTCATGCATATACCATCCGGACTGATGGACATCAGCATCAACTGTATCCGTGCCTTCAATGACAATGAGATTCTCATCGCAACGGACGGAGCCGGTGTCTACAAGATGAATACCGATACCTATGCATCCGAACCGTATATCGTTGCCGACTACAATCGGTACAACTCAATGAACGGAAATACTATCAATGACATTTACATCGACAGCGAGCAGCGTATCTGGATGGCCAATTATCCCATCGGCATAACTGTACGCAACAACCGATATGCCGATTACCAATGGATAAAACACTCTATCGGCAATAAACAATCACTCATCAATGACCAGGTAAACGCCATCATCGAGGACCATGACGGAGATTTATGGTTTGCCACGAACAACGGAATCAGCCTCTATTACAGCAAGACGAAACAATGGCATTCTTTTCTCAGCACCTTCGACTTCGAAAGCCATAGCAAAAATCACACCTTCATCTCACTATGCGAGGTGGAGCCCGGCATCATCTGGGCCGGAGGGTATAGTTCCGGCATCTACCAGATAAACAAGAAGCAACTGTCCATAGACTTCTTTACCCCATCCTTATTCAGCAATCTGAATATCCGGCCAGACAAGTATATTCGTTCCATTATGAAAGATTCTTCAGGAAACATCTGGTCCGGAGGGTATTATAACTTAAAAGAAATAGATTATTCCAGAAAAAACATACGGCACTTCCCGGGCTTGAATGGTATCACCGCTATCATAGAGAAGGACTCCACACATATGTGGATAGGCACTGCCACCGGCTTGTACCTATTGGAAAAAGTGACCGGTAAGTATAGCTATATCCAGATGCCGGTAGAATCCTATTACATCTATTCTCTATACCAAGCTTCCGACGGAATGCTGTATATCGGTACCAACAATGCCGGTTTACTGGTATATGATACGACCAAAAACACATTCAGACATTATCATAGAGACAACTGCGCTTTGATTTCCAATAATATCTATACACTATTGTCCGATGGTAAAGGAAATATCTTCCTGAGTACAGAACACGGTCTGTCCACCTTCTATCCTGCCGAAGAGACATTCCATAACTGGACCAAAGAACAAGGACTGAAGTCTGACCATTTCAACGCAGCCTCAGGCACCTTGAGGAAAAACGGCAATTTCATTTTCGGCAGTACGGATGGAGCCATAGAGTTCGACAAGGACATGGTCCTGCCTCGCGACTATAAGTTCAAAATGGTATTCAATGACCTGCGGGTATTCTATCAGACCGTTTATCCCAAGGATGAAGGTTCTCCACTTATTCTGGATATTGACGAGACAAAAACCTTGCGTTTGAAGTACAACCAGAACATCTTCTCATTGCGGGTCTCAGACATCAACTATGACTATCCTTCCCTAATTCTGTACTCCTGGAAACTGGAAGGCTTCTATGAGGGTTGGAGCCGTCCGGGAGAGGAAAACGTCATCCGTTTTACCAACCTGAGTCCGGGCAACTATACCCTCCGCGTACGTGCCATCTCCAACGAAGACCGTCGTATTGTCCTGGAGGAACGCAGTATGGACATCATTATCGAGCAACCCCTCTGGCTCAGTTTCTGGGCGCTGATACTCTATGCAGTAATTATCATATCCATTGCAAGCATCACTCTGCGAATAATAGTCTTGAGAAAACAGCGGAAAGAATCCGATGAGAAAATACGCTTCTTCGTCAATACGGCGCATGATATACGTACTCCACTGACGCTCATCAAAGCACCCTTGGAAGAAATCACCGAACGCGAGCAACTGACTTCCAGCGGACAGAGCAACATCAATACAGCCCTGCGAAACGTAAATGCCTTGTTGCGCCTGACCACCAACCTTATTAATTTCGAGCGCGCAGACACCTATTCCGGAAGTCTATACGTATCCGAATACGAACTGAGCACATATATGGAAGAGACGATCGATGCTTTCCGTTCATACGCAAACATAAAACACATCAACCTGACCTACGAAAGCAGCTTCCGTTATCTGAACGTATGGTTAGATAAGGACAAGATGGATTCCATTTTGAAAAATATCATATCCAACGCACTGAAATATACACCGGACGGCGGCAATGTACATGTCTTTACTTCCGAGACAGAAGATACCTGGAGTATTGAGGTGAAAGATACCGGTATCGGAATTCCGGCTTCAGAACAGAAAAAGCTGTTCAAGATGCATTTCCGTGGCAGTAATGCTATCAATTCCAAAGTTACCGGCAGCGGCATCGGACTACTTCTGGTAGGGAAACTTGTACACTTACATAAAGGAAAGCTCAACTTCAGCAGCATGGAAGGGAAAGGCTCTTGCATCAAAATCACGTTCCCCAAAGGGAACAAGCATTTCCGCAAGGCAATCCAACGCCCTCAGCCCCAAAACGAACGTATTGTTTATTCGGCTTCCGGAGTGCCTATCAATGCCTCCGCCACATCGTCCCCTGCTTCCAGCGACATCTACGACAAGACGCAGCAACAGTCGCAAAACAACAGTAGCCACCAGAAAATTCTTATTGTAGAGGACAATGACGAACTAAGGGAATATCTGCGCAGAACATTGTCTGAACAGTACAACATACAAGTATGCTCCAATGGAAAAGAAGCACTGACCATTGTCAAGGAGTATATGCCCAACCTCGTCATTTCAGACATTATGATGCCGGAAATGAGAGGAGACGAATTGTGTCATATCCTGAAGAACGACATCGAGACATCACATATCCCCATCATCCTGCTCACAGCACTGAATACCGACAAGAATATCATCGAGGGACTGCAAAGCGGAGCGGATGAATATATTGTGAAACCCTTCAATATCGGTATATTGCGAGCAAACATTGCCAACCTGCTGACTAACCGGGCACTGTTGCGCCACAAATATACCAGCCTGGACCTGAACGACGAGAAGAACAATACGGATTGCATCAACTGCTCCAACGACTTGGACTGGAAATTCATTGCAACCGTCAAAAAGAGCGTCGAAGACAATATGGACAACCCAAGCTTCAACGTCGACGTGCTCTGCAACCTGCTGAATATGAGCAGGACCAGCTTCTACAATAAGATAAAGGCACTGACCGACCAAGCTCCGGCTGACTACATCCGGCTGATTCGACTGAAACATGCCGCCCAACTTCTGAAAGGACAAAAGCATACCATCACCGAGATTTCAGAACTGACCGGTTTCAGTGATGCGAAATATTTCCGTGAAGTATTCAAGAAACATTTCAATATGAGCCCAAGCCAGTATGCCAAGAGAGGGAAAGAAGGGAAAGATGATGAAGAAATAAAGTAAATTACAACATTTTGAATATGAATATATATCTTGAAGCATTCTCCATTTTCTTTAAGATAGGAGCCTTTACCATCGGCGGCGGTTATGCTATGGTACCGCTGATAGAAAACGAAATCGTAACCAAACGAAACTGGATAGCCAAAGAAGATTTCATTGACCTGCTTGCTATATCACAGTCCGCTCCGGGCATCCTTGCCGTCAATATATCCATTTTTATAGGGTACCGGCTACGGGGAATACGAGGGAGCATAATCACTGCATTGGGAACCATACTTCCTTCGTTTCTCATCATCCTCGCCATAGCGTTGTTCTTTCACAACTTCAAGGACAACACCATTGTGGAACGTATATTCAAAGGTATTCGCCCGGCAGTGGTTGCATTGATTGCAGCCCCTACATTCAGCATGGCTAAATCGGCCCGGATAAACCGATACAACATATGGATACCGGTGGTTTCAGCACTGCTCATCTGGCTGTTGGGCTTCTCTCCCATCTGGATTATCATTGCGGCAGGTGTAGGGGGATACGTCTTCGGACGTTGGAAACATCCGAAGAATTAAAAATGAAAGAATTAAAAAATGAAAGGTGCAACAACACTAATCATTAATCACTAACCATTAATCACTAACCATGATTTTCTTACAGTTATTCTATACATTCTTTAAAATCGGCCTTTTCGGCTTTGGCGGCGGATATGCCATGCTGTCCATGATACAAGGCGAAGTAGTCACCCGTTATGGCTGGCTTTCCCCTCAAGAGTTTACTGATATTGTGGCAATCAGCCAAATGACACCCGGTCCGATAGGTATCAATTCGGCAACCTATGTAGGTTTTACGGTTACTGGTAGTGTATGGGGATCTATTGTCGCCACTTTTGCCGTAGTGCTCCCCTCTTTCCTACTGATGCTGACCATCAGCAAATTCTTTCTGAAATACCAGAAACATCCTTCCGTGGAAGCGGTATTCAGTGGGCTCCGCCCGGCAGTGGTCGGTCTGCTAGCCTCAGCCGCGCTGGTATTGATGAATTCGGAAAACTTCAGTTCTCCCAAAGAAGACATATATTCCTTCGTCATCAGCTGCCTCATCTTCCTCGTGGCATTTATAGGCACAAAGAAATATAAACTGAACCCGATAGGAATGATTGTAGCTTGTGGAATAGCAGGATTGATACTTTATTAAGGATTAAGGATTAAACGTTAATGATTAATCCCTAATCCTTAATCCCTAATTTTTAAAGTTTAATCTTCTTTCCAACGGATTTCGATTCATTATGCAGACGGTCCAAGGCTGTCACCACATAGCGGTACTTTGTCTTTCCGTCTTCGTAAGGAAGTTTATAGAAATTATCGCGCGTGATGGCTACAATATGGGAAGGGTCATCTATATTCACTTTCTCTTTGTCATTAAAGCGATAGACCACATATTGGACGGCACGGTTCATTTCCTCTTTATACTTGGGAGCTGTCCAGAAAAGAATATATCCGTCTTCCGTCCACACCGGTTTCATCTTACGTACCTTTGCCGGGGCTTCGTTATCCATGAAATCGAAAACGGGAGGTAGCGCCGGATACTTATGATATTCGGCAATCAGGGCATCGCGATACTTGCCTGCATTCTCTACAACCGCACTGGCAGGCCACTGGCAACTGCCACCGATGGTCTGATAGGCCCGTTGCAAGGCCATTTTGCGAGGAAGCTGATTTATCGACGGGTTCTTGGGGTCGGCATTCTGCACGGTGTTCATCACGGACTGGCCGATAAACAAGGGGCGGTTTTCCGTATTCCTGGCCCACCACTTCACCAGTGTCTCATAGTCGGCAACCGGATGTCCTATATGCCAATAAATCTGCGGAATATTATAGTCTATCCAACCTTCACGGGCCCACAGCAACACGTCCGCATAAAGGTCATCGTAGTTTTGCAGGCCTTTGGTCTTACTGCCAAGCGGGTCACTGCTTTCATTCCGGTAAATGCCAAACGGAGAAACCCCGAACTTCACCCACGGCTTGATTTCACGAATTGTTTCATGCAGTTTCTTAATCAGCACATTCACGTTGCTCCGGCGCCAGTCTCCTTTATTGCTGAAACCTCCGCCAAAACGTGCAAAACTTGCATCGTCAGGGAAATCCTTTCCCTTAATGGGATAAGGATAAAAGTAATCGTCCATATGAATGGCATCCACATCATAGCGGGAAACGATGTCGCTCACCACCATGCAGATGTGCCGGCGGCTCTCAGGCAGTGCCGGGTCAAAATACAACTGGTCGCCATAAGTGACAAACCATTCCGGATGGATATTGTACACATGATTGGGAGCCAACTCACTCTTCAAGGTCGTCTTCGTGCGATACGGATTAATCCATGCATGAAACTCCATACCACGCTTATGGCATTCATCAATCATAAACTGCATAGGGTCCCAATAGGGTTCGGGCGCTTTACCCTGCACTCCGGTAAGGAAACGACTCCACGGTTCCAGTCTGGAAGCATACAGAGCATCCGCTTCGGGACGTACCTGGAAAATGATGGCATTGATTCCCGCCTTCTGCAAGGAATTCAACTGCCCGATCAGATTCTGCTTCAGCTTTTCGGTCGGCATTCCACGGAACTGTCCGTTTACTGACTGTATCCATGCTGCACGAAATTCACGTTTAGGATAGGCAGACCCGGTCTGCACTTGCGCAAATACTCCTCCCGCCATTAGCAGCAAGAAGAATACACATAAAAGGGATTTTACTCTCATTCTCTAATTACAGCTTTTTAATACTTAAAATAGTTTATAATTAAGGTTTGTCCTTCATCGGCCATTCCACAATAAAGCGGCATCCTCCGCAATAGGTGTCATCCAGATAAATCCGGCCTCCCACCAACTCCATTATCTCATTGGCTATGGCAAGCCCCAATCCGGACCCTTTGGTAAACGTGTCCACTTTATAAAAACGTTCGAAAATACGGTCCGATTCGTCCGGCCTGATGCCTATACCGGTATCCTCTATCACGAAGCGCAATACATGTCGGGACTTATCTTCCTCGCAGGAAACGCGTATATGACCTTCTTCCGTAAACTTCACCGCATTATCCAACAAAGACACCAGCACCATTTTCAGCCATTGCCGGGCTGCATAAAAGGCCGTAATACCGGAAGCAGGCACATATTCCAGTTCAACTCCCGGCTTCAGTTCCAGACGGAAGCCCTCAATACATTCCTTGCAACACGCATCCACTTCTATCTCCTCCTCCTCCCGCGGCATCTCCCACACTCGCGAATCCATATCCGCAATATTGAGTATGTTCTCCATCAGGCTCAACAGATATGTATTGTTGCCCTCCACTTGTTCAACATACTCGCGCTTCTCCACATCATCCAGCTTCTCTTGAGCCAGCAAGGTAGAAAAGCCGACGATGGAATTCAACGGAGTACGGATTTCATGGGTGATATGCTGTATAAAGGAACTTTTGACCTGGCTCATTTTTTCCACCGCCCTGCGTGCAGCTTCCAACTTGCGGTTCATGGAGAGGGTGCGGATGTACAGATAAGTAATGAGCAGCAAGAGCAGCAATACCAGTCCGCCAACGGCCAAGGCTATCATCAGTCTTTCCTCGTTCAATCTGGCACTCAGTTCCAGTTTCTCCATCTTCAGCCGGTCCACCTCAAACTGTGCCGTATATTTGCTTAGCTTGTCATCCATCTCAGCCGTACGTACAGAATCACTCACGGCACCATATCTGGCATAACTGCGGCAAGCCGCACGATAATCGCCCAACTGTTCCTGCAGTTCTCCTTTCATATAATGGTTATAAGGATAGCAAAGCCCCAGTGAATGCTGATAATCCATGAGTGAATCCACGTAAGCAATGTTACCTTTCAAATCACCGAGGATACGGCAACACATTATCTTATAGCCAAACCATGCTTCGGGCGTCGAACTCTCCGGATGTTGACGGTAGAAACGGTCAGTCTCCTCAATATAAGGCTCAGCAGCCTTTCTACCTTCATTGGCCAATAAGCCTATAACCCTGAATTCACAGAAACGCAGGTGCAGGGAAGGGTCTATGTCGACTTGTTTACGGTTCAGTTCATCCTCCAGTTGCGACAATTTACTCAGATACTCGCCGGCTTCTGCATACTCACTGCGTGAAAGATAAGTCTGGATAATATTAAGCAACACCACGTATGCGTCACGATAGTAGCTGCCTTCCTCGAAAAGTTTCAGTGCATTGTTGTAATTCTCTATACACAGTTTCACATTGTTTCCAAAGACCCGATGGTTATACCCGATGCACATTTCGCCACAAGCCAATCCGTATTTGTCCCGGGCTTGCTCGGCATCCTGGTGGAGCCTGACGGTTTCAGCCATCGCCTCCTCTTGCATACCTTTCTCCGTCATGCGCTGAATGTACTGCCGCCACGCCATATACCGGTCTCGTGTCCGTTGGTATTTCCGGCACCAGTCCATATATTCATAGGTTGCGGCTTTCAGGTGGTCAATGTCCCCCAACTGATAATAATGAGAAATCAGGTTGTTGTGGGCATCGCTAATCTGTACCGTATCGTTCAGTTCGCGGGCAAGTTTCATCCACCGGGCATTGACGGAAGGCAGCCGGTCTTGTCCCAACACTTTCCGCGCACTATCTGCCAGAGCTTTCATCTCTCCATAAGGGTCTTCGGCATGCAGGATTGAGGGGTATAAACCTAATACCAGCACAACAAGAAGCCATTTTATATTACGCTTTACCATGTTCGGACATTAAAAGGAGTCGGATGCGAATTTAGTGCTTTTATTTAATGTAAATTAGCAGTCATCCTAAAGTATAACAAATCTTAACCTTGCCTGTCTGATACGATTTTTCCAGCAGGTTCGTTTTATTCTACCCCGGTTTGCATTATCTTTGCAAATCCTAAATCACATAAGTGACTTTTATATGGCAGAAAATACATCGATTATCATAAAGGGAGCTCGTGTCAATAACCTCAAGAACATTGACGTAGAGATTCCCCGTAACAAACTCGTAGTCATCACCGGACTGTCCGGTTCCGGAAAATCCTCACTTGCTTTCGATACATTATATGCCGAGGGGCAGCGCCGCTACGTGGAGAGCTTGAGCAGTTACGCCCGCCAATTCCTGGGACGCATGAGCAAGCCCGAATGCGATTTCATCAAAGGCATCCCGCCTGCCATTGCCATCGAGCAGAAAGTTAGCAGCCGCAATCCGCGGTCCACCGTGGGCACCTCCACCGAAATATACGAATACCTGCGGCTGCTCTATGCCCGTGTGGGGAAAACCTTCAGCCCGGTCAGCGGACAGGAAGTGAAGAAGCATTCGGCGGAAGACATCGTGAAGTGCATGCTGGAATATCCGGAAGGAACCAGATATACCGTGCTCGCCCCGATATTGCTGCGCGAAGACCGCACGCTGCAACAACAACTGGAGATAGACATGAAGCAAGGTTTCACCCGTCTGGAAGTGAACGGTGAGATGATGCGCATCGACGAATACAAGCCGAAAGAGGGAGACACCGTTTTCCTGCTGATTGACCGTATGACAGCCTCTTCCGAAAAGGACTCCGTGAGCCGCCTCACCGACTCGGCAGAGACAGCCATGTACGAAGGAGACGGCGCCTGCCTGCTGCGGTTCTACCAGTCCGACGGAAGCACCTGCCTCTACCGGTTCAGCACCAAGTTCGAGGCGGACGGCATCATCTTCGAGGAGCCGAACGACCAGATGTTCTCCTTCAACTCTCCCATCGGCGCATGTCCCGTATGCGAGGGATTCGGGAAAGTCATCGGCATCGACGAGCATCTCGTGATACCCGACCGCTCCTTGTCCGTCTATGATGGAGCCGTTGTATGCTGGCGGGGCGAAAAGATGGGCGAATGGAGGGATATGGTGATACACGGAGCCGAGAAAGCCGGCTTCCCCATCTTCACTCCCTATTATGAACTGACCGACGAGCAACGCCGGATGCTGTGGGAAGGGACACCCTACTTTGAGGGCATCAACGCCTTCTTCAAGATGGTGCAGGAAAATCAGTACAAGATACAATACCGTGTGATGCTGGCACGCTACCGCGGAAAGACGCTCTGCCCCAAATGCCACGGTACCCGCCTGAAGCCCGAAGCAAACTACGTACGCGTGGGAGGACGCAACATCTCCGAACTGGTAGATTTGCCCATCACTGAGTTGAAGCTCTTCTTCGACAACCTGCAGCTAGACCCACATGACGCCGACATAGCCCGCCGCATCCTGACAGAAATCAACAGCCGCATCCAATTCCTATTGGATGTCGGTTTGGGATACCTCACGCTGAACCGCCTCAGCAACTCGCTCTCCGGCGGTGAAAGCCAGCGAATCAACCTCGCCACCTCGCTGGGAAGTAGTCTGGTGGGCAGCCTGTATATTCTTGACGAACCGAGCATCGGCCTGCATAGCCGCGATACGGACAAACTGATACACGTGCTCCGCCAGCTGCAACAGTTGGGCAATACGGTAGTGGTAGTGGAACACGATGAAGAGATTATCCGTGCTGCCGACTATATCATCGACATCGGTCCCCGGGCAGGCCGCCTGGGAGGGAAGGTCGTCTACCAAGGAGATATGAAAGACCTTCAGAAAGACAGTGACAGCTATACCGTGCGCTATCTGCTGGGCGAAGAAACCATCCCCCTGCCGGAACACCGCCGCCCGTGGAACAACTACATAGAAATAAAAGGCGCACGCGAAAACAACCTGAAGGGTGTAGAGGCACGGTTCCCGCTGAATGTAATGACCGTAGTCACCGGTGTCAGCGGTTCGGGCAAGAGTACGCTGGTACGCGACATCTTCTACCGCGCCCTGAAACGAGAGCTGGATGAATGCAACGAACGTCCAGGCGAGTTCACTTCCATTGGAGGAGACTTGCAGAACCTGCGCAATGTAGAGTTTGTTGACCAGAATCCTATCGGGAAGTCATCGAGAAGTAACCCCGTGACCTACATCAAGGCCTACGATGAAATCCGTAAACTATGGGCGGACCAACCGCTTGCCAAGCAGATGGGATACAGTGCCGGATACTTCAGCTTCAACAGCGAAGGCGGCCGTTGCGAGGAATGCAAGGGTGAAGGCACCATCACGGTGGAGATGCAATTCATGGCAGACCTTGTACTGGAATGCGAATCCTGCCACGGCAAACGCTTCAAGGCGGACACGCTGGAAGTGAAGTTCCACGACATGAATATCTACGACGTATTGGAGATGACCGTAAACCAAGCCATCGAATTCTTTACGCAACACGGACAGAAAAAGATTGTGAAGAAGCTGCAACCCTTGCAGGATGTAGGTTTGGGATATATCAAACTGGGGCAAGCCTCCTCCACCCTCTCCGGTGGAGAGAACCAGCGCGTGAAACTCGCCTTCTACCTCAGCCAGGAGAAAGCAGACCCGACCATGTTCATCTTCGATGAACCGACCACCGGACTACACTTCCATGACATCAAGAAACTGCTCGAAGCCTTCGATGCCCTAATACGCCGCGGGCACAGCATTGTCATCATCGAACATAATCTGGATGTGGTGAAGTGTGCGGACCATGTGATAGACCTGGGGCCCGAAGGAGGGGACAAAGGAGGAAACATCGTAGCTACCGGTACACCGGAGGAAGTGGCGAAGTGTGCGGCAAGTTATACGGGACAATTCTTGCAAGAGAAATTACACCCCTCGCTTCCTTAAATAGAACACAGAGGCACGGAGACACAGAGATATTAAATTCAAGGAAAAAGAATAAAACTCTATGCCTCCGTGTCTTTGTGCTTAATCTTACCGGGTGCTACTACTCCAATTTAAAAGTAACCGGAAAAGTAAATTCCACCTTCACGGCTTTACCCTGCTGCATCCCCGGTTTCCATTGTGGCATCAATTCTACAATCCGTAATGCTTCCTCATCCAGGGCAGGATACCTGCTGCGCATAATAACGGGGTCCGTCACACGACCATTCTCGTCAATCACCACGCTGACAGCAACTCTTCCTTGAATGCCATTCTTACGGACTTCTTCCGGATAACGGATATTCTTTTGAATAAAATCCATTAAGGCTTTCATACCTCCCGGAAACTCGGGCATCACTTCCACTACTTTATAGACCGGTTCTTCCATTGGCTCTTCCGTTATCAATTGTGGGCTCCCGCCCTTCCCTGCATCCGAAATATAAGGGGGAAGAGATGTCTTTTCCGCCGTTCTCCATTCTTCCTCATTGTCCGTCAATCTGAACTCAGCCATCATCAAGACAGGTTTCCTCCTGATGGTTATCTCATAAAAGTAACGGTAGCGTCCCGGCTTGTTGGGATGCACATCCGGATAAAGAGAGGCTTTCATAACCCTTTCCTCCCCATCCCGCAGCACATAGGCGATGTCCCAAAAGGCAGCGTTTATCGGCAATTCCCGCCAGGTACCTTTTTCGTCTTCGAACGTCAGGTAGTAATGCTCGCCGCAGGTCAAATCTCCGCCACTGTGATTGCTGAGGATGAATGTCGCATGAGGCGCTTTCGTTGAAAAGACTGGATATTCGGGACGGATATGGATGCCACGAATATGATTCCTGCCTACTCTCTCGTTGATGACGGGGACTTCTACACCATGAAAACAGAAAACGGGGGAGTCCATTATCTCCTCCCGGAACTCTTTCCGTTTTTCAGGAGTATTCACAATCAAATCTATATCTATGCAATGCATCCCCACCCCATATCCGGTCACATTCCTCCGGATGTGTGTGTAGGTTGTGTTTTCCAACCGCTTTCTCAGTTCGTCGTGAATGGCAAGCAATTGTTTTTGCAAGCAGTCACCGTCATCCACGAGCCCTATCTTGAGGCTATCGCTCACTGATTTTTCCTGCAACCGTCGGTCTAACCCTACCGTATCTACAGAATCTTCAGGCATTTCTACGCGTTCCGTCTTATTCATCTTGCAGGATGAAAGGCAACAAAGCAATAGGAGAAAACAAACTCTGTTCATAGCATTTTGTATTTCAAGTCCATAGCATCAAATATACTCATTTTCGCAATCATAATCAAAAATAGAACCCCTAATCTCATAAGACTATATTAGGAATACATGTAATAACGGTATGAGAATAGAAAAGATTACGGCTAAAAGACACTGCATCGCCACTGCAAAGTCACTGCATTCCTTTTGCAGTGCTGCTGCACGCCCATTGCAGTACGACTGCAACCGTATTGCAGAGCTACTGCAAGCCTCATGCAGTGACACTGCAAAAAGCGTGCAGAACTTTGCAGTAGGAAAGAACTGATAACTAAGATAATAGCGCCAATGAAAGAAGTATGCAGTACAATTGAAATGGAAACGAAATGGGCGTGACAGATAAGTGTAACGATTCTTATCTATCACGCCTATCTATCACGCGGTAAGGTATTTGTAATCAATAGAATATACCCCTCCGCGTGATAGCATGACAGATGTTTTGCAAAAACAAACTCTGTGGTAGTAGCAAAATGAGATTAGAAATAGAATCCGAAACCTACTTTCAGACCAAATTTAGAACGGTCGTCGTTAATGTTCCAATAAGCAGCAGGCTCAATGGTTACCGTACGCGTCAGGAAGAACGCATAACCGGCTTCCAGACCGAAAGAGAACTTGGTATCATCCAAATCGTGTCCCCAATCCCAACGGTCCACATTGACATCGGCACCCAGATACACGCCAATCTTGTCGAAATAATAACGTCCGCCTACACCCAGCGTATAGACATCGAGGTCAGATCCTCCGGTATTCCAAGCAGCTCCGGCATGCACCAGCAAGGCGATGTTGTCGAGTAGAAAAGCACCTCCCTTGGCTTCAAGGCCAAAACTTGTCTTGTCGGTTCCCGTGTCATGAGAAAATTCCAAACCGGTGATGGACGGGTTCAAAATCCACTTACCTTTTTCAAACTGTGCCTGAGCTGCCACTGTGACAACAAGCAAGCAAACGAATAATGCCAGTTTTTTCATCTTGTTCTGTTTTTTGAGTAAATAATCAATGTTGTTTATTGTCTTCTTCGAATCGCTTGCGTTGCAGCGCCTCCTTCTTGCGAAGCACCAGCCACAGCACAAATACAATGAGGTACGAAGCAGCTACGGTGACATACTTCTCAGTATCGCTGATTTCCGTATTGCGGGGAAGGAAATAAGCGGCAGTAGCAGAAACGTAAATAAGCAGGGCCAACGTGAGCCCGGTAGATTTCTTGATTTTCTTCATTACCAAAGTTTTTTAGTCGTCTTAAAATACCAAATATTAAACCAAATAGCAGCCAGCACAACAGCTATCAAGGCTACGCCCAGCGCATAATTCGGACCGAGCCCGAAACCTTCGGGAGCAATGCAGATGTAAGTGGTACACACAGCCGTCATGAATAATGCCGGGAAATAGGTGACGTAATAATAACGTCCTTTCTTCTCGCGTACCAGATAGACCGTAATGGCCCACAACGTAAAGACGGACAGAGTCTGATTGGCCCAGGCAAAATAACGCCAAATCATATCAAATCCATCCTTGTCCCGCAGGCTGTAAAGCAACAAGCTAATGGCTACCAGGAACATCGGGATGCATATATATAAACGGCGACGCATGGATTTTTGTTCCATTCCCAAGAAATCCGCCACAATGAGGCGCGCTGAACGGAAAGCCGTGTCGCCACTGGTAATAGGCGCGGCAATAACACCCAGAATGGCCAATACGCCACCTACGGCACCCAGCCAGTCTTTTGTAATGGCGTCTACAATGATAGAGGCATTCGTCTCCCCCATCCCGTTCTCGTGGAAGAAATAAGTGGCGGCGGCAGCCCATATCAGAGCTACAATGCCTTCGGTTATCATTGCCCCATAGAAAACGGGGCGTCCGTGGCGCTCGCTTGTCATGCAACGTGCCATCAGCGGACTCTGCGTGGCATGGAAGCCACTGATGGCACCGCAGGCAATGCTGACGAACATGATGGGGAAGATGGGCAATGCAACCGCATCGGGATGCGTGTTCTGCAATCCGTCCCATATCTCCGGCAATGCAGGATGGTTGACGTAAAGCATTACCAGAATACCGACCGCCATGAACAGCAGGGCAACGGCGAACAGCGGGTATATCTTACCGATAATCTTATCTACCGGCAGCAAAGTGGCAAAGATATAATAAGCGAAAACAACAATAATCCAGAAGGTGGTATCCAAGCTGTCGGGGGTCAGCTTGGCAAGCAGTCCGGCCGGTCCTGCCACAAAGACAGCTCCCACCAATATCATCAGGATGACGGTAAAGCCGCGCATCACCTGCTTGGTGGTCAGCCCCAGATAGCGTCCGATGATTTCCGGCAGGCTTTCCCCGTCATGCCGCAAGGAGAGCATACCGGCAAGATAGTCGTGCACTGCACCGGCAAAGATACTGCCAAGTACAATCCACAGATAGGATGCCGTACCGAACTTAGCTCCCATGATGGCACCGAAGATAGGTCCCAACCCGGCAATATTGAGAAACTGTATCATAAAGATTTTCCAAGTAGGCAGTGGAATGTAATCCACACCATCGGCTTTGGTAAGGGCGGGTGTTTTGCGGTCATCGGGACCAAAGACGCGTTCTATGAAGCGTCCGTAGATAAAATAGCCGGCTATCAACGCCAGCAGGCAAAGCGTAAATGTAATCATGGCGTGTTAATATCTTTAATGTATGCAAATGTAACAGTTTCCAAGTAAACAGCACAAAATAATCGGGTGTTTTGCTTATCTTCGCCGAGAAATATGACAGAAATAAAGAAGAAAAGAGAAAAATGAAACGAATTATTTCCATTTTACTATATATGGCCGTCTTGCTGCCACTGGCTGCGCAACCGCCCAAGCATGAAGTGCGTGCCGCCTGGATAACTGCCGTCTATGGCCTGGACTGGCCGCAGACACGCACCACTTCGCCCGAAGGCATCCGCAAGCAACAGGCCGAACTGATTGAAATATTGGACAGACTGAAAGCCGCCAATTTCAACACAGTACTGTTCCAGACCCGTACACGGGGAGATGTCCTCTACAAATCAGCCATCGAGCCCTACAACTCCATACTGACCGGAAAGGTGGGCGGCGACCCCGGCTACGATCCGCTGGCTTTTGCCATAGCCGAATGCCACAAGCGCGGTATGGAGTGCCATGCCTGGATGGTGACCATCCCTCTGGGCAACCGCAAGCATGTAGCCGCCCTCGGTAAAGAGTCCGTCACCAAAAAGAAACGCGCCATCTGCGTACCCTACAAACGCGAATACTTCCTGAATCCCGGACATCCGCAAACCAAAGAGTACCTGATGAGCCTTGTCCGCGAAGTGGTGGAACGCTACGATGTAGACGGGATACACTTCGACTACCTGCGCTATCCGGAAAACGCCCCCCGTTTTCCCGACAGCTACGACTACCGCAAATACAGCAAAGGACGCAGCCTTGCCCAATGGCGCAGAGACAACCTGACGGAAATAGTACGCTATATATATAAAGGTGTAAAAGCCATGAAACCCTGGGTAAAGGTCAGCACCTGCCCGGTAGGAAAATACAAAGACACTTCCCGCTACCCCTCCCGTGGCTGGAATGCCTTCCACACCGTCTATCAAGACGTGCAGGGTTGGCTGGGCGAGGGCATCCAGGACCAGATTTATCCGATGCTCTATTTCCGTGGCAATCATTTCTATCCCTTTGCCCTCGACTGGCAGGAACAAAGTAACGGACGCCAAATCATTCCCGGTCTGGGCATCTACTTCCTCGACCCCAGCGAAGGGAACTGGACGCTGGACGAGATTGAACGGCAGATGCACTTTATCCGCGCCCACGGTCTGGCGGGCGAGGCACACTACCGCGTGAAGTATCTGATGGACAATACGCAAGGGCTTTATGATGCGCTGGAAGAAGACTTCTATACCGCCCCGGCCCTGCAACCCGCCATGCCGTGGATAGACAATGTAGCTCCTACACCTCCCTCCGGACTCACGGTGGAAACACCGGAAAACGGCTATTGGAAACTAAGCTGGCAACCCGCCACGGACAATGACAAGCGGAATGCTCCGATGTATGTAATCTACGGTTCGGACACCTATCCCGTAGATACCTCCAATCCGGAGAATATCCTGGCACAACGAGTACAAGGCACGGAATATACCTATGCCCCCATCCGCCCGTGGACTGCCCGAAAATATTTTGCCGTGACAGCCATAGACCGTTGCGGAAACGAAAGCGAAGCTATTCAGCAGCAGTGACACAGACAAAAGCCCGGTAACGGCTCTTCGGAGTGACCGGTACCAGAGGCAGATAGCCGGAAACAACCCTGCCGTCCTTCACCACCAGCGGATAGCTTTGCATATCCTGCTCATGCCGCTCCATCAAAGCTTCATGGGTCGGAAAACAATCAATGGAGAAACGTCCCTCCCCACCGGGGACAATGAAATGATCACTAAGCACATGGGAAACGATTCCCATATTCATCCGTAGATTTATTTCGACATGGGGGTTGATGGCATACGGATGCCCTTCCTTCTGACGGCAGACCATCATGTCCACACCCAAGAAACCCATATAAGATGTAGCATAACTCGTTTCCAATGCTTTCTGCATCATATTGCGTATGCGTACAAATGCTTCAAAGGGTACATATTGCTGAATCCATTCCTCCACTTGCTCATCCGAAGTAAGGATATTACCACGATATGCCCCTTTGTCATCCGTAACAAAACGGGAATAGCCGACAAAAAGAAGCTTTCCCCGACCATCCGAATAAAATTCCATGGCAAAGTCTTCCACCTTATCAAATATAGGCTCCATCACAAAACCTCTATTTTCTTTCAGCGCCCTACTACACCAATCGGAAACATTTTTCGTAAAGCCATGACGGCACCAACACAATCCCTTTCCACTTCCCGACCAAAGTGATTTGAACACACATCCCTCCTTGTAACGATCAACAATATCCGGAGAGATATCCGTCATTCTACCATCAGCCTCCACCAAGCAACAACCGTCACCACAAGTATAATCTATTTTATTGAAATAGAAAAGTGCGCGAAAAGCCAAAGCGTTACTACGGGCAGCCTTCATACGATATTTATCCAAAGCATCCGGCGTAGGAAGATTTTTTTCCAGAACACCGCCTTTCAACATCCGTTTACGGATAGCGGGGTTCCATCCCCAAGGCATTACCCGCACATCAGCATAATCGGGCAGCTCCGGCTCTGTCACCAAATGCACATCCAGCCGGAACAACTGTTGCATCTGTTTCAGATAATCTGCATTATAGGCGGAAGAGGCCAGTACCCCACTACCCGGCTGGGCATACCAAATCGGCAACAAAGCCAAGTCTTCAGCCATACGGCGGATGGTAGCGGGCGCCATATAATTTTCTTCATTATTTCCCAATGCCATATCTGCATCAGGATTGAACACATAAAGTTTCATCTTTCAAATGTTAACCAATTACTCACGTTTTGTATGAGAGTGCAAAGTTATATAATATTTTGCCATCTCTACTTTGCAAATCTATAAAAAAGCCGTATATTTGTCGCCCGATAAACCGAATTTAAAGCATGGAAGCATTTTACCGTACACACGCTTATCTCGTAGAGCATACCAATGCCCCCGTACGCCGCGACCTAATGGACGAAATAGACTGGAATGACCGTCTTATCGGTATCAAAGGCACAAGAGGCGTAGGTAAGACTACTTTCTTGCTGCAATATGCCAAAGAGAAATTCGGCACAGACCGCTCCTGCCTCTTCATCAACATGAACAACTTCTACTTCTCCGGACATGGCATCGTGGAGTTCGCCGCCGAATTCCAGCGTCGCGGAGGAAAAGTGCTGTTGATAGACCAGGTATTCAAGTACCCGGAATGGAGCAAGGAACTGCGTATGTGCTACGACCGCTTCCCCAACCTGAAAATCGTGTTCACCGGCTCGTCCGTGATGCGCCTGAAAGAGGAGAATATGGAGTTGCGCGACATCGTGAAGAGCTACAACCTGCGCGGCTTCTCCTTCCGCGAATACCTGAACCTGCAGACGGGCATGAAGTTCCACGCCTATCCGTTGGAAGAAATCCTGAGCAACCACGAACAGATAGCCAAAGGCATCCTCTCCAAAGTACGTCCATTGGACTACATGCAGGACTATATGCACCACGGCTTCTACCCTTTCTTCCTCGAAAAGCGTAACTTCTCGGAGAATCTGCTCAAGACAATGAACATGATGGTGGAAGTAGACATCCTGCTCATCAAACAAATTGAGCTGAAATACCTTTCGAAGATAAAGAAATTACTATATTTGTTGGCCGTGGACGGGCCAAAAGCGCCGAATGTCAGCCAACTGGCAAACGACATACAGACCTCCCGCGCCACAGTAATGAATTACATCAAGTATCTGGCAGACGCACGACTCATCAATATGGTCTATCCGAAAGGAGAAGAATTCCCCAAGAAGCCGTCGAAGATAATGATGCACAATTCAAATCTGATGTATTCCATCTATCCCGTCAAGGTGGAAGAACAAGACGTACTGGACACTTTCTTTGCCAACACAATGTGGAAGGACCACAAAGTGAACAAGGGTGACAAGAACATCTCCTTCATGGTAGATGAGGTGATGCCTTTCAAGATTTGTCCGGAAGGAACAAAGATAAAGAATAATCCGGGAGTTACTTATGTACTGCATAAGGCGGAAATAGGCCGAGGCAACCAAATACCTCTCTGGTTATTCGGTTTCTTGTATTAAGAGAGAGATTTTTTTACTTAAATAAATAATTCAATTTAGTTATGACTAAACAGAAGAAATTCATTACTTGTGATGGTAACCAGGCTGCTGCACATATCTCGTATATGTTCTCCGAAGTAGCTGCCATCTACCCCATCACCCCCTCTTCTACGATGGCTGAATACGTAGACGAATGGGCTGCCGCAGGTCGCAAGAACATCTTCGGCGAAACAGTATTGGTACAGGAAATGCAGTCAGAAGGCGGTGCTGCAGGTGCCGTCCACGGCTCTCTGCAAGCCGGTGCGCTGACTACTACTTACACAGCTTCACAAGGTCTGTTGCTGATGATCCCGAACATGTACAAGATTGCCGGTGAATTCCTGCCTTGTGTATTCCACGTATCAGCACGTACATTGGCAAGCCATGCACTGTGTATCTTCGGTGACCACCAGGACGTTATGTCTGCACGCCAGACCGGTTTCGCCATGTTGGCCGAAGGTTCTGTACAAGAAGTTATGGACTTGGCAGGTGT
This sequence comes from Bacteroides sp. AR29, assembly GCF_900217715.1. Taxonomy (NCBI): domain Bacteria; kingdom Pseudomonadati; phylum Bacteroidota; class Bacteroidia; order Bacteroidales; family Bacteroidaceae; genus Bacteroides; species Bacteroides sp. AR29. The sequence continues at coordinate 98,541 of NZ_OBMS01000011.1, forward strand.
TGCCCACCTGGCCACCATCAAGGCCCGTGTTCCGTTTATGAACTTCTTCGACGGTTTCCGTACTTCTCACGAAATCCAGAAGATTGAGATGCTGGAGAACGAAGACCTCGCTCCGCTTATCGACCAGGAAGCTTTGGCTGAATTCCGCGCACGTGCATTGAACCCGATGAACCCGGTTGCCCGTGGTATGGCCGAAAATCCTGACCACTTCTTCCAACACCGTGAATCTTGCAACAACTACTATGAAGCAGTTCCGGCTATCGTTGAGGAATACATGAACGAGATTTCCAAAATCACAGGCCGCAAGTACGGTTTGTTCGATTACTACGGTGCAGAAGATGCAGAACGCGTTATCATCGCCATGGGTTCTGTAACGGAAGCTGCCCGCGAAGCTATCGACCACCTCGTTGCCAATGGCGAAAAGGTTGGTTTGGTTGCCGTTCACTTGTATCGTCCGTTCTCTGCCAAGCACTTCCTTGCCGCCGTTCCCAAGACAGCCAAGAAGATTGCCGTACTGGACCGTACGAAAGAACCGGGTGCTAACGGCGAACCGTTGTACCTCGACGTAAAAGACTGCTTCTACGGTGCAGAGAATGCTCCGGTTATCGTAGGCGGCCGTTACGGTTTGGGATCCAAGGACACTACTCCCGCGCAAATCCTCGCCGTTTACAAGAACCTGGCTATGCCGATGCCGAAGAACCACTTCACTATCGGTATCGTAGATGACGTTACCTTCACTTCTCTGCCCCAGGAAGAAGAAATCGCATTGGGCGGCGAAGGCATGTTCGAAGCCAAATTCTACGGTTTGGGCGCTGACGGTACAGTAGGTGCCAACAAGAACTCTGTGAAGATTATCGGTGACAATACCGACAAGCACTGCCAGGCTTATTTCTCTTACGACTCCAAGAAATCAGGCGGTTTCACCTGCTCACACCTGCGTTTCGGTGATACTCCTATCCGCTCTACATACCTGGTAAACACGCCTAACTTCGTGGCTTGCCACGTTCAGGCTTACCTGCACATGTACGACGTAACCCGCGGCTTGCGTAAGAACGGCTCTTTCTTGCTGAACACCATCTGGGAAGGCGAAGAGCTGGCCAAGAACCTGCCTAACAAGGTGAAGAAGTACTTTGCACAGAACAATATCACTGTTTACTATATCAATGCTACTCAGATTGCACAAGAAATCGGTTTGGGCAACCGTACCAACACCATCCTGCAATCCGCATTCTTCCGTATCACCGGCGTTATTCCGGTTGACCTGGCTGTAGAACAGATGAAGAAGTTCATCGTTAAGTCTTACGGCAAGAAGGGTGAAGACGTTGTCAACAAGAACTACGCAGCAGTTGACCGTGGCGGCGAATACAAGCAACTGACCGTTGACCCGGCTTGGGCCAATTTGGCAGACGACGCCAAGGCTGAAAACAACGATCCTGCATTCATCAACGAAGTGGTTCGTCCTATCAACGCACAAGACGGTGACTTATTGCCGGTATCTGCATTCAAGGGTATTGAAGACGGTACTTGGGAACAAGGTACTGCCAAATATGAGAAACGTGGTGTAGCTGCATTCGTTCCCGAATGGAACGCTGAAAACTGTATCCAGTGTAACAAGTGTGCATACGTTTGTCCTCACGCTTCCATCCGTCCGTTCGTACTCGATGCTGAAGAGCAGAAGGGTGCCAACTTCACTCAACTGAAGGCTGTAGGTAAAGCATTCGACGGTATGACATTCCGTATTCAGGTAGACGTTCTCGACTGTCTGGGTTGTGGCAACTGTGCCGATGTCTGTCCGGGCAACCCGAAGAAGGGTGGCAAGGCTCTGACTATGAAGCACCTCGAAAGCCAATTGCCGGAAGCTGCCAACTGGACCTACTGTGCTGAAAACGTGAAGAGCAAACAACATTTGGTTGACATCAAGGCCAACGTGAAGAACTCTCAGTTCGCTACTCCGTTGTTCGAGTTCTCAGGTGCTTGCTCCGGTTGTGGTGAAACTCCGTATGTGAAGCTGATTTCCCAGTTGTTCGGTGACCGCGAAATGGTAGCCAACGCAACAGGATGTTCTTCCATCTACTCCGGTTCAGTACCTTCTACTCCTTATACCAAGAACGAAAAAGGTCACGGTCCTGCTTGGGCAAACTCATTGTTCGAGGACTTCTGCGAATTCGGTCTGGGTATGGAGCTTGCCAACGAAAAGATGCGCGCACGTATCGTGAAGGCTATGGAAGATGCCATCGCAGCAGAAGGAACTCCGGCTGAATACAAAGAAGTATTCCAGGCTTGGATTGAAAACATGTACGATGCAGACAAGAGCAAGGAACTGGCTGAAAAGATTATTCCGATGGTAGAAGCTGCCAAAGACAAGTGCGACAGCTGCAAGACTATCGCCAGTCTGTCTCAATACCTGGTAAAACGCAGCCAGTGGATTATCGGTGGCGACGGTGCCTCTTACGACATCGGTTACGGTGGTCTCGACCATGTAATCGCAAGCGGTAAGGATGTCAACATCCTCGTACTGGATACTGAGGTTTACTCCAACACAGGCGGTCAGTCTTCCAAGGCTACCCCGGTAGGCGCTATCGCCAAGTTTGCCGCTGCCGGTAAGCGTGTACGCAAGAAAGACCTCGGTCTGATGGCTACTACTTACGGTTACGTATACGTTGCCCAAATCGCTATGGGTGCCGACCAGGCTCAGACTTTAAAGGCTATCCGTGAAGCAGAAGCATATCCCGGTCCGTCACTCATCATCGCTTACGCTCCGTGTATCAACCACGGTCTGAAGGCAGGTATGGGCAAGAGCCAGGCAGAGGAAGAAAAGGCCGTTAAGTGCGGTTACTGGCACTTGTGGCGTTACAACCCGGCTCTGGAGGCTGAAGGCAAGAATCCGTTCACGCTGGATAGCAAGGAACCGGATTGGAGCGGATTCCAAGACTTCCTGAAGGGTGAAGTTCGTTACGCATCCGTAATGAAGCAATATCCGCAGGAGGCCGACGAGCTGTTCAAGGCTGCTGAAGAAAACGCTAAATGGCGTTACAACAGCTACAAGCGTCTTTCCAAAGAAAATTGGGGCGCTGAAGTTACAGAGTAATTCCGATTACTAAATAAAGAATAGAGGCTGCTCCTGAATAAGGCGTAGTCTCTATTTGTTTTTAATTAACAATACTAAATATCACAGGTTATGATTGGATTTATCATTTGGATTATCGGTGTGGTTCTGTGTGTCAAAGCCGTACTTGAAATCATGAAGTGGCCGGTAGACGGCGTGAAGAAACTATTAGTTGCAATTATCATCCTGCTCACAAGCTGGATTGGAATCTGTGTTTACTACTTCTGGGGAAGGGAAAACCTGCCTCAAATACTGAAATAAGTTCCAGTATCATTTACAGAAGTAAACAGACGTGTATTAAGAACAAGGGGGATAGACAACAGCTATCCCCTTCTTTTCAGAAACTCGGTAGGACTCTCCCCAAACTGTTCCTTATAGCATTTCGTGAAATAGGAAGGTGACGAAAAGCCCACTTCATAGGCAATCTCCGCTACCGTCATGTCAGAGGAGGCAAGCAGTGAGGCAGCCTTTTTCAACCTCATCTGGCGCAGCAGCTCATTCGGCGAATAGTTGGTCAGCGATTTCAGCTTACGGTAAAGCTGCACACGGCTCATACCCATATTCCGTCCCAAATCCTCCACATTGAGTTCCGCATCTTTCATCCTCTCCTCGACAAGCGATTTGAAGCGGGAGACGAAACCCTTATCCAAATCACTGATGGCTTCCTTCTCGATAGTCTGGTTATCTCCGAAGAACTGCCTCAACTGACGGCGGTTTGCAATAAGATTGCGGACACGAGACAAGAGCAACTGCGAATTGAATGGTTTGGAAATATAAGAATCGGCACCGCCATCATAGCCCTGGATACGCTGTTCGTCCAGCGAGCAGGCCGTCAGCAGAATCACCGGGATATGGCATGTCTGTAACTCCCCCTTCAAGCGGCGGCAACATTCCACACCATCCATACCGGGCATCATTACATCCGAAATAACCACATCCGGCACATACTTCATGGCCAGCCGGATACCCTCTGTCCCGTCCGCAGCATCCAGCACGCGAAATTCTTGCGTCAACAGTGACTTCACATAGTTGCGAATATCCGCATTATCGTCAATTACCAGCACAGTAGGACAATCAGCCTCAACCACCTCTTCGCATGCCTTCACTTCCGTATCTATCAGGGTGGACGACACGTCCTTCTCTTCGGCAGGCAACGTCACTATGGTGGGATGGTACTGCAAAACATCCTGCTTCGGGAAAGTGACGGTGAAGGTAGTACCCTTATCATCACTGTGTGCCGCAATGTTGCCACCATGCATCTCTACAAAAGCACGTACCAGCGCAAGGCCGATACCGGTACCTGCCTGATGTCCGTCCACTTGATAAAAACGCTCGAAGATAGCTTCCACATCGGTCGAAGAAATGTAACTGCCGGAATTGAAAACAGACAAGCTATAGTTCTGCTCTGTCATTGACAAGCGTATAGCTATCTTCCCATTCTCCGGCGTATACTTCACGGCATTGGAGAAGAGATTGAAGTAAATGCGCTCCATCTTCTCCGCATCTGCCATCATCCGGAAGTCCGTATCGGGAGATGCCTCAAAGCTGAAAGCAATATGTTTCTTCAGCAACGCCATGCGGAAAGAGTCGTTCCAGCCCCGGAAGCTGTCGAGCAAATCAAAAGGTTCGAGATGGAGCTCCATGCGCCCGTTCTCCACCTTCCGGAAATCAAGTATCTGGTTGACCAGGCGAAGCAGGATATGCACATTCTTTTTCATCAGCTCGAGGAGCTGGCGCGGCTGTCCGTCGAGGGTGCGGTTGGCAAGAAGCTGCTCTATGGGATCGGCTATCAGCGTCAGCGGAGTACGGAAATCGTGTGAAATATTCGTGAAGAACACCAGCTTGGCGTGCGTAGCCTCCTCCAGTTCATGGGAAAGCTGTTCTAACTGCGACTTCTGTACTTCCAACAGTTCCTTCTGCTGTATCAACTGGGTTTTCTGTTCCTCCAGTTTCTTTTTCTGCATGGACAGTTCACGGTTCAACCGGTTCTTGGCACGCAAGGAGAGGTAGACAGCCACCAACAAACCGACCAGCAACAATAGGGCGGACAGACTGCCGTACAAGACAACCTGCTGCGTGGCATAACTGGCTAAATACTGGTTTATCTTTCCGTTCAGGGTTTCTATCTTTCCATCCAGAGTGCCGATGTGGGCGGTCTGCATCTTCATGATGAGAGCATTGTCGCGGTCGACGACGGAAGTGCCCAGGATAGTTTCACGGGGGAAATCACGCTTGTTCAGGATATCCATGGCAATCTGCATCACGCGGTCGCCACCGGTAGGATATATAAACGTGGCATCCAGTTCGCCGGCAAGCACTTTCTCCACTCCATAGTCTTTGCCGGACAGGGCGTCTATGCCGATGAACCGCATATCCTTTTCCCGCCCCTCTCGGGCAGCGGCAGCATAGGCTCCGGCCGCCATACGGTCATTCTGCGCATACACCAGGTCGATATGCGGAAAGCGGCTCAGCAGAGTATCCATTTTCTCTCCGGCCTTGAGTTGCAACCAGGCACCGTCTTCAACGGCCAGCAACCGGATACCGGGATAAGCGGATATAGCCTTCACAAATCCTTGATGACGGTCTACGGCAGGTGTGGAGCCCACCAAACCTGAGATTTCCACCACATCTCCATGCCCATGCAGCACATTGGCCACATACTCTCCCACAGCTTTCCCTATCTCGTAGTTGTCTGCACCGACGTAGGCCGTGTATTTGTCCGAAAGGATTTTACGGTCCACTACAATCACCGGAATGCCCCGGTTGTATGCCTCCTCCACAACCGGAGTTATCGGAGTGGCTTCATTAGGGGCCACAATCAGCAGATCCACCCCTTCGGCTATCAGCTCACGAATGTCTTTTGCCTGACGGTCATTATCGTCGACAGCAGTACGGATGTCCACCTCCACATCCTCGTAGAAATGGGCTTCACGGAGTATCTCACTGTTCATCTGGCGCCGCCATTCATCCTCGCTACATTGGGAAACGCCGATACGGAAACGTGCCTCGCGCCGGGAGCAGGCAACCGCCACTCCCCAAAGCACGAGCAAAAAGAATAAAATCCGAAGGTTATGCTGTCTCATCTTCACTTTCCTCTGATTTAAGATTGCAGATGAGCAAAGATAACGAAAAATGTGAAAAGAATAAGAAAAATCTATGCCAGCCTTTCTTTCAAGGCCACCGGCAATTCCGGCATGGCACCGCTCTGGGTACATACATAGGCAGAGACTTCCACCGCCAGTTTATGGGCATCGGGCACCTGCTTCCCGCTGAGAATGGCAGCGGTGAAGGCTGCCGTGAACGAGTCACCGGCTCCAACGGTGTCCGCCACCGGTACCTTGGGCGTCTCCTGGAAGGAAACCACTCCCGGAGTGAACACATAGCTGCCGTTCGTTCCGCAAGTCAAGATAAGCATCTTCAGGTTATACTTGGCCAGCAGAATCCAGCATTTGTCCTGCAAGTCGATGCCCGGGTAGCCGAAAATACGGCTGATGGTCACCAGCTCCTCATCGTTTATCTTGAGGATGTTGCAGCGGCGCATGGATTCGCAGAGTATCTCTTTGGTATAGAACCCTTGGCGGAGATTGATGTCGAATATCTTCAGTTGCCCCTCCGCATCGGGCATCGTGTCGAGAAAACGGTTGATGGTGATGCGGCTTGTTTCACTGCGTTGCGCCAAAGAGCCGAAACATACGGCACGCGTGTTCAGTGCCAGACGCTTCAGTTCGTCGGTAAAGGGGATGTTGTCCCAGGCCACGCCTTCTTTTATCTCATAGCACGGCACGCCCACGGCATCGAGCGTCACCTGCACCGTTCCCGTGGGGTAAGGCACGCGCTCAATCTGCGTGCGCAGCCCCTTCCGGGCGAACACATCCAGAATCTCGTCCCCATCCGCATCGGCACCTACGGCACTGACCACACGGCTGTCGAAACCAAACTGCGATGCATGGTAAGCAAAGTTTGCCGGAGCACCGCCTATCTTCTTTCCTTCGGGGAGGCAGTCCCACAGAGCCTCGCCCATACCTACTATTATCTTATTCATAATATTATATTGTTTAATGAATGATATATTTTATTCACGGCAAACTCAATGTCCTACCCGCTGCAAACCTAATAAAAAGTTCCTAACTATAGAATGAAAAGTTGCCAACTATCTATTAAAAAGTTTCTAAGAACCAAGGATTATCTCTATCCCAAGGCTTGGGATAGACATCCTCAACCTTGGGACAGATATCCGCAGCCTTGGGATATGTGTCCGCAGCCTGCGAACAAAGATTACCGCTTCATACGCAGCATATAGAAGAACAAGTACACTACCCCTACCGTCATCACAGCCACGGCACCGCTTTGTCCTACAGCATCACTTGCCAAGCCCATTGCTATCGGAAATACCGTACCGCCGAAGAGCCCCATAATCATCAAACCGGAAACCTCGTTCTTCTTTTGTGGCATAGCAAGCAACGCCTGAGAGAAGATAACCGGAAAGATGTTCGAATTGCCGAAACCGATAAGGGCAATGCAAATGTATATCATTGTCTTTTCATGGAAAACGAACAACCCTACCATCGCAGCCAACATACATAACACGCTGATGCCGAAGAAGGTTCGGGGAGCCATCTTCTGAAGAATGAAGGCGCCGAGAAAGCAACCCGCCGTGCGGAAAATGAAGTAAAGGCTGGTGGCAAAGCCGGCATCGGCCAGCGTCATGCCCAGACGCTCCATCAAGATTTTGGGCGCTGTGGTATTCGTACCTACATCAATGCCCACATGACACATGATGCCCAGGAAGCAGAGAAAGATAAACGGCTTGCCCAGCAGGGCGAGGCACTCCCCGAAGGTGGAAGGGCGTCCCTCTTCCTTTTCCTCGCGGATGGAAGTACCGCTCAGCCAGAGAATGGCAATCACCGCAATGACCATATAGACCGGGAACAGCACCCTCCAGCCTATGCCCAGAGACGGAATGGCCTGCGTAGCTCCCCACATGGCGATGTATGGAGCCAGAAACGAAGCAATGGCTTTTACAAACTGTCCGAAGGTGAGCGAACTTGCCAGCCGCTCGCCGCTTACGATATTGGAAAGCAGCGGGTTGAGCGACGTTTGCATCAGCGCATTGCCGATGCCCAGCAATGAGAACGAGAGCAGCATCAGCACGTAGCCGTCTCCGAAAACCGGGAGAAGCAAAGAGGCAAACGTGATGACAAGGCTGAGAAGCACCGTCTTCTTGCGTCCGATGCGGTTCATCAGCATACCCGTAGGTACGGAGAAGATGAGGAACCAGAAGAACACCAGAGACGGGAATATGTTGGCTTGCGAGTCGGTCAGGTTCAAGTCGGCCTTCACGTAGTTGGAGGCGATGCCCACCAAATCCACAAAGCCCATGGCGAAGAAGCAAAGCATGACCGGAAAGAGCTTTGCCAAGGAATTCGTTTTTTGCATAATTATATCCTATTTTTTAAAACCCTAATCTGTAAATTCTGCAATTATTCACTTTGTAGCTTCCACCTTTTGCATAACAACTCATACGATTATATGGCTCATTAGGGAAAACCAAATTAGTCATAGCTACCTTACCACCATCAAGGAAAATCTCAACAGAACACTTATCAACAAATATATTTAAAGTATGGCTCATTGTTTTTACTATAGGCCCCCAAGTAGCAAGAGCAAAATCATCGATATAATTAATCGAAGTTTTCATACGTTTATCATGGGTTTCAAGTATATGAGATTGACTATTACGACCAAAATCAACAATACCACTCTTCGTGCGATCCATTACTAATCTACTTTCTAATAAATCTAAGTAAATATCAACCTCTTCACCTTTTTCATTAAATAGTTTAACCCCCATTATATTTGCTGTACCATTGACAAACTGCATTTCAATTTCATAGGCCCCACTATTCTCATTCAACAATGTATCCACATGATACTCGGTATCAACCATAAATGTAGATATCTCCCTCACTTCTTTACGTATATCACGTACTTCCTTTACTGGAGTTATTGATACATAAAATTCACCATCTTGTTCATACAACCCTAACTCACGAGGCAAGGCATTAGCACTACGAAACTGTTTTGTAGGAACGATGTTTGCATACTGCCAATTACTCATCCAAGGTATTGCAACAACCCTATCACAAGTATTTGAGAAACAAACTGTTGCATAATGGTCCTTTCCCCAATCCAGCCATTTTACTGTCTCTTTAGGACTATCACAGACAAACTTCGTCCCATCAAAATTGCCTACAAAATATTGCGTAGCACTTCCCCCAAAATAGCAACCAGGATTTACATTGACAATCATAACCCATTTCATATAATCCTTATTACCATTAACTGGTAATTGGACCATGTCTGGGCATTCAAATTGACGAGGTTGCACACCATATCCTTCTCCCCACGCACTAAGATATGTCCAATCCTTTAAATTGTACGAAGCATAAAAGCGCATTTCTTTATCAGCAGAAACAATCATAATCCATTTCTTTTCAGGATTATACCAAAAGACCTTGGGATCACGAAAATCTTTTATCCCATCAAAAGGAGTCAGAATAGGGTTCTTTTCATATTTAGTATAAGTATACCCATTATCTTTACTGTAAGCCATACACTGAATTTGCCCATTTTTTTCACTTGCAGAAGTATAAAAAGCAATAATAGCTCCTGCACCATAACCAGCTGTATTCTCTACATCTACAACAGAACTACCTGAAAATATATGTCCCAGAGAATCACGAGCAATCACCGGTGCTTTATGCTCCCAATGCATCAAATCTTTACTGACTGAGTGTCCCCAATGCATATTCCCCCAAACAGAGCCATAAGGATTATATTGAAAATAAAGATGATATTCTCCATCCTTATAGACCAATCCATTGGCATCATTCATCCAACCATACAAAGGTGTGTGATGGTAAATTGGACGAAAAGTTTCACGGTTAGTAGTATCAAAAGTATCAACCAGCTCTATAGCATCCCACGTAACAGCATTATTATAGAGTCCTTTCATACGAATCATAATAGTCTCTCCACTACCCTGCCGATAATTATCTAAATCAAGAGGAACAAAATAATCTATACTGTCAACTGCCATATGTACGTCTAAAGTCTGCATAATTTTATTCCCGTCCCCACTCTCTATTTGCAAAAGAGATTCATCTGCAGACTCTTGAATTGGAAGAAGCAATATTTTTGCTTGTCCTTCCACATAAATAATACTTTCCAACTCATTCATATGCTCCAATTGCATCTGAAAATGAGTAGCTTGTTTACAACCCCAAAAGAGTAAACAGCACAAACTTGCGAATAATGCTATACTCCATTTTACTGCCATCTGCCACTGTGTTAATAAATGTTTCATGTTTAATGGTATTATATTAATAAGGTTTTGCAAAGAAACAACAAAAAAAGAAGCCTGGACATAATTAATGTTGCAACTACTATAACAAATGTTACCTCAGTATTGTAGAACAATGCTGAGGTAACAAAATTCATAGTTTTTGAAACATATTTGACAAGCATTTCATTTTCTTAGCGCTATATTTGCCATTGTTATAAAATAAATAATATATTAAGTTAAACTCAAATTATTAAGACCATGAAAACATGTAAAGCAAAAAAAATGTATGGATTAGCTATAATGCTTTTTTCCATAATGCTTGTAAGTCCTACTTATGCGCAAAACGGTCCCAAAGGAACATTAAGGGTTGGAGCTGCAAAAGTGGACATTACTCCTAATCAAGATGAATTACCACCGAATTCTTTCGGTATCCTTGACCATATTCATAGCCGAGCTATTGTAATTGATAATAATCATACGAAAGCAGCATTGGTTACAGTAGATATAGGTGGTATCAGTGATGCTCAATGGAAGACTATAACAGAACGGGTTGAGACGGAAATTGGAATACCCCAAAATAATATAATGATTACAGCGTCACATACACATAGTGGAGCACGTTTAAAACCAGAAGTCTTGAATGAAAAAATATTCTCTTCCATTAAAGAAGCCACATCCAAACTACAACCTGCCCAAATAGGATATGGTAGTGGAGTTTCATATATCAATATCAATCGCAATATTTTTGATCAAGAACGTCACGGCTGGTGGGAAGGCCCCAACTATGAAGGGATATCAGATAAAACAGTTGCAGTCATCTGTTTCAAAACAATGGATAACAAACCCATCGCAGTATATTATAATTACGCAATGCATGCTGTTGCAGCAGGGCAGTTGGATATGATTAGTGGAGATGTACCAGGAACAACTTCCAAATACATAGAAGACACTTTTGATAATGAAATAATAGCAGTATGGTCAACCGGAGCCAGTGGTGACCAAAACCCGATTTACTTCAATCAGACGTATGAGTTACGAGATATCCGTATTAAGGAATATGCAAAAAGAGGCGAAGATATCTCAAATGCAATGCCTCCAGGAGGCACAGGGCTTGACCGGAACAACCCTCAAGTAGCAAAACTAATGCAACAACAGAAAGATATCATCATATCTATGGGGCAAATGTTAGGAGAAGAAGTTCAACATGTTATGCGTAATATCAAACGTTATGAAACAGTTATTCCAATTAATACGGGAAGCAAAATTATAACTTGTCCAGGACGTAACCGATTAAATAAAGGAAGAGCTGGCTACGAAGGCAAATATGAAGATGCAGACCCGATTGAGCTCCGTCTCGGTCTAATTATGCTAGACAATATACCTATTACATCTGTTAATGCAGAAATATTTAATTATATAGCAGTCAGATTGAAAAATGAATCTCCATATACACGCACAATGATGGCAACAATAACAAATGGAACAGCACGTTCTGGATATATACCTAATGATGCAGCTTATGGTTTTCAGACATTTGAAGTACTTTCTTCCAGATTAAAACCCGGATATGCAGAAAGCGCCATTGTCAATGGACTACTTGATTTAATCAATGAAGCCACTCATTAAAAAAAGCTGGGCTATCCTTATAAAAAGGACAGCCCACATAACAAACTTTTGATTAACTAGAAAATGTGATTATGAAAACACATATATTTACCCAAAAATTCATATGGATAACATTTTTATTCATACTTTATTCCAATTCCATATTAGCTCAACAAATCAGTGTGACAGGAACTGTTATTGGAACAGATGATGAGCCTATTATAGGTGTTAGCATATTAGTTAAGGGAACCACCCAAGGAGTTATCACCGACCTTAATGGAAATTACACAATCAACACAAACAGTGATGCTACTCTTGTTTTTTCTTACGTAGGTTGCATAACCCAAGAAGTAGCTATCGCTGGTAGAAAAAAAATTAATATAACCCTCGTGGAAGACAGTAAAGCTCTGGATGAAGTAGTAGTTATCGGTTATGCTGTCGGTAATAAACGATCTGTATCAGGAGCAGTAGATCGTGTTACGGCAAAAGATATGAATCTTGGTTATATTGCTACTCCTATTGATGCCATCAGAGGCAAAGTTCCTGGTATGGTTATTTCTCAAGACGGTGGGAATGTTAATGCTGAACCGACTGTCCGCATTCGTGGAACATCTTCTTTATCAGGAGGTAATGATCCATTAGTAATCATAGATGGAGTCTTCGGATCCCTAGAGATGTTAAATACAATTGCAGCCCAAGATATTGAAGAAGTTACAGTTTTAAAAGACGCTTCTGAAACAGCCCAATATGGTTCACGCGGTGCAGCAGGCGTAATTGTTGTAACTACAGCTAAAGGAAAAGAAGGAGTTTCCAATATCACATATAATGGCCAATTCGGTATCAGCCATGCATATAAACAATTACAAATGTTATCACCTGACGAATGGAGGCATGTCAATCAAACTTTATTTTCTGGAGTAGGAAAAGATTTAGGTGCAAGTACCAACTGGATGGATTGGGTACAAAATTCTGTATATACCCAAAATAATCATACAGTCTCTCTTACACAAGCAACAAAAAAAGGAAGCATGCGTGCCACATTTGGTATAAATGACAGAACCGGATCAGTACGTAATACTGGTAATACCACGTATTACGGACGTTTCAACTCAAACTTACATGGTCTAAATAATAAATTGAGTCTTGAATTTAATTTATCTGCTATTTACCGTGAATCCAAGCCAGGTTCCAATGTTTGGTCAAGCGCTGCCGTTTATAATCCAACATATCCATCTGAAAGAAATCCAGAAACTGGTATATGGGACATTGACAACAATGTTTCATCAATGGTTGTACATCCAGGAGAAATAATGGAATACGATTTGAAAAATGAAAGCACACGCATTAATGCCAGTGCAAGAGCAACATATAAGATAATCGATGGATTATCATTAAGCGCTTTTGGCTCATTTATGTATGTAAACGCAAATAATAAAGCATATTACCCCAATGATGTATATGCTTATAGAGGTAATCGTGGACGTGCTCAGGTCAGCAATCGACATGGCAAAGATTGGATGGGTAATATACAAGCAAATTACTCAAAAGAATTTAACAAACATGCAATTAATGCTTTAGCTCTAGTAGAAGGTCAATCCTACTATACATTCAATAGTTCTGTATATACAGAAGGGTTTGATACCAACTACTTTAAATATAATAATCTTGCAGCCGGTGCCCTATTAAGTTATGGAAATGCATCATCAGGGGCTCAAAAGAACACACTTTTATCTTATATGGCACGCCTCAACTACATGTTTGACAATAAATATGTAATAACAGTGAATGCACGTACAGATGGTTCATCTAAACTTGGAGCTAACCATAAATGGGGATTTTTCCCTTCCGCATCTGCCGCATGGATTATCAGTAATGAAGAATTCATGAAAAAGCAAAAAATATTTTCTACACTTAAACTACGTGCCGGTTATGGAGTTACAGGTAATCAAGATGCTATTTCACCACTCAACTCTTTACAAGTCTTATCTCCAAATGGAATTTCATCTTACAACAATCAGTCAGTAGTAACTTATGCTGTAGCTTCCAATGCTAATCCCGATTTAAAATGGGAAACAAAATATACTTTTGATATTGGATTGGACTTTACAATGTTCAATGGTCGTTTACGTGGAACGATGGATTACTTCCATTCAACAACTAAAGATTTACTGTATACATATAATGTATCTGTTCCGCCATTTACATACCCCACCTTACTTGCCAATATGGGAGAAATGGTTAATAAAGGATTTGAATTTTCCATTTCAGGAGAAGTAATCAAAAATAAAAAATGGGGACTCAATTTATCAGGTAATGTATCATTCTTAAAAAATAAATTAATATCACTTTCAGGAGCATATAATGGTGAAGCATTAACTACCACAGACTGGGTAGTAGTATCAAGTGCAGGTGGTTCAGGGCTTACCGCAAACACAGCTGTTACTTATATGGCAGAAGGTTATCCCGTTGGTATTTTCCGTTTACCAGTACACGATGGCTTCAATCAAGCTTCAGATGGAAAGAAAACATATAAATTTAAAGATCTAGACGGTGATGGAACCATTGACCACTCAGATTCTGGAGATAGAGAGATACTTGGTCAAGTTGTACCAAAAGTCAACATGAATCTTAATGCACAGTTACGATATAAGCAATTCGACCTGTCTGTCCAATTCAATGGCGCATTTGGACATAAAATTTATAACGCAACCCATCTTAATTATAATAACTTAAACTTATTTCCTTCATATAATGTACTTAAGACAGCCCCTGACTTAGGTATCTATGATATTGTACATACTTCATATTGGCTTGAAAAAGGAGATTATGTAAACATTGAATATATAACATTGGGATACAACATTCCCACCAAAGTATTCAAAGTCTTTTCCAATGCTCGCATAGCACTTTCATGTAATAATGTAGCTACCATTACTGGTTATTCCGGACTAACTCCAATGATTAACTCAGCAAGTTTTCAAGGTGGAGTTGATTCTCGTAATATCTATCCTATTAATAGAACATATACTATTCAGTTAATTCTTAGTTTCTAAACATAAAAATAGAAAGCCATGAAGAAAAAAATATTAGGTTTAGTGACAATAGCAATACTATTACTAAGCAGTTGTTCTGATTTTCTTGACGAAGTTGCCTATGACAAATTCCAAAAAGAGGACGCATTAAGTAATCCCACATTAGTATATATCAATTCTGTTGCTGCTATATATTCAGGAATGGGATTACAAGGAACCTGCTTTGAGTTTCGTACATACCCTTACTCCTTTTTATCAGAATTCACATCGGATTTAGCAATGTTGCCCGGTCGTCAAGGTGACTGGGTAGATGGCGGTTTCCATCAGAATGCTTTCTTACACAGTTGGTCACCATCTTATGCGGCATTTTTAGCAACTTGGAATGACATTTACAAACAGATTAGTTTATGTAATTCTGCTTATGAAGACTTACAAGATATGATAGATAAGGGAGGAGAAGATTATCTCAAAGACTATCAATATGAAATTAGAGCTTGTAGAGCATTTTATTATTATCATGCAATAAATCTTTTTGGCAGGGTACCTATTATAGTTTCCTCAGATACCAAAGTGGCAGACGTAAAGCAACCAAATCGTACTCAAGTTTATGATTTTTTACGTGATGAATTAACCGATATCATACCACACCTACCTGAAGCAAAGTCCGCAGATTCAAACAGCCAATACTATGGGCGTATCACAAAGGCTGTCGGTTATATGATGATGGCAAAACTAGCTATCAATGCACCAATCTTTTCAAAAGAAGATTGGAACGATGGCTCCTTCACTGGAGGAATTAACGCAGTAGAATCCTATATTACAAATGCCGGAAAGAATATAACAATCACTCTTGAAGGAACTACACGTAACGCCTGGGAAACTGTTATATACTGCAAACAACGTATTAAAGAATTAGGATATGCACTAGCTGATAACTTTAAATCTAATTTCCTTGTAGGCAACGAAGGTTCTATTGAAAATATTTTTATTCGTCCTAATGATACAGACACTTACCGCCTTAGTCAAAATTTACATTGGTACTCATTGCATTATGCACATTCTGCTGCTATGGGATTTAATGGTGGGAACGGTCCAATAGCAACAATAGAAGCTGTTAAAATATTTGGTGCGACCTATGACGAAGCGACAGAAACTGCTGACTATTCAGCAACAGATCCACGTTGGGACATGAGCTTTTTCTATGGAGATGTGTATGTTGACGGAAAAAGAATTGCCTCACAAGTTTCCGAATCTTATAATCCTTATGGAACCTATTTACCATTCCAAGCCCGTATTGATTATGACGTAACTTCATACTCTGACCCTAAAGGATTATATATAGTGAAATGGGCTGGAGCTAGAGTAAAAAAACTGGAGCTTGATAAAACCGACAAAAACACAATGTGGGCTCATTATACTAATGCAGATTTTGTGGTATACCGATATGCGGATGCGCTACTACTCGCAGCAGAAGCACAATATCGTCTAGGGAATATTTCAGAAGCACTTACACTGGTAAATGAAGTTCGTAATCGGGTGAATGCCCAACCAAGAGAAACCCTTACATTACAAGACTTACTTGATGAACGTGCTCTTGAATTAATGTGGGAGCCTGTTCGGAGAGAAGATCAAATCCGTTTTGGTACCTACACTGAGGCTACAGATGATAAGTATCCAGGCGTACCGCATGCCAATTCTGCAGGAGACTGGGTATACGATGCCAACGGATACACAACAGTATTTCCAATTCCTATCGATGTACTCAACTTAAATAAAAATCTTACGCAGAACCCCGGATATTAATAATACTCCTCTCATGCAACAGTAAATATAAGAGTCGTGCTAGAATCAATCCTACACGACTCTTTAATACAGATATTTTAAGGATTTATATATAATGCCAATTTACTCAAAAAAGTCATTAATGCCTCACCATTTATCTATTAGTAAACAATAATAACCTCAGGAAAATAAATCTATACTTCTCAAAAAACAAACTGTTCCGCACACCGATATCCTTCTTCATAAAGCTCCGTCAGCTTCTTGATGTCACGCTCGATGCGGTCTACCACTACCGGCTTCTGTGGACGGATCACAACGATTTCCCCGGCGGCTTCCATCCGTTCCACCTGCTCCAACTGTTGATTATAGACAATACTGCGGCGGTTGATGGCTTCACGCAATAGCGGATATTTCTTATATATAAAAGGTGGAACCTTCGTTCCCTGAATTTCCTTACGGTACCCATGATTGCGCGTCAACACCACTACATTATTGGTAAATCCATCCTGACGGGCACGCATCAAAGGGATACTGTCCACAATACCTCCATCCAGCATCGGGATGTTGTCCACGTAGGTAATGGGACAGACAAACGGCAGACTGCTCGAAGCACGCACAATATCAATGACGCGCTCTTTACTCCGCTTCTCCTCAAAATAGTTCGCTTCGCCCGTCTCGCAGTTGGTAGTTACCATCACATAACGTTCGGGACAATGAAAGTATGCCTCGTAGTCGTAGGGAAGTATGTGTTCCGGAAACTCCTGGAACAACAAGTCGAAATCCATGATATTCCGCTTCTTCAACAGATACTTCAATCCGATGTAATTGTATTTTTCCAGCAAGTCGATATTGCTGTACTTGGCACGCCCGCGCTGACCGGACATATAGGAAAGTCCGTTGCAGGCTCCGGCACTGACGCCGATGGTATAGGGAAAGCGAATGCCACGATCCATAAAGCTGTCGAGCACACCGCAAGTGAAGACGCCGCGCATACCGCCGCCCTCCAAAACAAGACCGCTATGGTCGTCGATACGTATTATTTTCTCCATAAGTGTCGGAATTAACGCTTCAAAGATAGCTTTTGTTTACGATATTCTACCTATATTTGCAGTTGCAACAATAAATCTATAACATTTTAATTATGATGAAGAAATCAATACTGATGGCTGCATTGGGTTTATTAAGTTTAAACACAATAGCACAAGACACTCCGAAAGAGGAAGGTTTCATCTTTACGACCGTAAAAGAAAATCCTATCACTTCTGTTAAGAACCAGAACCGTGCCGGTACATGCTGGTGCTATTCCGGACTGGCATTCATCGAATCCGAACTGCTCCGCATGGGCAAAGGCGAATACGACTTTTCTGAAATGTTTATCGTACACAACACCTATCTGGACCGTGCCGACAAGGCAGTGCGTACACATGGTGACGTTTCGTTCTCACAAGGCGGTTCGTTCTACGATGTAATTTATGGTATGAAAACTTTTGGTCTGGTGCCCGAAGAGGAAATGCGTCCGGGCGTTATGTATGGCGACACGCTGAGCAACCACACCGAATTGACAGCCGTATCTGATGCCGTAGTGGCAGCCATTGCCAAGGGAAAACACCGCAGCCTGCAAACAGACCAAGACAAGAACCCGCTCTGGAAGAAAGCCATTACCGCTATCCACGATATTTATCTGGGCGAACGTCCCGAGAAGTTCACCTACAAAGGCAAGGAATATACTCCGAAGTCTTTCTATGAATCTACCGGACTGAATGCAGATGACTATATCTCACTGACTTCCTATACCCACCATCCCTTCTACCAGCCGTTCGTCCTGGAAATACAAGACAACTGGCGTTGGGCTTCTTCCTACAACTTGCCTATTGACGAGTTGATGGAAGTGTTTGACAACGCTATCAATAAGGGTTACACCATTGCATGGGGTAGTGACGTAAGCGAACAAGGCTTCACACGCGACGGTATAGCCGTAATGCCCGATGCAGAAAAGGTGCAAGAACTGAGCGGTTCGGACATGGCACACTGGCTGAAAATGAAACCCGAAGAAAAGAAACTGAACAGCAAGCCTCAACCGCAGAAGTGGTGCACACAAGAAGAGCGCCAGCTGGCATACGACAACTGGGAAACTACTGACGACCACGGTATGCTGATTTACGGTATAGCCAAAGACCAGGAAGGCAACGAATACTATATGGTAAAGAACTCTTGGGGTGAAGCCGGAAAGTACAAAGGACTGTGGTATGCTTCCAAAGCTTTCGTGCGCTATAAAACAATGAACATCATTGTGCACAAGGATGCACTGCCTAAGGATATTGCCAAGAAACTGGGTATTAAATAAATAAAAGAAGGAGATGCAGTTTGATGCATCTCCTTTTTCAATTCTTACCAAATCCTACAGATATCTTCCACAATCTGCGGAACCGTCAACCGGTTCTTCTTCAACTGCTCCTCCACATCGTAACGGTCGATAAACTCTTTCTTCACACCATAGTTCAGTACCTTCATATCCGACGGACCGTAGTAACGGGCAATCTTCTCGCCAAAGCCACCGTCCAGCACTCCGTCCTCAAGAGTAATGACCAGTGTATGGTCGCGCTTCAGGTCATCGAGCAAAGCCTCGTCCACACCCGTGATGTAGCGAGGATTGACAAGCGTGGCATCCACTCCTTTCTCTTCCTTCAACCGGGCAGCCACGGCTTCGCCCAACTGATAGAAAGAGCCCAGTCCCAATATGGCGACCTTCTCTCCACGATGGGACACCTCATAACGGTTCAGCGTCTTGCCGTAATCCTTCTCCGGTTCTACATTCCTGCGGACAACCCCATTGGCCGGCACGCGAATGGCAACCGGATGTTCCGTTTGACGGATGCCCCACTCCAGCATTGCCATATACTCCTCACGACAAGTAGGTGCCAGATAAACCATATTCGGAATATTACCGATGACCGGAATATCAAAAAGACAAAGATGGGTAACATCATTCATACTCGATAAGCTTCCCCAGAAGACAAGAATCAGTGCAGGATTATTGTTGATGCAAAGATCCTGGGACAACTGGTCGTAGGCGCGCTGGATAAAGGTGCTGTAGACCCCGAATACCGGTTTTCCACCTCCGGCAGCAATGGCAGAAGCCATGGCAACAGCCTGCTCTTCGGCAATGCCCATATCGATGAACTGCCGCCCTGCCTCCTTGCGGCGCTCCGGTGTAAAGCCAAATACCGTAGGTGTACCTGCGGTGATGCCCACCACAGTCGGGTCTTTCTTCATCTCCTGCAACAAATAACCGGCGGTAAGGTCGACATAGTCTTCACCCTCTCCAGACTCACCGGTCAGATTGCCGGTTTCAAGGTCGAACGGAACACTGTAATGGAAACGTTCTTTTTGCTCTTCTGCCAATTTGTATCCCTTACCTTTCAAGGTATTGATATGTACCACAACCGGATGCTTCTTGTCCTTCACTTCACGGAAAGCCTCTATCAATTGCTCCACGTCATTGCCATCCTTCACATAGAGATAATCATATCCCATTGCCTTAAAATAGTTGCAGGGAGCCTGCCCCTCCGTTTCGCGTAACTGTTGCAGATTGCGGTATAGCCCGCCATGATTCTCGGCAATGGACATCTGGTTATCGTTGACAATGACGATGAAGTTCGTGCCCAGTTCGGCACCTACATTCAATCCTTCGAAGGCTTCACCTCCACTCAACGAGCCATCGCCGATGACGGCAATCACATTACCCGCCTCCCCCTTCAGGTCACGCGCCTTGGCAAGTCCGCTTGCCAGACTGACGGAGGTAGAGGTATGCCCAATGACGAAGAAGTCGTGCTCGCTTTCCGACGGTTCGGAATATCCGGAGACTTCGTCATACTCGTCCGCATTCATAAACGCTGCCCGGCGGCCTGTCAATATCTTATGGGTATAACTTTGGTGAGACACGTCATAGACTATCTTGTCCGTTGGTGAATCGAACACGTAATGCAGGGCTATGGTGGCTTCTACCATTCCCAGGTTGGGACCTACGTGTCCTCCGTGGGAGCTTAACTTGTTTAACAACACCTGGCGGATTTCTCCACCCAATCCGTTCATTTCGCTGACTGATAACTTTTTCACGTCAGCAGGGGAATTTACTTTTTCAATATACATATTCTATAATAACATTTAAGTAGCAATGCTTGTTTATCCGATGCTGCCCGTTATGCAGACCTCATCCAGACGCTGCAAAAGTACAGAGGAAACGGGAACGGAAAGGTAGATAAATTACCGGTTTTATTACCTTTTTTACAGATATAGAGCCAACTGATATTTGCGCAAAATCCCTCAACTTGTGCATTTTTCACCCCATTTTCTTGTCAAACCCAACTCTTTCCGTAAATTTGCAGGCTGATAATGAGTTAACCGGCCAATTTCAGTAGCAGGATTCTACTACTCCTATTCCCGGTACTGACATACAAAGAAATACTAATACTAATAATTAATAGCATGAGTTTGAAAATTGTTGTATTGGCAAAACAAGTTCCCGACACACGCAACGTTGGGAAAGATGCCATGAAAGCCGACGGAACTATCAACCGCGCGGCACTCCCTGCCATCTTCAACCCCGAGGACCTGAACGCTCTTGAACAGGCTCTCCGACTGAAAGATGAACATCCGGGCTCCACCGTTACCATCCTGACCATGGGACCGGGACGTGCAGCCGAAGTTATTCGTGAAGGACTTTACCGTGGTGCCGACAACGGCTATCTGCTGACCGACCGCGCCTTTGCAGGTGCCGATACGCTTGCCACTTCGTATGCCCTTGCCACAGCCATCAAGAAGATAGGCGACTATGACGTCATCATTGGCGGACGCCAGGCCATCGACGGTGATACCGCCCAAGTAGGCCCGCAGGTTGCCGAAAAGCTGGGGCTGACGCAAGTGACCTACGCAGAAGAGATTCTGAACGTGGATAAAGCCGCCAAGAAGATTACCGTGAAACGTCATATTGACGGTGGTGTGGAAACCGTTGAGGCTCCCCTGCCCATAGTCATCACCGTAAACGGAAGTGCCGCTCCCTGCCGCCCGCGCAATGCCAAACTGGTGCAGAAGTACAAACGCGCCCTCGGTGCCCAGGAAAAAGCTGCCATCACCAAGGAAGGCGCTGAGCTTGCCTACGCCGGCCTCTACGAGAAATATCCCTATCTGAACATCACGGAATGGAGTGTTGCCGACGTGAACGGC
Organism: Bacteroides sp. AR29; assembly: GCF_900217715.1. Taxonomy (NCBI): domain Bacteria; kingdom Pseudomonadati; phylum Bacteroidota; class Bacteroidia; order Bacteroidales; family Bacteroidaceae; genus Bacteroides; species Bacteroides sp. AR29. The sequence continues at coordinate 120,634 of NZ_OBMS01000011.1, forward strand.
GACCTTGCACAATGCGGTCTGAGCGGTTCGCCTACCAAGGTGAAGACCATTCAGAACATCTCATTCCAGGCCAAAGAAAGCAAAACGCTGACGGGCAGCGACAAGGATGTGGAAGATTTGATTGTTGAACTGTTAGCCAACCATACGATAGGATAAGATTATGAATAATGTATTTGTATATTTAGAGATAGAAGGCACAACAGTTGCCGACGTCAGTCTCGAACTCTTGACCAAAGGTCGTAAATTAGCCAATCAGTTGGGCTGCCAACTGGAGGCAGTTGCTGCCGGAAGCAATCTGGCAGGCATTGAAAAGCAAGTATTACCCTACGGAGTAGACAAACTCCACGTATTCGACGCTCCGGGCTTGTTCCCCTATACTTCCCTTCCCCACTCCTCTGTCCTCATCAACTTGTTCAAAGAAGAAAAGCCGCAAATCTGTCTGATGGGCGCCACCGTTATCGGTCGCGACCTCGGTCCGCGCGTTTCTTCCGCTTTGACCAGCGGACTGACCGCCGACTGTACCTCACTGGAAATCGGCAACCACGAAGACAAGAAGGAAGGCAAGGTTTACGAGAACCTGCTGTATCAAATCCGTCCCGCATTCGGCGGTAACATCGTTGCCACGATTGTGAATCCCGAGCACCGTCCGCAGATGGCAACCGTTCGCGAAGGTGTGATGAAGAAAGAGATACTGGACGCTGACTATAAGGGCGAAGTCATCAACCACGACGTTGCCAAGTACGTGCCCGAGACGGATTATGTGGTAAAAGTCATCGACCGCCACGTAGAAAAGGCAAAACACAACCTGAAAGGCGCTCCCATCGTGATTGCTGGCGGCTACGGCATGGGAAGCAAGGAAGGTTTTGACATGTTGTTCGAGCTTGCCAAAGAACTCCATGCAGAGGTAGGCGCCAGCCGTGCTGCCGTCGATGCCGGTTATGCCGACCATGACCGCCAGATTGGCCAGACCGGTGTCACTGTCCGCCCCAAACTGTATATTGCTTGCGGCATCAGCGGACAAATCCAGCACATTGCCGGTATGCAGGAAAGTGGTATTATCATCTCCATCAACAATGACGAGAACGCTCCCATCAATACGATTGCCGACTATGTCATCAACGGTACGGTGGAAGAGGTTATCCCGAAGATGATAAAATATTATAAATCACACAGTAAATAACAATAAAGGTAATCATGAAAGGGCTGATTCTTATATTTGTTCTTCTTTCAGGTATATCTTCCGCTATCGCTCAAGAAAAGCTCTGGTTGGACAAGAATTACCAATGGACGGACGACTCCATCCAGGCAGTCAAGTATGCTCTTGTTTCCAAGATAAACAAGAAGTGCATCAAGGTGGAAGAGTATGCTTTGGAAGGACAAAAGAAGGATGTCTGGCATTTCTCCGAATACAAAAGCAATCCCCGCAAAAGGATAAGGGAAGGCCTGCATACATCATTCTATGCAAATGGCAAGGACAGCCTGACAGAAGTATATAGAGACAACCGCCTGGAGGGGCAGACCATGGTGTATTATCCCGACGGTGCCATACATCTGGCCCGGAGCTACAGCGATGGTAAACTTGACGGAACACTCCTGCAGTACTATCCCGACGGGAAACTCCGTAGAGAGGAACACTATTCAGAGAATCAGTGTACCGGTGGAAAGATGTTCGACGAGCACGGAACTGAAATGGAACATCAGCCGTATTTCATGTTTCCATCCTTCCCCGGTGGAATAGAGAACCTCATGAAACTGGTGGCCAATGTTACCAAATATCCGGAAGACGCCTGGAAGCAAAAGGCAGAAGGAAGGGTAATCCTACGATTCGTTGTAGACGAAGAAGGCAAGATGACCCATCCCCAAATTCTCCAGTCCGTGCGCTATGACATCGACAAAGAAGCCATACGCGCTTTCGAGGCCATTGCCGACGTCTACCGCTGGTCGCCCGGCTATCAGGACGGAGAGGCCAAGCGAGTGAAATTCACCATACCCCTATACTTCAGAATACCTAAATAACCAAGAAATTATGGCAAATTTTTATACCGAAGTTCCCGAATTGAAGTATCATCTGAACAACTCGATGATGGAACGTATCTGCGAACTGAAAGAACGCGGTTACCAAGACAAAGACAAGTATGACTATGCCCCGCAGGACTATGCGGATGCTATGGACTCTTTTGACAAGGTACTTGAAATCACCGGAGAGATTACTGGAGAGATTATCGCTCCCAATGCCGAGGGCGTGGACGAAGAAGGTCCCCACTGTGCCAACGGCCGTGTGGAATATGCCAGCGGCACCAAGCAGAACCTCGACGCCATGGTAAAAGCCGGATTGAACGGTATGACCATGCCGCGCCGTTTCGGTGGCTTGAACTTCCCGATTACTCCGTACACCATGTGTGCGGAAATCGTTGCCGCCGCCGATGCCGGTTTCGGTAACATCTGGTCACTGCAAGACTGTATCGAAACGCTCTACGAATTCGGTAACGAAGACCAGCACAGCCGTTTTATACCGCGTGTCTGCGCCGGAGAGACCATGTCTATGGACCTGACAGAACCGGATGCCGGTTCCGACTTGCAGAGCGTAATGCTGAAAGCGACCTATGACGAGGCCAACAACTGCTGGCGCCTGAACGGCGTGAAGCGTTTTATTACTAACGGTGACGCCAATCTCCACCTCGTACTGGCACGTTCAGAAGAGGGTACCAAAGACGGACGTGGCTTGTCCATGTTCATCTACGATAAGAATGAAGGCGGTGTAGACGTGCGCCGCATCGAGAACAAGCTGGGTATCCACGGCTCTCCCACCTGCGAGCTGGTTTACAAGAATGCAAAGGCAGAACTTTGCGGCGACCGCAAGCTTGGTTTGATTAAATACGTTATGGCTTTGATGAACGGTGCCCGTCTGGGTATTGCCGCACAGTCGGTAGGCCTTTCACAAGCTGCCTACAACGAAGGTCTGGCTTATGCCAAAGACCGCAAGCAGTTCGGCAAGGCTATCATCGAATTCCCGGCTGTATATGACATGCTGGCTATTATGAAAGCCAAGTTGGATGCAGGACGCTCCTTGCTGTACCAGACTTCCCGCTACGTTGACATCTACAAAGCGCTGGACGACATTGCTCGCGAACGCAAACTGACTCCGGAAGAACGCCAGGAACAAAAGAAGTATGCCAAACTTGCCGACGCCTTCACTCCGCTGGCAAAAGGTATGAACTCTGAATATGCCAATCAGAATGCTTACGACAGTATTCAGATTCACGGCGGTTCGGGCTTCATGCTGGAGTATGCTTGCCAACGTATCTATCGTGATGCACGTATTACTTCTATCTACGAAGGTACTACTCAGTTGCAGACCGTAGCTGCTATCCGCTATGTAACAAACGGCTCATACTCTGCCACCTTGCGCGACTACGAGCAAGTGCCGTGCAGCGAAGAAATGCAACCGTTGATGGACCGCATCAAAGAGATGACCAACAAGTTCGAAGCCTGCACCAATGCGGTGAAAGAGGCACAGAATCAGGAATTGCTGGACTTCGTGGCACGTCGCCTCTATGAGATGGCTGCGGTATGTATCATGTCGCATCTCATCATCCAGGATGCGACAAAGGCTCCCGAACTGTTCGGCAAATCGGCTCTGGTGTATGTGAACTATGCAGAAGCCGAAGTGGAAAAACACTTTAACTTCATCCGTAAGTTCAAAGCAGAAGAGCTGGAAAGCTACCGCAAATAAACGCATTGCTTGACAAGACAAATATAGCGGGCACCGGAGTAGCTAAACTCTCCGATGCCCGCTTGTTTTTTCTGAAAAATTTCCTGCTTGCTCCTTCTTAAAGGGACAAAAGCTCTCAAAGAGACGAAAGGAAAATTAATACTCTCCGTGCAGCCTCAGCCTGCCGCGCAGCGAGTGTATCTCCCGCTGCATCTCTTCCATCCTTGCCAGCAGATGATGGATGGCATCAATCCCTTCCATATTGATAGAAAGGTCGTAGTACATACGGCTGTACCGTTCCACATCCGGCAACTCGGAGAAAGGAAGATAACGTTCTCCACCTTCCTGCTCCACATCTATCAGCCCACTTTCGCACAACATATCAATAAAAGTGGGCTCTATATGACACTTGTCACAATATTCGCTGATGACAATCCATTCGTTCTGCATACTCCGTTCTCCTTTCATTAGTTCATACCCTTAATTTTACGGAACATCTCTTTCTGCTGTTCCGTCAGATTCGTCGGCAACTTCACGGAATAAGTCACGATGAGATCGCCAAACTGTCCCTCCTTCTTATATACGGGAAAGCCCTTGCCCTTCAGACGTACCTTAGTCCCGTTCTGGGTTTCGGGTTTCACCTTCAGCTTCACCTGACCATCCAAAGTATCCACTAACTGGTCGCCACCCAGCAGGGCTGTATAAAGGTCAACGGTCACATCTACATACAAATCATCTCCCAAACGCTTGAATACCGAGTCATCCGGAATCACAAACGTGATGTACAAGTCACCAGCAGGACCTCCGTTGATACCCTCGCCACCATAGCCTTTCAGTTTGATGACCTGTCCGTTGGCCACACCGGCCGGAATGGTAATACGCACTTGCTTACCATTCACCGTCAATATCTGTTTATGGGTCTTCGCAGCCTCACGAAGCGATAGGTTCAAATCCGCATGATAATCCTGCCCGCGGAAACCGGCATTGGCACCGCCTCCGCCGCGCGTACGATGACCGAACATCTGTTCGAAGAAGTCTGAGAAACCACCGGCATTACTGCCCGAAAATTCCTGGCCGTCGGAAGAATACCAATACGTACCGCCTCCGTCCGTACCAAATCCCGCACCGGAACCTCCAAATCCCCCGAAGCCTCCGGCTTGCTGCTGTGCCCGCTTCTGCGCCTCAAACTCGTCGGCATGTTTCCAGTGTTCACCATATTCATCATATTTCTTTCTCTTTTCAGGATCACTCAGCACCTCATTCGCCTCGTTGATAGCCTGAAACTTATCCTTGGCCGTAGCATCGTTCGGATTCAAGTCAGGATGGTACTTGCGCGCCAGCTTGCGGAACGCTTTCTTGATGTCATCCTGAGATGCCTTTTTGTCCACTCCAAGGACCTGATAGTAATCAATATAAGCCATAGTCTATTAGTTTTATTGTCTAAATACCATAAAACAAATAACACGCCAATTTGTTTTACGCATTACTAAAATAGGTAAACGAAAATTAAAAAACATCATCAAGCATAATAATTACGTGATAAACAAACATTTAGTTTCAACGAAACACTTATTTCACGTCTATAAAATACCAAAATAGTGTAAACGACACCTAATATCGTCTAATTATTCATCCTAAATCTTCCTAAAATTGACAGAAAATGCTTTATTTGTAATAAGGAAAATTTGTTTTATATATAATCCCCAACCTTAGATTAAAAACCCCCATTATGAAAAGTAATTATTGGCTCCTAACGGTAATATTCGCTCTCGTAGCCCTGCCGGGCAAAGCAGGCGAATGGATCAGAATCAACCAACTCGGCTATTTGCCGCAATCCGTCAAAGTCGCTGTATTCATGAGCGAGGAAGGAACAAACGTAGAAAATTATTCATTGATTGACGCTTTCACCGGAAAGGTGGTGCGTACCTTCAACACGGCCAAGGCCACCGGCAAGATGGGAGGCATGAAGAGTACCTACCGGTTGAACTTCAGTGATTTCACAGAACTGGGCACGTATTATCTGAAAGCAGGCAAAGCGGTCTCCCCCCGTTTCCCCATCAATGCACAAGTCTACAACGGTACCGCAGACTACCTGCTGCACTACATGCGGCAGCAACGCTGCGGCTATAATCCGTTCCTGAAAGACAGCTGCCACGTGCACGACGGCTACATCGTCTATCATCCCACCAAAACCGGACAACATATAGACGTCCGCGGAGGCTGGCACGATGCTACGGACTATCTGCAATACACCACCACTTCCGCCAATGCCATCTACCAGATGATGTTTGCCTATCAAGAAAATCCGGAATCATTCGGTGACGCCTATGATGCAGCCGGAAATCCGGGAGCCAACGGCATTCCCGACATCGTGGACGAAATCAAGTGGGGACTGGACTGGCTGAACAGGATGAATCCTGCTCCGGGCGAGCTGTACAACCAGATAGCCGACGACCGTGACCATGCCGGAATGCGCCTACCTAACAAAGACCTGGTGAATTATGGCTACGGACCGGGTAAAGGACGCCCCGTTTACTTTTGCAGTGGCGAACCGCAAGTACGTGGAGAATTCAAGAATGCAACGACCGGAGTGGCAAGCACTGCCGGCAAGTTTGCCTCCTGCTTCGCTTTAGGCGCCAAGATACTGAAAGACTACTATCCTAAATTTGCAGCAGAAATCGAAGCCAAGGCCGATGCCGCCTATCAGGAAGGCGTAAAGAAACCGGGAGCATGCCAGACTGCCTCTGTCTTGTCTCCCTACATTTACGAAGAGGACAACTGGGTGGACGATATGGAACTGGGAGCCATGGAACTGTACAAAGCCACCGGCGACAACAAATACCTGGCCCAAGCCCTTGAATACGGACGTCGCGAACCGGTGACTCCTTGGATGGGCGCCGACAGTGCACGCCACTACCAATGGTATCCGTTCATGAACATGGGGCACTACCATCTTGCCAAAGTGGACAACAGCCGCATCAGCAAGGAATTCATCCGCAACATGCGTACGGGCATTGAACGCACGTACGAGAAAGCGGTAGAAAGCCCCTTTCTGCACGGTATACCCTACATCTGGTGTTCCAACAATCTGACTACCGCCATGCTAACCCAATGCCGGCTGTACCGTGAAACCACCGGCGATGACACATACGCCGAAATGGAAGCCTCCCTGCGCGACTGGCTGTTCGGCTGTAACCCTTGGGGAACCAGCATGATTGTGGAACTTCCCCTTTACGGAGACTATCCCTCGCAACCCCACTCCTCACTGCTGAATGCAGGCGTGGGCAATACTACCGGCGGACTGGTGGACGGTCCTGTCTATCGTACCATCTTCGAAAGCCTGCGCGGTGTCAATATGACGGGAATTCCCGGAACTCCCGGACAAGACTACGAACGCTTCCAGCCAGACCTGATGGTATATCACGACGCCATCCACGACTATTCCACCAATGAGCCTACCATGGACGGAACCGCCTGCCTCACGTACTACCTCTCTGCCATGCAGAAGGATGGAATGAAGCAAGCCGGTATCCCAAATGACAAGAATGTATATGTGGACGGAGGCATTATCCGCACCGATCCCTCAAAAAAGCAAATCACCCTCGTATTCACTGCCGCCGACAAAGCAGACGGTGCCGATGCCATCATCAGCACCTTGAAGAAGCATGGCATCAAAGGTGGCTTCTTCTTTACCGGAGAGTTCTATGAACTCTATCCCGATGTAGTGAAACGCCTGCTCGACGAAGGGCATTTTGTAGGCAGCCACAGTTACGGACATCTGTTGTACATGCCTTGGGAAGACCGTGATTCTCTGCTGGTCACCCGCGAAGAGTTTGAGAACGATATGATGAAAAGCTACGAGACCCTCCGCAAGGCAGGTATCGAATACAAGGACGCTCCCGTCTATATTCCTCCTTACGAATACTATAACAAGAAAATATCTGCCTGGGCAAAGAATATGGGTATTCAAGTTATCAACTATACCCCTGGTACCATGAGCAATGCCGACTACACCACTCCGGACATGGGACAGAAGTACCGGAGTAGCAAACTCATCTACGACAAGATTATGGAGGTGGAAAAGAAAGAAGGTCTGAACGGACACCTAATGCTGATACACTTCGGAACGGACGACCGCCGCACAGACAAGTTCTATAATGGCTATCTGGACAAGATGATTAAGACGCTGAAACGAAAAGGCTACACTTTTGTACCGGTCCGCGAGGCTGTCGGTATATAAGCATACTCTAACAAGGATTTATTGAAAAGGTTAGTTAAAAAGGTTATCGTGCAAAGGTATTTAAGGTAAATATTCAATCGGTTTGTTTTCAGTAAACCTTCCCCTACCCCCAAGAGGGGAAAGTTTCGAAGTAAGCTCCCAGCCTGTGAAGGTTAGGAGCTTTTATATATTTCAGAGAAGCCTTTTTACCGATTGCAGCAATTGCTCGATATCTTCTTCCGTAGTATCAAAAGAGGTTACAAAACGGATTTCGTGGATGGCCTCATCCCAGAAGTAGAAGAAATAGTCCTTCAACAGCTCGTCAATCACCGGACGGGGCATCGTAAGGAAAAGCTGGTTACTTTCCACCTTCTGCGTAAAATGCGCACCTGGCAATTCCTTCAATCCGTCGTAAAGAATCTTTGCCATACGATTGGCATGCGCGGCATTTTTCAACCAAAGGCTGTCCGTCAGATAGGCAGTAAACTGGCAGGACAGATAGCGGAGCTTGGATGCGAGCTGTGCCGACTGCTTGCGCACAAAATAAGCTTCCTTCTTCAAAGCTGGGTTAAAGACAACCACGCTTTCTCCCAACATCAGTCCATTTTTCGTACCACCGAAGCTGAGGATATCTATCCCGCAATCCACTGTCAGTTCCCTAAAGCCAAGATTCAAGGCTGCACAAGCATTTGCCAGACGGGCTCCGTCCATATGGACATACATGCCATGCCGATGGGCCAAATCCGTCAAAGCCCGCAACTCGTCCGGCTTATAGACAGTGCCCAGCTCCGAACATTGCGAAATATAGATGGCTCCGGGCTGCGAATGATGCTGTTCGCCGAAATGGCACAAATAAGGACGGACTAAATCGGGCGTCAGCTTGCCGTCAGGGGTAGCTATAGGACGAATCTGACAACCTGTCATACGGGCAGGCGCACCGCACTCATCGACATAGATATGTGCAGTCTCTGCACAAATAATGGAATTATAAGGGCGGGTACACAGCTGCAAAGCCACCGCATTACTGCCCGTACCGTTGAATACGAACAACGGTTCACAATCCGGCGTAAACGCTTCTCTTATTTTACAGACAGCCTCCTCTGTCCAAGGGTCATCTCCATAACCTACAGCATGGTCACTGTTGGCCCGGTTCAGTGCCTCCATTACCAGCGGATGTACGCCTGAATTATTGTCTGAAGCAAAACTTCTCATAGTCATTCTGTTTTTGTTCATTGAAAAGAATGTGCAAAGGAAAGAATATTCTGCAACATGAAAAAACAAAGGAGCACAGATTTCATCCCCCCGGCAGAAAATGCTTCCGCACTGCGAAATCTGTGCTCCTCAATCAATCCATTCAATCGGTTTCCTTTATCCGATATAAACATTTACCCCTAGTGAAACATAAAGTTCATCTTCTTCCTGATGAATTTCAATCTTGTCCTCACGGGCAAGCCACCCCAATGCGGCTCCCAACTCCTTGTCCTTCAGTCCGGACTTCCTCTTTAAAGAACCGTAGCTCCATCTGGTATAATCGCTAAGCAACTGCCAAACTTTCCCAGCATTTAGTCCAATTTCGCTTTTGTTCATTTTCTCTTCAATTAAAAAGGTTAATAGTTCTTGTTGATTAGGTTATCTTTACGAAGGGTAAAGATATGATTTTTTATTTTACCAACAACAAAAACGAGCAAAAGATATGAAAACTAATCATTTTTGTAACACTTTTGTAATATTACACGCTTTTTATTAATAATCAAGAAGGTAAATAGAACAAAAAAACCGCAGTATCTATCAAAAAGACACTGCGGTTCTCCTATTTGATTAAGCAATCAGGGAAAACAATCTTACATCATTCCGCCCATGCCTCCCATTCCGGGAGCACCCATCGGCATCTCAGGCTTATCTTCTTTCTTCTCTACAATTACACATTCTGTAGTCAAGAACATACCGGCAATAGAAGCAGCATTTTCAAGAGCCACACGAGTAACCTTGGCAGGATCTACCACACCAGCTGCGTGCAGGTTCTCATAAACATCGGTACGGGCATTGTAACCGAAGTCTGCCTTGCCTTCGCGCACTTTCTGCACAACAACAGCACCTTCTTTACCGGCGTTGGCAACAATCTGACGCAACGGTTCTTCGATAGCACGCTTGATGATGTCGATACCTGTGGTTTCGTCCACATTGTCACCCTTGAAGCCTTCCAATGCATCCAATGCGCGAATATAGGCTACACCACCACCAGGAACGATACCTTCTTCGATAGCAGCGCGGGTAGCACGGAGTGCATCGTCCACACGGTCTTTCTTTTCCTTCATTTCAACCTCAGAAGCAGCACCCACATAAAGAACAGCTACACCGCCAGACAACTTGGCCAGACGTTCCTGCAGTTTTTCCTTATCATAATCAGACTTCGTAGCAACAATCTGAGCCTTGATTTGTTCGCAACGTTCCTTGATGTTCTCTTTGTCACCGGCACCGTTTACGATGGTCGTGTTATCCTTGGAAACAGTTACCTTGTCGGCAGTACCCAGCATTTCGATAGTAGCTTGTTCCAGCTTCAGACCTTTTTCCTCGCTGATGACAACACCACCGGTCAGCACTGCAATATCCTCCAACATTTCCTTGCGACGGTCACCGAAGCCCGGAGCCTTCACTGCACAAATCTTCAACTGAGAACGCAGACGGTTTACAACCAAAGTTGTCAGCGCTTCGCTATCCACATCTTCTGCAATAACCAGCAAAGGACGGCCGGTCTGTACTGCCGGTTCGAGGATAGGCAGGAAATCTTTCAGGTTGGAAATCTTCTTATCATAAATCAGAATGTACGGTTTTTCCATTTCGCACTCCATCTTCTCCGTATTGGTAACGAAGTAAGCAGAGAGGTAACCACGGTCGAACTGCATACCTTCAACCACACCGATAGTAGTATCAGTACCCTTTGCCTCTTCGATAGTGATAACACCGTCTTTGGAAACTTTGCGCATAGCGTCTGCAATCAGCTTGCCGATAACGGGGTCGTTATTGGCAGAAACGGAAGCAACTTGCTCAATCTTGTCATAGTTGTCACCCACTGTTTCCGCCTGGCCTTTGATAGAATCAACCACTTTGGCAACAGCCTTGTCGATACCGCGTTTGATATCCATCGGGCTAGCACCGGCAGTCACGTTCTTCAGACCTTCGGCTACGATAGCCTGAGCCAAAACAGTAGCAGTTGTAGTACCGTCACCTGCATCGTCGCCGGTCTTGGAAGCAACTTCCTTTACCAGCTGTGCGCCAGTATTCTGATATGCGTCTGCCAACTCTACTTCTTTAGCTACCGTTACACCATCTTTCGTGATGTGGGGAGCACCAAATTTCTTTTCGATGATAACGTTACGACCTTTAGGGCCGAGGGTTACTTTTACTGCATTTGCCAGTGTGTCGATACCTTTCTTCAATTGGTCGCGAGCATCGATATTGAATAATATTTCTTTTGCCATAACTATATTTACAATTTAACGATTTACAATTTACAAATTAACCTAAAACAGCGAGCACATCGCTTTGACGCATGATGAGGTACTTGGTTCCTTCAACTTCCAGTTCAGTACCGGCATACTTGCCATACAGCACTGTGTCACCAACCTTCAACACCATTTCTTCGTCTTTTGTTCCGTTGCCTACTGCAATAACTTCACCTTTCAAAGGTTTCTCTTTCGCTGTATCAGGAATAATGATACCGCCAATTGTCTTTTCTTCTGCAGGTGCAGGGAGTATCAGCACTCTGTCTGCTAATGGTTTAATGTTCATAATCTTTTTGTTTTATATGTTATACATTTGTTATAATGGTAATTTTGCTTTAAACAAGCGATAAACAACTTACGAAAACCGTGCCAAACGAACAAGCTGATTGTTTGGCAGACAAAGGCTGACAAAATGGCAAAGTATACAACAATATTTGCTATCTTTGCAGCCTCAAAAATGATTTGACTTATGAACGCAATATGGATAGTCCTCCCCATTCTTACCTTATTGATGTTTGAACTGGGACTGACATTACAAACCGAAGACTTTAAACTGTTCCGCAAACGCCCCCGCCCCATTATTGCCGGGCTGGCAGGCCAAATCATCCTACTGCCGATACTGGCATTTGCTTTAGGACATGTCTTCCATCTCGAACCTCTGTTCTTTATCGGCATCATACTCATAGCCTGCTCGCCAGGCGGCAGCTCATCCAACATCTTCTCCATGATAGCCAAAGGAGACGTAGCATTGTCCGTATCACTGACGGCATGCAGCAGCATTATTACGCTGTTCACTATCCCCGTGATTATGGAATTCGCCACACACTTTGTAGACAGCAATCTGGACATAGATATCCATCTCCCCGTAGGCAGCCTCATCATGCAGAACTTGGTCCTAATGCTTCTTCCCATTGTAGCCGGCATACTCACGAGGCGCTACCGTCCGCAAATGGCAGAAAGGCTTCATAAGATATTGTCCAAGACAGCCTTTCCTGCACTTATCCTGCTGGCAACCATCTTCTTCATACAGCACCATGCTACCATCACCGGCCAATTCGGCAAACTGGGCCTCTGCATCTCCATTCTTATCCTGCTGGCTATGGGAGGCGGCGTAGTGCTATCGAAGTCCATGCGCCTCAACCGGAAAGAACAACGTACACTCATTATAGAAATCGGTATGCAGAATGCCGCACAAGCAATTGCTGTTGCCAGTAGTCCGTTTGTATTCAACAATGACATTATTGCAATACCTGCCATTATCTACGCACTGGTAATGAATGTTATTCTGCTGATTTATGTGGGAGTGGTGAAGCGGCAAAGATAATCTTCCAACCGGTATCTCCCCTTCTTCTGTGTCGCTTTTCCATACTGTATCACTTTCCGGGGGCAAAAATGCAAACAAGCCATACAATGAATGCACTGCTTTCCCCACACCGGATGCCCATCCACCAACCGGATATTACCTACCGGACAAGATTTGCCGCATATTCCGCAAGAGATACAGCCTTCATCTACATGGAAACTCCTTGTACCAATGACAAAACGGACAAACAAAGGATTCACGACATATGTTTTCAGCCAGGCTGCACTGCCCTCATGCACATTCCAGACCCTCTTCCGTGCAATGACATCTTCGGCAATCGAAGCGACAGCATGCCGTGCGTTCTCTATCTTCTCGCGGCAAAGCGACTCATCGTCCAAATTGAACATCGGTACGTAGGTATTGGGCATTGCAACAGACCAGGCAGCATCCAGCGGAAAATGCTCCGCCAGGCGGTTCATTCCCTTCCCCATATCGTCCCCGCATGTACACACGGCATAACGATAGCAGCAGTCCGGCAACCGGAGCTGCGACAGAAAATCAATCAAGACACGGGGTGCATACCAGGAGTGTACCGGAAAAACGATACCCAATCTGTCGGCTTCCATCAGCCCTGCGGGTATCGGGCCTTGCCTCAGGCAATCAACAATGCTGACAGCAGTATCATGCGTAGCCTCTGCAAGCAATTCTGCAATCCAGCGTGAGTTTCCGGTTGCGGTAAAATAAAGTATCATCGGCAGTATGTTTTGCCGACAAAGGTAGTGATTTGACTTGAATTCCTTCTACTCCAGCAACTCTTCTATGGAATAATTTTCCCAGAACGCTTTTGTAGAATGCACCAATGAACTGCCCATATAGAGCAGGAACAATGCCGCTATAACAATCATCAGGAAACTGACGAGGGCATTGTGCTTTTCTTGCTTCAGCTCAACAGAAACCATAAGAACCTCCTTTTTTTGTCAGTACAAAGATAAATGCAGGATGTTTCATTTCTCCTACATCCTCATTACAAATAAAAGGAACAAACCGAGTGCACCGTACAGCAACACATCAACAAGCCCGCCTTCATTCATGCTCTAAATATACAAAAAAAGGAGCTACTTTGTGCTCCTTTTTAAATGTATTTCAGCTTTTATAATATTAAAGAGATACAATATTTCATTTATGTAATTTACGTATCAGTTGTTCAAAAGTTACCAATGTCTGTTTCCCTGTTTTCATATCTCTTAAGGTAAACTTTCCCACATACATTTCATTACTGCCAATCAAAGCTACATAAGGTATTTTATTATAATTAGCATAATTCAGTTGCTTCTTCATTTTACTTGCATCAGGATAAACCTCTGCACATATGCCCTTTGCACGCACTTTATTCAACAAAGTCCTTGAATAATCAGCTTCTTTCTCACCAAAATTTATAAATAACAATTGTGTACCTTTTATCGCTTCTTTCGGATAAAGATTGAGATGATTTAATACATCAAAAATACGGTCTGCTCCAAAAGAAATACCAACTCCAGATACGCCAGGCATACCAAATACTCCCGTTAAGTTATCATATCGTCCTCCTCCTGTAATGCTACCAATTTGCACATCAAGAGCCTTTACTTCAAAAATAGCACCTGTATAATAATTTAAACCACGAGCTAAAGTTAAATCTAATTCAATTTTATTCTTTAATCGAGGTGCTTGCCATAATTTACTCAAAATAAATTTTGTTTCTTTTATCCCTTCTAATCCAATCTTACTTTGGGATAATATTCGCTTTAATTGCTTTAATTTATCCGAATTTGAACCGTTCAGCAGAATGATAGGTTGCAGTTTGGCGATAGCCTCGTCACTGATGCCTTTCTCTTTCAACTCGGCATTGACATTGTCCAGACCTATCTTATCCAACTTATCGATTGCCACGGTAATGTCTACAATCTTGTCCGACTCACCGATGATTTCGGCAATGCCGCTCAATATCTTGCGGTTGTTAATCTTGATACAGACACGGATGCCGAAGCGGGTAAATACCGTATCTACAATCTGCATCAGTTCCACTTCGTTCAGCAGGGAATCGCTGCCTACCACGTCGGCATCGCATTGATAGAATTCACGATAACGCCCTTTCTGCGGACGGTCGGCACGCCACACGGGTTGTATCTGATAGCGCTTGAAGGGGAAAGTGATTTCATCGCGGTGCATCACCACGTAGCGGGCAAAAGGCACTGTGAGGTCATAGCGCAAACCTTTTTCGCAGAACTTACTGGCAAGCTTCACTGCATTACGGCTCAACAGTTCTTCATCTGTAAGTCCGGAGAAGTAATCACCGGAATTCTGTATCTTGAACAAGAGCTTGTCTCCTTCCTCACCATACTTCCCCATCAAGGTAGAAAGCATTTCCATCGAGGGCGTTTCTATCTGCTGGAAGCCATAGAGGTGATACACTTCACGAATCGTATTGAATATATAGTTACGCTTCGCCATTTCTACGGGCGAGAAGTCACGGGTTCCTTTCGGAATACTGGGTTTTGCTGCCATAATCAGTTCAATTACTTTAAAATCGGGCGACAAAGTTACAGTATTTTATTGATTAAGAAAAGAGAATGTTTACCTTTGTATCATTACCGTCGCATAAAAACGACCAAAACAAACTTTAAACTTACACATTTATGAAAGAGAGACTGATTTTATTCTGCATGTTGTTGCTATGTGGCATCGGTGTTAGCCGGGCACAATCCGACAACGCCAAAGACTTCGAGCAAAAAGAAGAAGCCATCGCACAAAAGCTGCAACAAGCCGTTAACGAGAAAAACTATAAAGAAGCCGAAAAGAACGGTAAGGCTTTGATAACTCTGTTCAAAGAACAAGACGAGAACACTCAGAAAAAGTATAGCTGGATTATACAGTCCTATTACTACAATTTAGCCTGCTTCCAATCCTTGTTAAAGAAAAAAGGTGAAGCCATCAAAAATTTAGAACTGGCCTACGACAATGGATTTCAAGATTACAACCACATGATGAATGATACCGACTTAGACAACCTGCGCAGCGATAAACGCTTCAAGGCAGTGCTTGCCAAAGTGAAGAAAGTGGGTGACTACCTCGACATACTTCAAAAAGCACCGGGATACACCCACAATGAGCGCCCTGATACACTCCCCCGCTTCGAATACATCAATCCCAACAACAAGTATTTAGTAGAGGTACGCCAATACTTCAAGTTGGACAGTGTGGCAGGCGCAAGCGACGAATTATCAAAAATAAAGAACATACTGACTTATATACACAATACCATAAAACATGACGGAAACCATGAAAGTCCGGCAGGCAGCAACATCATCAAATGGGCAGAAGCTTGCAAAGGCGGTGCGCGAGGTCTGCATTGCGGAGGTCTTGCCCATGTACTGAAGGATTGTTATCTGTCCATGGGATTTAAGGCACGCCACATCAGCGGATTACCCCAAAAATACATCGGCGAATGCCATTCCATTAACGTAGTTTATTCCAATACCTTGGATAAATGGATATGGGTAGACCCCACCAACAATGCCTGGGTGATGGATGAAAACGGCATCATGCTAAGCGTACAAGAAGTGCGCGAACGCCTGCGAGACGGTCGTCCGGTGACCCTAAATGAAGAAGCCAACTGGAACAACCAACAGAAGATTACCAAAGAATATTATTTAGACAGCTATATGGCCAAGAATCTCTATAGCATAAAAGCAGACGATGTACTGCTTTGCCCCTCAGACCCTAATGCGGAAAACTTCTTCCAAGCCAAGTACGTGGTCAATGACGATGCCTGGTTCTGGCAGTCGCCCTATCAGGAATAAAAAAAACAGATGATGTATCCGGCAGAAACACATCATCTGTTTTTTATGTCTGCATCATGCGTTTAATCTCTGCGTCCCAGGAATATCATGATATAATAAATCAGCGTAGCAAGCGAACCGAGAGCAGCCACTACATAAGTATAGGCAGCCGAGCGGAGTGCATCTTCTGCTTGCGCATGATTATATGAATTCGTAATGCCGGAGTTGCTAAGCCATACCAGCGCACGCTTGCTTGCATTGATTTCCACCGGCAAGGTGATGAAGCTGAACAAAGTTGTCAATGCAAACAGTATGATGCCCGCCAGCAACAGTTGCGGGAAGGAGTTCAGCAGCAGGATACCTGCCAGCAGCAGCCACGTCATCCACTGTGAGGCAAAAGAGACTACCGGCACCAGTTTGCTGCGCATTGTCAACGGAGCGTATGCGCGTGCATGCTGCACGGCGTGGCCACATTCGTGGGCTGCAACGGCAGCAGCCATGATGCTGTTGCTGCTATAAACGCCCTCACTCAGGTTTACTGTCTTATTGGCAGGATTATAATGGTCGGTCAGATGTCCGGGAGTATGCGTCACGGTCACATCGTAGATGCCATTGTCGTGCAGCATCTTCAAAGCAACGTCCGCTCCCGTCATTCCGTTGCCGGTAGGGATTTTAGAGTACTTCTTGAACTTGTTCTGAAGATTCATCTGTACCAGCCAGCTAACGGCGGCAATACCGATAAAAATAATCCATATCATTCCTGTTCCCATAATTTTCTTTCTTTAAATTGTGAATAAATCAGTCGTTTCTTATTGTATAACAAATAGTCTGCCAAAAATAAAAGGAAACGGTGAGCAATGCCAGCGTTTCCTTTATCTTTTAGGAAGAATTAAAGATTTCTGATTTATAATTTATTTTTCAATATCCACCTCTATCACTTTATCAATATCCGTCGGAACCTCCGGCAAGTAGAGCATCACCCCTCCTTCACACTTACGGAACTTCACTGGAAGACGGTCGGCATACCCCACTGCCTTCCTCACTTTCTTGCCTTCCAACGGCAGGAAGAGAGCCTTATCCTGCAATTCGAGAATATGCACGTATAATTTATTTTCTCTTTGTGTAGTGACTCCCCAAGGATGCGGAGCAATGCAGCCGCCACGGGTTCCGTAGATGGTTTCACCGTATACCTTCATCCATTCCCCTACTTCTGCCAGACGCTCCAATGCAACAGCAGGCAGCTCACCGTCCGGCTGAGGACCGATATTCATCAGCAGATTGGCATCTTTACCCGCAGCCTTCACCAGGTAATGTATCAGCGTTTTGGTGGATTTATAATCCTGGTCCGTAATCTTATATCCCCACATTCCATTCATCGTCTCGCAGGTTTCAAGGGGCAAGGCGCTGATATCCTGCCCGGAAAGACCGGCACGGTTCTCTCCCGGCAGGTCGCGCTCGAATATCTGGATGTCCTCGCCGGCAAACGGTGCTTGATGATGGTTGTTCCCAACCAAGCAAGCCGGTTGCAGGCGGTGTATCATGGCATATTGCCCGGGCAGTTGCCAGTCAAAATCCGGATTCTGGTCCTGGTCCCACCAGCCATCAAACCAAATGGCACCTATTTTTCCATAATTGGTGAGCAGCTCGGTCAGCTGGTTGTTCATGAATTTATAGTAGCTGTTCCAGTCGCCCTTCGGATTCGGTCGTCCCGTTCCACGTCCGGTGCGTCCCCACGGAGCATCTTCGCGATACCAGTCGATGTGCGAATAGTAGAGATGCAGACGAATACCTTGCTTGTGGCACTCGTCCGCCAATTCTTTCAGAATATCCCGCTTAAAAGGGGTAGCATCCACAATATTGTAATCGGAAAAGCGTGTGTGGAACATAGAAAAGCCATCGTGATGCCGGGATGTAAAGCAGATATACTTTGCCCCGGACGCCTTAATGGCTGACACCCATCTGGCAGCATCGAATTTGGCAGGATAGAAACCTCCCGCCAGTTTGGCATACTCCTTATAATTAAGGTTCTTGTTCGTCATGGTCCATTCTCCGGTAGCCAGCATACTGTATATCCCCCAATGCAGGAAGATACCGAAGCGATTGTCCCGAAACTCCTGACGGGATTTCAGGTTCTCCTCCGTCGGCTGGTAAGTCTGCGACTGTGCGGAGCACACAAGAAGAAACAACAGTAAAAAAGACAAAAGACGTGTTTTCATGGCAATAAATAAAAAAGGCACGGATTATCCGGACACCCACGGTTCTTCAGATGAAGCCGCGAAATCCGTGTAATCCGTGTCTAAGGTTATCTGTTTGTTTTATTATTCCTCTGTATACCGTTCGATGGTCTGCTCACGGTCCGGTCCCAGAGAAACAATCTTGATGGGCACACCAAGCTGTTCTTCCAGGAATGACAAATATGCATTGAATTCTTCCGGGAACTCATCTTCACTCTGCATCTTGGTCATATCCGTCTGCCAACCGGGTAGCTCTACATAAACCGGTTCAACAGTCTCATTGATATCGAACGGGAAGTAATCAATCTCTTCCTCATCCATCTTGTAAGCTACACAAGCCTTAATGGTTTCAAAAGAATCGAGCACATCGCTCTTCATCATAATCAGTTTGGTAACCCCGTCTACCATAATGGCATATTTCAATGCCACCAGGTCAATCCAGCCACAACGGCGCTTACGTCCTGTCACAGAACCGAACTCATGACCCAGCGTGCAAATCTGGTCACCGGTCTTGTCGAATAATTCCGTCGGGAACGGACCGGCACCTACGCGCGTACAATAGGCTTTGAAAATCCCATATACCTCACCAATCTTGTTGGGAGCAATACCCAGACCGGTACAAGCACCTGCACAAACCGTATTGGAAGACGTTACAAACGGATAAGAACCGAAATCAATGTCCAACATTGTCCCCTGCGCACCTTCGCACAATACAGACTTGCCGGCAGCCAGCAGATTGTTCATCTCGTGTTCGCTATCCACCAACTGGAATTGTTTCAAGTATTCGATACCTTCGAACCATGCCTTCTCCATTTCGGTAATGTCATACTCATAGTTCAAGCCTTTCAAGATTTGCTCATGACGGGCCTTGGCCGCTGCATACTTCTTGTCAAAGTCATGCAGAATGTCGCCTACACGCACACCGTTACGGCTGATTTTATCCGTGTAAGTCGGTCCGATGCCTTTTCCGGTCGTTCCTACCTTTGCATCGCCTTTGGCTGCTTCGTATGCAGCATCCAGTATGCGGTGAGTCGGCAGAATGAGGTGTGCTTTCTTGGAAATGTGCAAGCGTTCCTTCAAGTTATGGCCGGACGCTTCCAATGATTCGGCTTCCGCTTTGAAGAGAGCCGGGTCAAGCACCACTCCGTTACCGATGATATTCACCTTGTCTCCCTGGAATATTCCAGACGGAATGGAACGGAGCACATACTTCTGCCCTTCAAACTCGAGTGTATGTCCGGCATTCGGTCCACCCTGGAAACGAGCTACGACATCGTATCTCGGAGTTAACACATCAACGACTTTGCCTTTGCCTTCGTCGCCCCATTGTAATCCTAATAATACGTCTACTTTCATTTTTCTTTTTTATGGTTATTATTCTTTTTCTTCCGTTTATTGGCCCGGTCACACTTGCTGCACAACCCATACATATATAAGGAATAGTGCGTAAGATTAAAACGGCTCAGTTTGGTATTCTCAATGGCATGTTGCAACTCCTCGTTCTGAAACTCGGTCACCTTTCCGCACTGGGTGCATATCTGGTGATGGTGCGTATCGCGATTATAAGATTTTTCGTATTGGGAAGAGTTGCCGAACTGATGCTTGATGACCAGACGAGCATTTATAAGCAAAATGATGGTATTGTAAAGCGTTGCACGGCTGACGCGGAAGTTCTCCTGGTCGGCCATCAGTGAATAGAGCGTGTCGATATCAAAATGACCGTCTATGGAGTAAATGGTGTCAAGTATAGCATAACGTTCGGGAGTCTTCCGATGCCCGTTCGCATTCAGATATTCAGTGAATATCTGCCTAACTGTATCTTTCACATTCTGACTTTCCATTTGACGGCGCAGTTTTACAGCCAACAAAGTTAATCCTTTTTTGTGGAAAGCAAACGAGAAAGAGATAAAAATTGCGATAAGGGAAATATTCCCTTACCGCATCAGTCTCTATAACCATAGAACTAATCTAACAAACCTCCTCTTTTACAAGATTGTATAGTAATTGTTCTACATCAGAAGAAGAATTGTCCATACCCTCCACTCTGCGGCAAACTTGAAAAGAATTTTCCTCATTTTGCTGCATAAAGCGGCGGATAGCAGTCATGGCTGCATTGCGTACATGATAGGAGCCCGACAAAAAAGCCGTTATTGCCTGGTCGAGGAACTCATTTTCAACCCGTTCGTTCATATCCCCTTTCTTCATCAATAGACGGGCTATGGTGAGGAAGCCGCAAACCTGCGTGTATTCGTCCTCGCTTGCAATCCAATGGAAGGACTTGGCAGGCGCATAAGGAAGATGTTGGAATAAATTCATGCAGGTAAGTTCTGCAATCTCGATATTACGGATATCTTCCACCCAGATATCGGCTATCTCGGGCAGGAAACTCTCTACCGGCTGTAAAAGTCCCGCCAATATTTTGCACTCTCTGATATCTTCTTTCCACAAAGACTGAGCCAGAGAGTGGTCCTTCTCGTAACCGGCAGCAATACCCTTGATACGGGGCAACTCCACGCCAAAGTTCAGCTTATATACCAGCCCTTTCTCACGCATACTTTGGGACACAGCCCCGTTCATTGAGAGACGGAGCTGTGTCTTTATATCTTTCAGCCGCTGATGCAGCTGCTCTTTAGTATCTATCATAGTTCATCATTTATTGACAGAAGGCAATGTAGAATAGTCTTTGCTATAACGCAACATCTGTTCCGCATAACCTTCATCATAAGTCACTGTCACATCTGTTATAGTACCGTCGGCATCCGTCACCACTTCATACTTGGGATTGACGAACCCCTTATACGGCGCAAGATTCAGCTTCTTGTAGCGTTCCAGCACTTCGGCATGCAAAGCGGGATCGACTTTCACGGCATAGGCTTCCACCAAATCATGGGCACCGGCATAGTCACCGGTGGACTTGATACGCTGTATCTCGGCAAGCAACCGGCCAAACAAGTCACGCACTTTCTCATAATCGTTTATCACGACGTACGTCTTCCCATCCTTCTTTACCAATTCCACAACCTTCTCCGCCGCACCTTTCTCGTACACCCAGCGGGCTATGAGCTGACGGTTGCGCATATGGGCTTCTTCTACATTGTTACCCGGCTCGATACGTACAAGCTGTGTCATCAAACCATTCATCAGATAGGTGTAGTATTGAGCCTTATAAGCATCCGCACTTGGAGTAAGCCCCAGTTCCACCAGCTTCGGGTCGGCCACGTAGTAGAGTCCGAACAAGTCGGCGCGCGCTTCTTCGATAGTAGAACCATATGCCTTCAACGCATCCGGGGCCACACCCGGGAGCAATTTACCGGAACCATGTCCCAAACATTCATGCAGGTCAGTATGCAGTTCATCTGTCACATCTGCGTACTTATCAATCAGTTGAAGCTCTGCATCACTGTACACAAACTCCTCATTGAACCCGTTGCCATGAGCTGCCTTATTATAAGCATCTGTAATGTTACCGATTGTAACGGATTTCGAACCATGATGGCTACGTATCCAGTTGGCATTGGGCAGGTTGATGCCGATAGCAGTTGCAGGATACAAGTCACCGGCCAGAATAGCCGCCGTGATTACCTTGGCAGACACCCCTTTCACTTTCTCCTTCTTGAATTGTCCGTCTACCGGCGAATGGTCCTCAAACCACTGTGCATTGCCGCTTATCAACTCTGTACGCTGGGTAGCTTCCAAATCTTTAAAATTCACCAGAGATTCCCAGCTTGCCTTCATGCCGAGCGGGTCACCATAACTTTCGGTAAAACCGTTCACAAAGTCAATGCGTGAGTTCAAATCCTTCACCCACAAAATGGCATATTCATCGAATGTCTTCAAATCGCCGGTTTCATAGAATTCCATCAGTTTGGCTATCACCGCCTTCTGCTCGGGAGTCTCGGCAACTCCTTCTGCCTTCTTCAGCCAGTAGACAATCTTTTCAAGTGCCTGTCCATACAAGCCCCCCACTTTCCATACTTTCTCCTGAATCTTGCCATCCTCTTTCACCAAACGGCTATTCAAACCATAGGAAACGGGAGTTTCATCCTGCGGATTCTTCAAGGCATTATAGAAATCTTCGGCCTCCTGCTGCGTCACGCCATCGTAATAATTGCATGCGGAAGTCAAAACCAAATCTTCACCGGCAGCTTGGTTCACCCGTTTGGGCATCACCGTGGGGTCGAAAATAACGGGGAACACTTCCTCGCACAGTTGTTCCACAGTCTGTCCTTCGGCAAGCGGCAATGTAGCTGCATCCACACTCTGTACAGCCTGCCTGAAGAATTCGGGAGTAAATCCCGGAACGAACTTTTCGCTACCATAGTGATGATGAATGCCGTTAGAGAACCATACCCGCTTGAGGTACACTTCCATAGCCTTGAAATCAGGAGTATTCTTATCTCCCTTATAGCCGGTATAGACAGCTTCCAGCATCCGGCGAATCGTCAGGTTATACTTGCCATTCTGGTCGAAAAGAATGTCTCTGCCCTGCAAAGCCGCTTCCGTCAAATAATAAACCAATTCTTTTTGTTTGAGGGACAAATCCTCAAAACCTGGTACGCGGTAACGTAAAATCTGTAAATCTGCAAATTGTTCCACTGTATAGTCAATTTTTTCTGCCTCAGCAGTTGTTTTCGGATTTCCGCCACAAGCCGTCAATAGAGAAAGGGCAGTCACCATAGAAATTAGTTGTTTCTTCATGTGTCGGGAGTATATAGATTGGTATTAAAAAAGAAGAAAAGGAAGTATCCCGAAACAACTGTTCCGGAATATTTCCTTTTTATTCATTCAGTCATACAGAATTATTTCTTCTTAGCTTCTTTTTCTGCGTGTCTTTTACGATATCCATTAGGAGTCTCACCTACATTTTTATAGAAAGCAGCATAAAAAGACTGACGGTTTGCAAAGCCGACCATCGTACTGATCTCCTCTACATTCTTGTCAGCATATCTTTTGTCTGTCAACAAATGCTGCGCTTCTTTTACTCTATATTCATTCAGCAGGCAAGAATAGTTCATGCCGAAGCGTGAATTCACCACTGCAGACAAATAGCGAGTATTGGTCTGCAATTCTTTCGCCAAATCCTTAGCGGAATAATCAGCATCTCTGTACTTCTTTTGTACAACAACGATATTCAATATCTTGTCATACAACTCATCTGCCAATTCCGGCCTTATCAAAGAACGGTAGGCAGCATCCTTTTCTTTCTTTTCGCGCAGGTTGTAAGGACGTTTCTTCGTTCCTTTTTCCTGGGCATTGTTTTCTAAATCACTCATTGAATTAACTGGTTAGGGTTGTTTAAAATCGGAAAAGCCAAAGGGTTAGCCCCTTAGACTTTACAAAAGTCAGACATTTTTTTTTTATACACAACTTTTCCCGTATATATTTTTGATAAATAAACAACGAAAAAGGTTGAAAAGTAGGTCAATTCAGCCATTAATAAGAAACTTTAACCTTTTGCAGAAACTCATATGATACAAAATCTTGATGACTTTCCATTTGTAGTATATGCAATAATTAGTGTACCTTTGCCGGAAGAAATCCATACTGCCAGATTATGCTACAAACGCTCAAGACATATTTCGGTTACGACAGTTTCCGCCCCTTACAAGAAGACATCATACGCCATCTGATAGACCGTAAAGACGCATTGGTACTGATGCCTACGGGAGGTGGAAAGTCCATCTGCTACCAACTTCCCGCCCTATTGAGTGAAGGCACGGCGGTAGTGGTTTCTCCGCTCATTTCCTTGATGAAGGACCAAGTGGAAACGCTCTGTGCAAACGGTATCGCGGCCGGTGCACTGAACAGCAATAATGATGAAACAGAGAATGCTTCCCTACGACGTGCATGCATGGAAGGCAAGCTGAAACTACTATATATTTCTCCTGAAAAATTATTGGCGGAAGCCAACTATCTGTTAAGGGATATGCATATTTCCCTTTTCGCCATTGATGAAGCTCACTGCATCTCACAATGGGGACACGATTTCCGTCCGGAATATACACAGATGGGCATCCTTCACCAACTGTTTCCCCAGGTTCCCATCATTGCACTTACTGCCACAGCCGATAAAATAACCCGTGAAGATATTATTAAACAGCTACACCTCAACCAACCGAGAATTTTCATTTCATCTTTCGACCGTCCCAACCTGAGTCTCACCGTAAAAAGAGGTTACCAGCAGAAGGAAAAAAGCAAAGCCATCCTCGACTTCATCGCCCGCCATCCGGGAGAGAGCGGCATCATTTATTGCATGAGCCGCAGCAAGACTGAAACAGTGGCACAAATGCTTCAAAAACAAGGGATAAAGTCGGCGGTCTATCATGCAGGACTGTCGCCGGCACGAAGAGATGAAGCACAAGACGACTTCATCAATGACCGCGTGCAAGTGGTATGCGCCACCATTGCCTTTGGAATGGGAATTGACAAAAGCAATGTGCGCTGGGTAATTCATTACAATTTGCCCAAAAGCATTGAAAGTTTCTATCAGGAAATAGGACGTGCCGGACGAGACGGAATGCCCAGTGACACCCTTTTGTTCTATTCACTGGCCGACCTCATTCTGCTCACTAAATTCGCAACAGACAGCGGGCAACAAAGCATCAACCTGGAAAAGCTGCAACGTATGCAGCAATATGCGGAAGCAGATATCTGCCGCCGTCGCATTCTGTTAAGTTATTTCGGTGAAAATACGACCTGCGACTGTGGAAACTGTGATGTATGCAAAAATCCCCCCGAACGTTTCGATGGTACAATAATCGTACAAAAGGCACTTAGTGCAATCGCGCGTTCCGAGCAACAGATAGGAACCGGTATTTTAGTGGACATCCTCCGAGGAAACATGAGTTCTGAAGTTACAGAAAGAGGATACCATCGCCTTAAGACCTTTGGAGCCGGGCGTGAAGTACCCGCCAGAGATTGGCATGACTACCTGCTGCAAATGTTGCAACTCGGCTATTTCGAAATAGCCTACAATGAAAACAACCATCTGAAAATTACTCAAAGCGGAACAGATGTCTTGTTTGGCAGAGCACGCGCCCTGCTTGTCACCATCCGTCGCGAGGAAGCTGTACAAGCTACAAGAGGCCGTAAACGCAAGGCTACAGTTCCAACCAAAGAATTGCCATTGGGATTGCCCAATACAGAAAGTGGGGAACTTTTCGAGGCTCTCCGCACTCTCCGCAAACGCCTTGCCGACCAGGAAGCACTTCCTGCCTATATCGTACTGTCCGACAAAGTGCTCCACCTACTCAGCGCCTCCCGCCCCACTACCATAGAAGAATTTGGTAATATCAGCGGTATCGGTGAATATAAAAAGAAGAAATACGGAAAAGAGTTTGTGGAACTGATACGGAAATACAGTTGAATATTATTTACACTGCAACAGCAAATCCCTGAGGTCGCCTTGCGGCACACCAAGTGAAATGGCTTTTTCGAAGTCACGTTTTGCCAACTCCTTTTTCTTTTGAGAAAGGTAAATTTGCCCCCGTATCAAGTAGGCTTCTGTCTGCGAAGCATCCAGCTTGATGGCTTCTTCCAAGTCCATCATGGCCAGGTCCACATGTTTCATATCCTGCTCTACACCCGCACGTGCTACGTAAAGTACGGCATATTGCTGGGTAGTCAGCCGGGTAGCTTCTTCTCCTTTTTCTGCAATCATGGCATTCAGTATCGAGAGCGCGGCTTCGTATTTGCCTTCCTTCTGCTCCAACGTGGCCAACCCAAGGCGGCCATTGTAGCTCCGGGGGGCAAGTTTCAGCAGACGTTCATAATCAGACTTTGCAAAATTATAGTTGCGCTGCCGCATATAGATATAGGCACGCATCAGCAAGGCTTCCTGATTATCGCTCTCTATATCCAGCACCAAAGAATAGTCTATCCGGGCCAAGTCATCCTTTCCCAACTCAAGGTAAAGAGCGGCACGATTCATCAGGGCGGGTATGGCACGCGGAGCAATGTTCAATGCCAGCGTATACGAGTCAAGAGCCTGCTCATACCGGTGCTGCCAACGCTGTATCGTTCCTAAATTGGAGAAAAGCAAAGCGTTATGAGGATTGGCGGGCTCCATTTTCAAAGCTTGTTCAATGTATTTTTCGGCCAATGACAAGCTGTCTTGCTCCGTGGCTGCAACCGCACGTTCGCTCAGTTCCTGATAGGTTTGTGAAAAGGCAGGGAACATCGTGGCTCCACACAAGAAGAAAGAAAAAATAAGTTTCTTCATATAATAGTTCAGTATTTATTCCAAAGGATAGGTATCGAAAGCGAACAGTTCTGTTGACAAATAGCGTTCCCCCGTATCGGGCAGTAGGGCAACAATCATTTTATCCGCAAATTCAGGGCGTTCGGCCAGCAACCGTGCCGCATATACCGCCGCACCGGATGAGATGCCAGCCAGCAAGCCTTCCGTAGAAGCCAGCTCTCGTCCTCCACGAATGGCCTCGTCATCGGGCACCGGAATAATCTCGTCTACTACAGAAGCATCATAAATGGAAGGAATAAAATTGGCCCCAATCCCCTGGATGCGGTGCGGTGCGTCTTCCCCTCCTTCCAGAACCGGAGAGGAGGCCGGTTCTACAGCCACAACATAGACATCCGGATTATGTTTCTTCAAGGCACGCGCCACTCCACAGACCGTACCGCCCGTACCCACACCGGCAACAAAAACAGTCACTTTACCATCCGTGTCCGTCCAGATTTCTTCCCCCGTAGTATGTTCATGAGCCTTGGCATTGGAGGGATTCTCAAACTGCTGCAGAATAACCGCACCAGGTATCGCATCCCGCAATTCTTTCGCTTTGGCAATGGAACCGGCCATACCTGCCAGTCCGTCGGTCAGTACAATCTCCGCACCCAAGGCTTTCAACAGATTACGGCGTTCCACACTCATGGTCTCCGGCATGGTCAATATCAAATGATATCCCTTGATGGTTGCCACCATCGCCAGTCCCACGCCGGTATTGCCACTGGTAGGTTCAATAATCGTGGCTCCGGGTTTCAAAGCCCCACGTGCCTCGGCATCCTCAATCATGGCAAATGCCACACGGTCCTTCACGCTTCCCGCCGGATTAAAAGATTCCAGCTTAGCCACAATATTTCTTTTCAATCCGTATTTACGACTGTATTCAGCCAATTCCATCAAAGGAGTATGCCCAATCAACTCCGTCAGGTTCTTTGCAATTTTCGCCATAATCTCACTGTCTAATACATTCTTCCCGTACACACTTATGTAACATGGATATGCTGACAAAGATAACGAAATTCCAAGAAATAAACCGTGCGGGAAAGGAAAGATTATACTGCCATCTATCAAAGCTTAACACGAATAAAGAGGATGAAAGGATATGAAACGATTGAAGAAGGCAGGATGAGGAGGAAGAACCATATCTGACAATCAGCGACTTCCCACTGCAAAGATGGTGCATGCTTTTTGCAGTAGTACTGCAAACGAGCTGCAGCGTTACTGCAAATAGGTTTGCAGTGGTACTGCAACTGCTTTGCAGCGCAACTGTAACAGCTTTGCAGTGACACTGCAAAAGGTTTGCAGAACTTTGCAGTGAGAAGTTACTGATGAACAGAACGGTAATGAGACACTGTTATCAAGACTTCTTAAGATAGTCTACAATCCACGCGCCCACTTCCTTGGTACCGTATTTGTCGCCACCTTCTACTTGAATCTCCGGTGTACGTACATTCGCATCGAGTGAAGCATCAACTGCCTTACGAATCAACGCCCCCTCCTCTTTCAGGTCGAAGTATTCGAAAAGCATGGCTACAGACAAAATTTGCGCCAGCGGATTGGCTATATTCAAGCCTTTCGCCTGCGGCCAGGAACCATGGATAGGTTCGAATACCGGCGTGCTCTCTCCCGTAGAAGCAGAAGGCAGCAATCCCATAGAGCCACTGATGCAGGAACCCTCGTCCGTCAAAATATCACCAAACGTATTTTCCGTAACCATTACGTCAAAGAATTTCGGCTCTTGAATCATCTTCATGGCGGCGTTGTCCACAAACATATAGTCGGTTGTCACCTCGGGGTACTGCGGTGCCATCTCCTGGGCAATCTGTCTCCAAAGACGGGAAGAGGCAAGCACATTGGCTTTATCCACCACCGTAAGATGTTTACTGCGTTTCATGGCATATTCAAATCCGACTTTCAGGATACGCTCAATCTCAGGACGGGTATACATGTTCGTATCATACGCCTTGTCATTGTCCTGGTATTTCTCACCGAAGTACATGCCACCGGTCAATTCGCGGATGCAAAGGAAATCGGCACCATCCACCAGTTCCGCACGAAGGGGAGACTTATGGAGCAGACATTTGAAGGTCTGCACGGGACGGATGTTGGCAAACAGTCCCAGTTTCTTGCGCATAGCCAGCAAGCCCTGCTCGGGACGCACTTTGGCAGTAGGGTCATTGTCGAATTTCGGGTCACCTACGGCAGAGAACAATACAGCATCCGCATTTTTACAAGCCTCATAAGTGGCTTCGGGAAACGGGTCACCCACCTTGTCTATCGCGTCTGCACCGCAGATGGCATATTCATAGTTCACTTTATGTCCGAACTTCTCACACACGGCAGTCATCACATCCACGCCTACGGTAGAGATTTCGGGGCCGATACCGTCACCGGCCAACACTGCAATTTTAAAATCCATTGTTTTCTTTATTATTTAAAAGTTCATCTATCTTCTTTTTGTTTGCAAGATTCTTGCGGCGATACCGGTCACCCCACACAAAACCAGCTGTCAATATAAGGGTATTGATGGCTGACATAAGATACTCGTCCGCATCCAACTCGCCGCTCCACCAACGCAGAAAGAGGTTGAAAGCAAAAAGCAAGCCTGCATACAACGCATAGCATACATAAGGACGCCTCTCAAAAAACGATTTCTTTTTCTCCATGAGATCCATTTTTTATGATTCGTATTCGTCTTCTATGATATTCAGCATCTTCACCGTCGCCTTGATGGCTGCTTCCGTCTGGTCTGCGTCCAATCCGCGTGTACGGAATATCGTATCTTCAAAACTCCAGGTAATAACCGTCTGCACAAAGGCATCGGTACGCCCACCGGGAGGAATGGTCACGGCATAGTTCGTCAGCATCGGGAACTTACGACCCAGTGTCACTTTATATATCTTGCGCAAGGCGCGCACAAAAGCATCATACTGGCCATCTCCACTGGAACTTTCCTCATATTCCTTTCCGTTAATTTCTATCTTCAACGTAGCCATCGGCTTCAATCCATACGCCAGATTCACAATATAGCTCTTAAGGCTGACGCGTTCTTCTGCCATTCCGTGCTTCAGTACGTCCGAAACGATATAGGGCAGGTCTTCTTGCGTCACCAGCTCTTTCTTGTCGCCCAACTCAATGATGCGTTCGGTCACTTTGCGCATGGCATCTTCATCCAGTTGTAACCCCAAGTCCTCCAGATTCTTCCGGATATTGGCTTTACCGCTGTTCTTGCCCAGGGCATACTCTCGCTTGCGACCAAAGCGTTCGGGTAGGAGGTCGTTGCAGTAGAGGTTACTTTTATTGTCACCGTCGGCATGGACGCCTGCCACTTGGGTAAATACATTCTCGCCAACAATCGGTTTATTGGCGGGAATGACGATGCCCGAGTAGGACTCCACCACACGGCTTACGTCGTTCAGGCGGCTTTCGTCAATGTTGGTAATGGCATTGAAGTGGTCTTTCAGGATAGCCTGCACACTGGCAAGCGGAGCATTGCCGGCGCGTTCGCCCAGGCCGTTAATGGTAGTATGCAGTCCCTTGCAACCGCTAAGTACGGCGGCAAGCACATTGCTCACGGCAAGGTCATAGTCATTGTGGGCATGGAAGTCAAAATGGGCATGCGGATAGCGTTTCACCATCTTGCGCATGAACTCGATGACCTGCAGCGGGTTCAATACGCCCAACGTGTCAGGCAACATATAGCGGCGGATATTGGTCTGCTTCAAGGCGTCCATCAGACGGAACACATATTCCGGAGAATCTTTCATGCCGTTGCTCCAGTCTTCCAGATAGACATTCACTACCATATCCTGCTCGTTGGCGTAATCCACTACGGACAGAATATCCTCGATATGCTCTTCGGGAGTCTTCTTCAACTGGTAGGTGCAATGCTTCAGCGAGCCTTTGCACAGCAGATTGATGACACGGCAACCGGTCGCATGTATCCAGTCCACCGACGTGTGGCCATCTACAAAGCCAAGCACTTCTACTCTTGGCAACAGATTACGGCGTGCCGCCCAGTCACAAATCATTTTTACGGCATCAAACTCTCCTTCGGATACCCGCGCAGAAGCCACCTCCACCCGGTCTACCTTCAATTCCTCCAGTAACAAACGGGCAATCATCAGCTTCTCATGGGGCACAAAGGAGACTCCGCTGGTCTGTTCACCGTCGCGGAGCGTAGTGTCCATGATTTCTATCTTCGGATGATTATGCTTCATTTTTATTCTCCCAAGCTTCTATCTTATCTTTATTCTCAACCAGAAAATCGATGTCATCCAAGCCATTCATCAGGCAATGTTTCTTGTAGGCATTGATTTCAAAATGTTCGATCTTGCCCGTAGCTTTGTTGGTGATGGTCTGTTCGGGCAGATTCACTTCCACTTCCATCTTCGGATTGGCAGAGATAGAGTCGAACAACTCTTTCAGGAACGGCTCACTTACCACCACCGGAAGCACAAAGTTGTTCAGTTCATTGTTCTTGTGTATATCGGCAAAGAAACTCGATACCACCACGCGGAAACCGTAACCGGCAATGGCCCATGCAGCATGCTCACGGCTGGAACCGGAACCGAAGTTCTTTCCCGCCACCAGAATCTGTCCACCGTAAGTGGGATTGTTCAAAACAAAGTCCTTGTTCAGAGAACCGTCCGGATGATAGCGCCAATCGCGGAATAAATTATCTCCGAAGAACTTTTCCTCACGGGTAGTAGCTTTCAGAAAACGTGCAGGGATTATCTGGTCTGTATCCACATTCTCTAATGGAAGAGGCACACAAGTACTGGTTATTATATCAAATTTTGTCTTCATCTTTGTATTTACGATTTACAATTTACGATTGAAAATACTCTTGATTTACCTTTGTTGAACGATGTTTGATTTACGAAGTAATTTTAATCGTAAATCGTCCAATCGTACATCAAATCAGCGTTCTCGGGTCAGTAATTACTCCAGTCACTGCCGCTGCTGCAGCTACAAGCGGGCTGGCAAGCAGTGTTCGGGAACTCGGTCCTTGGCGTCCTTCAAAATTACGGTTACTGGTAGACACTGCATACTTTCCGGCAGGCACCTTATCGTCGTTCATTGCCAGGCAAGCAGAACAACCCGGTTGGCGAATGGCAAAACCGGCCTCTTCCAAAATCTTGTCCAGTCCCTCTTCGCGAATCTGTGCATCTACCATCCAGGAGCCCGGAACCAGCCATGCCACTACATTCTCGGCTTTCCGACGGCCTTTCACAATGGAGGCAAATGCACGGAAATCCTCAATGCGTCCATTGGTGCAGGCACCCAAAAACACATAGTCAACCTTCTTACCCAGCAAAGGTTCTCCCGGTTGGAAACCCATATAGCTAATAGACTTCATGAAAGAGGTCCGGGCAGCTTCTCCCATGCCTTCGGTAGTAGGAATATGTTGTGTGATACCCATACCCATGCCCGGGTTGGTACCGTATGTAATCATCGGTTCAATATCTTCGGCAGCAAAACGGACTTCCTTGTCGAACACTGCATCCTCATCACTCTTCAATGTTTTCCAATAGGCCAATGCCTTGTCCCATGCCTCACCCTTCGGAGCATATTCGCGTCCTTTGATGTACTCGAAAGTGGTCTCATCCGGAGCAACCATACCGCCGCGGGCACCCATCTCTATACTCAGATTGCACAAGGTCAGACGGCCTTCCATAGTCAGACCACGCACAGCTTCTCCGGCATATTCCACGAAATATCCCGTAGCGCCGCTGGTCGTCATCTTCGACATCATATACAATGCTACATCTTTTGCCGTCACTCCCTTGCCAAGTTTGCCGTCGACAGTGATGCGCATTGTCTTAGGACGGGTCTGAAGGATACATTGCGAGGCCATTACCATTTCCACCTCACTCGTACCGATACCGAAAGCCACTGCTCCCATCGCCCCGTGGGTGGAAGTATGCGAGTCACCGCAGACAATGGTCATGCCAGGCAGGGTCAGCCCGCGTTCCGGACCTACTACATGGATAATTCCGTTCTTCTTGTCCATCATGCCGAAATGGGCCAATCCAAACTCTTCCGCATTCTTGGCCAGTGTATCTACCTGAGTCTTTGAAACCGGGTCTTCAATCGGCTTGTCCTGGTCATGCGTCGGCGTGTTATGGTCGGGCATACAGAAAATCTTTTCCGGACGGAAACACTTGATTCCACGTTCGCGCAATCCTGAAAAGGCTTGCGGGCTGGTTACTTCATGACAATAAAGCCGGTCAATATAAAGCTGTGTGGGACCGTCTTCCACTTTCTGTACCACATGGGCATCCCAGATTTTATCAAATAATGTATTCATCTCTTTATGTACAATTTATCTATTTACAATTTACGATTAAAATCACATCTTGAACTTATTGATACAGTCGATGTACGCTTCCACTGATGCCGCGATAATATCCGTATTGGCACCGAACCCATAATAAATATGATTATCGTATTCCACCTGCATATGTACCTTACCCATATCGTCGCTACCCTTGCTGATAGCCTGGATAGTGAATTCCTTCAATGTCATATGGCGGTCAATAATCTTCTTCAAAGCCTTGATAGCAGCGTCTACCGGACCGTTTCCACTGGCAGCGGCTTCAAACTTCTCGCCAGAGATGTTCAATCCCAAGCTGGCAACCGAACGAACCCCCACCCCACTGGTCACCTGAAGATATTCCAGTTTGATACGGTGGTTCTGCGTACGGTTTGCCCCTGCCAATACCAGAATATCATCATCGTTGATATCCTTCTTCTTATCGGCAAGTTTCAAGAACTCTTCATACACTTTGTCCAACTTCTCCTGATCCAGTTGTACTCCCAATATCGACAAACGATTCTTCAAGGCTGCACGTCCGCTACGGGCTGTCAATACGATGGAATTATCATCAATACCCACATCATGCGGGTCAATGATTTCGTAAGTCTGTACATTCTTCAACACACCATCCTGGTGGATACCCGACGAATGGGCAAAAGCATTGCGACCTACAATAGCCTTGTTGGGCTGCACCGGCATGTTCATCAGACTGGACACCATACGGCTGGTTGGATAAATCTTCTGTGTATTGATGTTGGTCTCGATTTCTATGTCCTTGTGACATTTGATAATCATCGCCACTTCCTCAAGAGAAGTATTGCCGGCACGTTCACCAATACCATTGATGGTTACCTCCACCTGGCGGGCACCATTCAGTACGCCAGCCATTGTATTGGCAGTAGCCATGCCCAAGTCATTGTGGCAATGAGTAGAAATAATGGCATTATGAATACCGTTGACATGTTCCATCAGATATCTTATCTTCGCGCCATACTCATCAGGCAAGCAATACCCCGTTGTATCGGGAATATTCACCACAGTCGCACCTGCCTTGATAACAGCTTCTACCACCCGTGCCAAATATTCATTATCCGTTCGGCCTGCATCTTCGGCATAGAACTCTACATCATCCACATACTTACGTGCATACTTTACGGCAGCCACTGCACGCTCTATTATTTCCTCGCGATTGGAATTAAATTTATATTTAATGTGCGAGTCAGATGTACCGATACCAGTATGGATACGTTTATGCTTGGCAAACTGCAAAGCCTCTGCCGCCACATCAATATCTTTCTGTACGGCACGTGTCAAGGCACAGATGGTGGGCCATGTCACAGCTTTTGATATCTCAATGACCGAATTGAAATCTCCCGGACTTGAAATCGGAAATCCGGCTTCAATCACGTCCACCCCCAGGGCTTCCAGTTGTCTGGCTACCTGAATCTTTTCCACTGTATTCAATTGGCATCCCGGAACCTGCTCGCCATCGCGGAGCGTTGTGTCGAAAATAAATAATTTGTCACTCATTGCTTTATTGTATTTAATTTATGTTCCATAAAAAAAGCCTTTCACACTTGGAAGTGAGAAAGGCTTCATATATCATTGCATCTTACATATATATTCACGCACAGCACTCACTTCCACTAAACTTTGCCAGTAGAATAATAATACCACACAGTAGAATATATGTAAAGTTCTGAATCATCTTCTTTTTTGTTTTGACGTTGCAAAGGTAGATATTATTTCGTACCACACAAACAAATTCGTTACTTTTTTCCGATAAAAAATATCATTTTATAAGTTTGTATTCATTTATCGCTGAAATATATCACAAAAAAAGGCGTACCTCAAGGTACGCCTTTCCTTATTCTTCAGTTCAATACAAGTTCTGAATTACTTCTTCTCACAAGGTTTGTCACACTTGGCACCATCACATGCAGCCTTAGGACACGCTGCTGAATCAGCAGCCTGGCAACATGCCTTTGCAGAGTCACATACTTGTTCTGTTTTTGCAGCACAGCAAGAATCTGCCTCAGTTGCATTAGAATCTGCAGCCTTTTTGTTGCCACAAGATGTCACTGCGAAAGAAAACGCTACCGCAACGGCAGCCAATAAAACTTTAGTCTTCATACTTTCAATTTGCTTTAAACGTTGATATAAAATTAGTTCGGCGCAAATATAAGAAAAGTTTATGAGACCGCCAAAAACGAACAAAGCCTCCGTATCCTTATCAGACACGGAGGCTTCTTCTGAAAACGGCGACTACCTACTCTCCCACTGTTACGCAGTACCATCGGCGTGACCGGGCTTAACTTCTCTGTTCGGAATGGGAAGAGGTGGAACCCCGGTGCTGTAGTCACCTGAATAAGGCAGACATGATGAGAAAAAAGTAAAGTGTCCATATATTGCTGAACGTATATACCTCCATACACGGAAGGCAAAAAGTGGACGGGCAATTAGTAATGCTCGGCTATGACATCGCTGCCTGTACACCTGCATCCTATCAACGTTGTAGTCTACAACGACCCTGAGAAATCTAATCTTGTGGCTG
>NZ_OBMS01000035.1:0-31384 GCF_900217715.1 Bacteroides sp. AR29
GGGCCATGAAGCCGTCTATCGCCTCCATCACCTGCTGGTTCATCACTCTGCGGACACGTTTGCTGCTGTCATAGCGCACCGGCTGCTGCAGGTACGTGTCCATTGCTTCCGCATCGGGGTTGTCACCGACCGCTTGTTCGAAAGCCCGGAGATACTTGCGTACAGTCTTGCGGCTCATGCCGTTACGACGGGCGATCTCACGGATGCTCAATCCGTCACGCCTATAGGCGAGAATTATGGAATCTCTTTCTTCCATGTGGTACATATTATGAACGCCATTGGTTTTTATGAATATACCAATTTTGTTCGGTTAAACATACCCATGGGTGGGGCACGTTTCAAATGCTACCCGGGTCCCTTTTCAAGTGTTAGCTACAGTTATAGCCCTCTGCATATCCTTGTCATACCTGGCCAACAGTCTGATCTCCTCTTTAATGTTGCTTCTGATCTTCATCCCGTCCAGCCTCTTTTCCCAGTCATTATGAGAAACGGAAGCCTTGCCTATGACCCTGTTCTCATTGAAGTAGGCGTCCATTCTCTCTATGAACCTTTCATCAAAATCATCAGTATGCCAGACCGTATATACCTCACCCTCGATATGCTTCCTGATGCCTATCCTCGTTATGAGCTGTGAGAAATACCAGTCCTTCTGACTGTGCGGGTCAGTGGAGGTACCATAGGCCCTCCGGATCTTTGCCGATTCGGTGTTCGGAAGGTTCCAGTCACCACACAGGAGAATCTGTTCAACATCCCTGTATGAGTTGGTGCTCTTGTTGTCGGTCGCTCCATAATAGGTGACGGTGAACAACCCGGGATCGACACCTTCGGCAACCAGTAACCTCCTGAAACGTTCCGCATATCCGGATTTTCCCGGGCCGTCATCGTCACCGTTTATATCCTTCCAGCATACAATCAAGGAAGGTTTGTCTATCAGCCTGCCTATCCTCTTTACGAATGTGCCGAACCCCGCCTCATCAAAACACTTTCTGGACAGTCCGAAATCCATCCTCCTGAAATCCGTTACGGTGTTGTACTTGCTCTCCGTATCCAGAAGGGTGAAGCGGGTGGAGCCTCTGAAAAGGATATTGCCCGCCCCCTCGAAGATGAGGATATGCGTGGAGATTGTCATGCCCCCGGGACAGAGGTCAACCGGGTAGAATGTAATGCCTACCTTGTCGGTATCGGACATCACCCATGAACCATAATACTTTGGAATGAGCCCCAGCACCACGTCACGCTTCATACGGTTGATCCTGTAGGCTTGGTTGAAGAGGTCGTTCTTTCCGCCCCTGATGAAAAGGTCATAATACCGGCCCAGCTCTTCAGGGGGCTTGCAGACGATATTGCCGTTCTCATCGGTCTTTCCGAATATCCCCAGCATGCTCCTGTCGAACTCCACAAAGGGATTGATGAAGGTCGGCGTCTCGTCGAATATGACATATCCCCTCAGGTCATCCCTTCCCATCAACGTCCTGAAGTCACCGTCGAACGGTGCCACCTCCTTCTGTGGCTTATAGATGAGGAAATGGTTTATCAGGTCTGTCCAGAAGCGTACATGAGTTATCAGAATCACCTTCTTTTCCATGAGCACTCCGGGGTTGTCCCTGTATTGCCCCAGGAAATCGGCTCTCCCGGGGTCACTGGATATGATCATCACATCCTCCATCCTCAATACCCCTTCCACCACAAGGTTCTCCACTATCCAGCCGAACATCTTTTCCAGCTCGTCTTTGGTATCGACACAATATAGAATACCCTCATCATGTTTGTGACGGATCAGGCTCTTGATGCTCTCGGTCTTTCCCGAACCCATCCCCGAGCTGACGATGTATCCGCCACGCCCATCGGGAACATCTATCTCCCCGGTCTTGAGCCTCATCCTGAAACCGGGGCCCGTGGAATGGGGAGTGATGTCAAACAGCTCCCTCATCGCCGCCTCCTTCCCTGGTATCGTCGATTATGACCCACTCGTCCCGGTACTTATTGACCAGGAACTCATAGTATGATATCACGTCCGACTCGTCGAAGTAGTTGTCGTCAAAGTCGGGTTCCGCCTCCTCCCATGCCTTGAGGTCGGCTCTGATCTGTGCGAGGAGTTCTGATTTCCTCACGATTTCTTTCTTGTTAGTCTTCATTGTTTAAAAAAAATTAGTTTGATTAATCGATAGGACATGCTCACTGGAACATGCCCTTATTACACAGATTAGGGCATGACTGGAAATAGCGCGCGTTTTTCATATTTGGAGCGCTATTATATATATGAGGTATAATTGCCCAACGTCCAGCATCCTCCCAAAGCCTTATTACCGAAGAAACAAATACTCACAATGAAGGGCGCCGAAAAAATACCTGAATATAAATTGCCATAGCCGGGAAAAGGCAAAGGGAATTACCGGGGAAATAGACGGCGCTCTTCTTATTTTTTTTCTCTTCCAAATCGCTAAAACACCATTCACAGCCTGCCAGAACCTAATAACTGAATAATAAAATAGCATAAACCCTATGTTTAAAGAGTTCATAAATCAGCTATTGGGACTTGAGCGGGAGCCTATGCCCAATCGTCAGGATACTTTTACCGCACCTGATGTCACCGAAAAAGCGGTATCATCCGAACCTATCCCTGAAAAATACCAAAGAGACATTGAAGCGCTCCGACAGAAATATGGAGACGCTTTTAAAACCGGTCTCTGCATTAATCTAACTTTGCAGGAGGCCTTGTCAATCATGCCGAGGGAAAGGAGAAGGATTGATGTCTATTCCGGTCTTGTCTCTTATCTGAAAAAGGAATGGGACATAACATTATCTATTAAATCACAAAAAACTAAATCTAAAGAACTATGAAGAATTATTTTATAGCGAACGGTGAGATTCTGAACACCGATATGAGTATTGAGGAAATCGAATCACGGGTACAGGAATCATTAGACGAGAACACTTCCGGAATGGCACAGTTCCGGGTCAAGAAGCTGAGTGAGAAGGAAGTCCGTTTCTTCTTTGTCAGGGATTTCCTCTGCGACCCTAATAAGCATATAATTTACGATGCTGATATGGCACTCATCACAGGCCTGGGAATTGGAGCATTCCAGCCACAGACCGTTGGGGGCTACCCTATGATATATCCCTTGAATTTTGCCGGGAAGAACTTCTATACCGACATCACAGCGTTCATCAGGCTTTATAAAATGCTGTTATATGTAGGGGCAGGTGAGCAGCAAATTGAGTATATCGGCCTGAGAACTTATTCGGACCGGATTTTAATGCAGATAATCTTCTAATCCTTATGAATGTATTGGTAGCATGTGAAGAGAGTCAGGCTGTTTGTTTGGCTTTCAGAAAACTGGGTCATAAGGCTTTCAGTTGTGATCTTCAGGAATGCAGCGGTGGATATCCGGAGTATCATTTTAAGGGGGATATGTTTGATGTAATAGCCAATAGAGGTGGAACTTTGGAGAATGGCACTAAATACTTTCTTGACGGTAATTGGGATTTGGTTATAGCCCATCCACCTTGTACATTCTTGGCTGTCTCAGGTGCAAGATGGTATTATCACCCTGACGATAAAAACCTTCCGATAGAACAGAGAAGACCACACCCCAAGTTCCCTGACAGAGCCAAAGACCGTGAAGAGGCAGTCCAGTTCTTCATGGATGTTTCAAAGATAGGAGTGAACAAGCTGGCTATTGAAAATCCGGTAGGTATAATGAGTAGCCGATGGAGGAAACCTGACCAGATTATAGAGCCTTGGCAGTTTGGTCATGAAGCTAGTAAGAAAACTTGTTTATGGTTGAAAAATTTATCTCTCTTGGTACCGACAAATATAGTGGGGAAAGGTGAGGTCTATACTGCAAAGAGTGGTAACAAATCCCCTAAATGGTTCACTGATATATTCTTCTCGGGTGTATCGCCTGAAGAAAGAAGAAAACTGAGAAGCAAGACTTTTCCTGGGATAGCAGATGCGATGGCTGATCAATGGGGAGGTAAAATTGCAGCATAGATAATAACAACAAACACAATGGGTTAACAATGAAAAGTACAATATATACCACAATCGGAGCATCCAACCACTCCGATACAACAAGGGAGGAACATGATTTTTATGCTACATTCCCTGAAGCCATAGACAGATTATTCGAGGTGGAGAAGTTTCCTGATACGATATGGGAACCAGCTTGTGGAATGGGACACCTGTCTAAAAGGATGATAGAACTTGGCAAAAAGGTTCATTCCACTGACTTGATAAATCGTGGTTATGGTACCGGTGGCGTTGATTTCCTGAAAGCCACCGGAAACCCTTATGGAGCTGTCATTACCAACCCTCCTTATAAGATAGTCCTGGAATTTATAGAGAAAGCCCTGGATATATCGGGAGAAGGAACAAAGATAGCCATGTTCCTGAAGCTGACATTCTTGGAGGGAAAAAGACGTAAACCGTTCTTTCAGACCAATCCCCCATTGAAAATCCACGTCTTTTCTTCCCGTGCCGTTGTAGCCAAAGGTGGAGATTTTACAGCAGCCCAGGCAAACGGGAATGCTATCGCCTATGCCTGGTTTGTTTGGGAAAAAGGTTATAAGGGAGATACTGTAGTGGATTGGATCAACTGAAATACGGCGTAGGGAAACGATACATTCCGGAAATGACAAATATAATGGTTATATGACGGAATGGTGTGTTCCCGCTGGATAATATAAATTTATTAAATAACATAGTTTTATGACAAAGAAAAGTACAAATAGTACCCTACAATTGGGTAAGAAAGTATTTATAGCAGGTAAAGTGTATGACCTGCAAGTAATGGACAAGGATGCGGTCGAATCATCGGTGCAAGCATATCTGGACAATGTGATCGGTAAGGACAGGGTTAGGTTCGAGCTATGCACAATCGGAAATATGACCGCCATGTTCTTCCACCGGGGATTTGACTACAGTGCCTATGATGCTGACCCGGTGAAGGATATCATGGATGCCGACGCCTTCATGATGACCGCCCATGAATACGAGGGTTTTAAGATGCCCCGGCCTTTTCCTATAATTCCAGGTTGTGTATATCCTTATCGAATAAAGCAGACCGATTTTCTGGACGCATACCGGAAGAGTGCTAAAATTCTCGGGGCAAGCAAGATAAAGAATGCATGGCTGGATATAGCTCCTCAGTCCATTGTGCTGAGGGTGCAGGTTGGATAAATGCCGGATGTAAAAAAAGGACATAAAAACGGATAATAAAGCTTCGGTACTCAAAAGCAGCATTACTCGCTTTCAAGGATAAAGGCCAGGAACAGGAAGACGGAAACTCTGTGGATTTTCTTCGGAATACATACGGCATGCCATACAGATGATTGCCAAGATCAAAAACAGGACGGTGAAAGCAGCATGATATGAGTTTACTGAAAGAAGCAGAAGAGGTCAGCAGACTTCTTCCGCAACGCCATGTCTTAACAGATAAGAGTATAGGGAAAATACAGAAAAATAACAATAAAAATGGCATATGAAGTGAGCATCCTCTATCATCTTCATATGCCATTGTATTTTGTAGGAACATTTACTGAATATCCGAGACTGTAATTTAAACTGTGTCAGTAACGAATAAAATTATAATCTTTACTAACACAGTTTTTTTATGAGCAAAGATTTCAATTTTGAAGAGATCAAGAACAAGGCTTTGGAACAGCTTAAGTATGGTAAATCCTTGTTAGGCAAAGACGGTGCTTTTGCTCCGTTATTGGAACGCATCCTCAATGCTGCCCTTGAAGGCGAAATGGATGTGCACATGGACGATCATGAACGTTCTCTTGGTAATCGTCGTAATGGTTATACCCCTAAACAGGTTCAAACACCTCTTGGGGAAGTTACCGTTCATACTCCCCGTGATCGTGACTCTACTTTTGAGCCGGAGTTTATTAAGAAGCGCGAACGGATTTTAGCTGACGGTGTTGCTGACCGCATAATCGGTTTATATGCTTTGGGTAATAGTACCCGTGAGATTAGCGACTGGATGGAGGAGAACCTTGGTAATCGCGTATCCGCCGAGACCATCAGCTCCATCACCGATCGCGTTCTTCCAGAAATTCAGGCCTGGCGCAGCCGGCCTTTGGAAAATGTATATGCTATTGTCTGGATGGATGCTATTCATTACAAAGTAATGGATGAAAAGAATCGCCCTGTAACGCG
The DNA here is from genome assembly GCF_900217715.1 of Bacteroides sp. AR29. Taxonomy (NCBI): domain Bacteria; kingdom Pseudomonadati; phylum Bacteroidota; class Bacteroidia; order Bacteroidales; family Bacteroidaceae; genus Bacteroides; species Bacteroides sp. AR29. Next base: position 6,167 of record NZ_OBMS01000035.1, read on the forward strand.
GGCTATTTACAATATCATCGGTATTAACCCTGATGGATATAAAGATTTATTAGGGATGTATATCTCTAAAAGCGAAGGCGCCAACTTTTGGCTCTCTTGTTTGAGCGACATACAATCCCGTGGCGTAAAAGACATTATTATTGCTTGTACGGATAACCTGACAGGTTTTTCGGATGCCATTAGAAGTGTTTTTTCCTGAAACAACTGTCCAGACTTGTATTGTTCACTAGATTCGCAACTCCATTAAGTATGTGGCCAGTAAGAATCAAAAGAAATTCATGAAAGACCTTAAACTTGTTTATTAGGCTGTAAGCAAGGAACAAGCCGAAGTGGAATTGGATAATCTGGAACTTAAATGGGGAGAAGACTATCCTATTGTTATTAAATCCTGGCGAGATAACTGGGACAAGCTATCTGCTTACTTCCAGTATTCAGACGACATTAGAAAGATGATTTACACCACTAATACTGTAGAGGGGTATCATCGTCAAATCAGGAAAGTAACCAAAAATAAAGGTGTATTTACCAGCGATACAGCTTTGGAAAAGTTAGTCTATCTGGCTTACCGGAACATACGTAAGAAGTGGACCATGCCACTGCCTAACTGGGGGAAGACAGCACAGCAACTGGCTATATTATACCCGGACAGGTTCAAATTGTTTTAGACAAAATACATTATATCAACTTTATTTATTAGTTTTGTCAGACCAACAAAACGATGGTGATACTTTGTACCATTGAAACCAAAAACGATTAGGGGATTGACCCCTAACCGTTTTTACCAACAAAACTCAGGTTTCTCATTACCCATTGAGATAGGAAAGCGAAAAAACTGAATATTTTAAAAGGAAAGCGAGAGCGCTGACACAGTTTAATTTACACGCCCGAATATCCCTAAATTATCCGGTATCCTTATTCTTTTCAAAACCAAATAGTATAATATTGTACACTAAGACAATGGTCAAATGCCAAAAAGATCAAACTTCCTCAAGATGTAAAGCAACACTAGAATACTCTTTTCTTAATAGGCTTTTCATTGCTAAACCATTTTCCATAAGAACTCTACCACTGAATACTTTACCATCTAATGCGCAAGGTTTTTCTTCGTTTTCCGGAGTTAAATCTTTAACTCTATAATTTTTTTCAGCACAAAGACCAGATAACTTCACTACAGGTATTATTGAATTAATAAAATGTTCTGTCTTATATGCATAGAAAACAGCTTCACTCTCTTCAGAGTTCACATACATAAGAGAAGCTAACCCTTTATTATCATAAGGGGATACTAGGCGATATAAATCTCCAAACTGAACTATTCTACGAACACTCTTATATGCCATAATAGCACGTTTAGCAAATGCCTTTTCAACTTGAGTCATATCTTTTGGTTGTATTTCCATACCCAAGCGTCCTGACATTGCCACATCAAAACGGAATTTCAAAGGTATTTGTCGTCCTGTTTGATGATTTTTAGTTGCACTAACATGTGAAGCCATTGCCACAGCTGGATAGAATGTTGAAACACCCCACTGAAGATATATACGCTGCAAAGCATCAGTGTCATCACTTGTCCAAAATTCATTAAAATAAGGAAGCCAACCATAGTTAACACGACCACCACCACCTGCGCATGCCTGAAGAACTAAATCTGGATATTTTGCACGAATTCTTTCAACAACTTTACGTAAGCCACGATGATATTCTATATAAATATGTGACTGCTTATCTCTAGGTAGATAAAATGAACCATAGTCTTGAATGGAACAGTTTGCATCCCATTTCATATATTTAATTTCAGGATTACGTGTCATTAATGAGTCTACAACACCAAAAACAAAATCCTGTACTTCAGGATTGGAAAGGTCAAGAATAACCTGTGTTCCTCCACGACCTGTTGATACAGGACGATTCTCTACTCGGAGAATCCATTTAGGTTTATTTTCAAAGAGCTCACTCTTCGTATTTGAACTTTCAGGTTCAATCCAAATGCCAAATTTTATATTATATTTTTTTGCAGAATCTAGAAGACCATTTATCCCTAATGGAAGTTTTTCCTTGCAAACTTGCCAATCACCAAGAGATGATTTATCGTTATTACGAGGGTATTTATTTCCAAACCAGCCATCATCCATTACAAAAAGTTCACCACCTATTGCAGAGAATTCTTTCATCATATTATCCATCCCACTTTGGTTTACCCTGAAATAAACCCCTTCCCAACTATTAAGTAGAACATCACGATTTTTATCTCCTCCCCATAGTTTATACTGACGTGCCCACTTATGAAAAGCTCTGCTGACACCACCTTTACCACACTTACTATATGTCATACAGAATTCAGGAGTGGAAAAGATCTCCTCGCGTTCAAGCTTGTAAAATGAGGTTTCTTCATTTATACCAGCACTTACAGAAAGAGTTGTATTCGACGCTATAACCTTTATTAAATAGTTACCAGTCCATGCTAACGTTCCACCAAACACATCTCCACTTTCTTCAGTTGCCCTACCATTCATTGACAAAAGGAAAGAGGGATTATCTTGCTCAGTATTACACATTCCGTCTTTGTTAGATATTACCTTCTGTCCATTTGTTAATTTTTCTTCCTCCATAGTATGCTCTGCAGCCCAAGAACCATGAAAATGTGTCATCCAGTTATCACCGCGTTGCAATGGAAGAAATGCTGATGCAAAACGATATAAAGTGACAGACTTTTTCCCAGTATTCTCTATATCAACCCAAGTTGTAATTACATCTGTTCCTTCATAAGCTTTAAAGAACTGTTTAATAATAAAGGGATAAATGCTATCTTTCATTGTAATTTCCACTATATTCCCATCTTTATCAGAAAAACGCCGTACATTTGATACAAAAAGATCAAGTGTCATATTCCCATCATTGTGCATTACAGCTACTGCTTTTTCATTGTCAGTCTTATTTGTGCCAAAGGCTGGATAAGTCTCTTTATTCATAGCTACCCCAGAATCAAATATATCCTGGATTTCATTTTCAGATATACGCGCACCATAATATTGATACATTGGCTTATCTCCCACTGTAGCAGTCAGTAACATTGAGGTGTTTTCTGTAGAAAGAAGAAAATTATCTGCACGTAATGAACCTGCAAGAATTAAGAAAAAAAATAACACTTTTAACCTCATAATATTAAATTATTTAATGTTTTAAATATTAATAAATATACATATTCAACATTGAAAAATAGATTCTTTTATCTGCATCTTTCGCATCTTCTATTTAATTTCACCTATCTCTATTTCAGGTATTACCCAGTTGTCTGTACGGAATGGAGCTAAAGGTAAACCATAGTTGGTCTTTATATTTGCTTCAGGACAGTGATTCTTAAAAGCATAACGTACTGCAACTGGGTCAGAAACAGAATCAGAACTAATAATAATCTTGTTTTGCCACCACTTCATCCGAGCTTTGGCATCATAAAATACACGATCTTTCCCGGCAACCTCGAATCCTCCCATCCGTAATGTACTATCTTCATCAAAACCTACAAATGAATTAGGATCATTAAATTTATTTGGTTCAGATACGTTATTAAATGACAGAATAAGTGTATTATCCTTTTTCTCCATAGATTTAAATGTTGGAGCAGAAAAAGGTAGTCCTTCAATACCATAATCATTACGGAGGGCCAACATAGCCAATCGCTGACCTACTTCAAATTTCTTTGCAGGATGGATACACGTCGGATGACCTAGATCAGTAGTTGCAGCAACACCTACGTTTTCAAGTTGCGATGCAGCCTGATATTGAGCTTCGATGACAAGTGGAAGAGAGCGTAAATTATCTCCCTCATATCTATACGGAGCAAGTTGAGTCATATAAAAAGGCATACTGTCATTCCCCCAAATTTTTCTCCATAATTTTATGAGAGCTACTTGCAAATCCTTATAATCGTACCAATTTAAACGATTGGAGCACCCCTGATACCATATAAACCCTTTAGCTGTAAAATTACTTATCGGAAGAATCATTCCATTAAATAGTTTTTGAGGGGCACTATTTTCACTTGTCCATTTAGCTTGTACCTTTTTATCAATTCCTTTAATACCATCAATAGATTCTTTATTCATCCAAGTCTCAATTGTTGATCCACCCCAATTAGACGTTACAAGTCCTACAGGAACACCAAGCATTCTATGTAAGTTAAGGCCGAAAAAATAAGCTGTGGCACTAAATGAAGCAACAGATGCAGATGAAGAACAAAGCCACTCAGATTTACAATCATATGTCTGTGTATCCGTAGAATTGCGCGGAACAGTAAACATTCTTATGTCAGGATATTCATTTGCATTCATTACATAATCCAAACAATTCTCTACAGGCTGATTGATAAATCCACATACAGGCATTTCCATGTTAGATTGTCCTCCACATATCCACACCTCTCCCAAAAGTATATTTTCAATTACCAACTCCTCGCCATCGTTAAAGGTTATAGATTGCGGACCACTAGCTTCATTTGTTGCAACTTTAACTTTCCAATTGCCATCACAATCTGACTTAACCTTATACTCCATCTGGTTCCAAGACGTTTTTATTGCAACGTTTTTGTTTGGAGTTGCATATCCCCAAAGATTCACTTCTGAGTTTCGTTGGAGCACCATATTGTTTCCTATAATCCCAGGAAGTTTAACTTCTGCTTTAAGTATTAAAGTTATAATGCTTATAAATATAAAAAAAGATATCCGTCTCATATTATTTGATATTTATATTCTTACAGTAATTTTGAACAAAAGGATTTTGCTCATCTAAAGTATATGGGTAATAATCAGTTTTTTCAATAGTATTATTCTTAAAGGTCAATCCATCTACACTGTATAAATTCAAGATTCTTGGATCAAAGACCTTAAATGTATTATTCTCTATTAGAATATTTTGATGATAATAAACGCCAGCTTCTTTATTAGGAATCCCACTACCCACTGCGATACAAGCACGCCCCCACGTAGGATATCCAAAGTTCCCATTTTCGAAAACATTATTTCTTATAACTACATCTCTTACACCTGATTGTTCATACCAATAATTACCATCACCTTCAAACAAAATAGCTGCACCTGGTATAGAAAAATAGTTGTTCTCTATCACAATTTTCCCTCTAGAACCAAGGAGTAACCCTCTTGCTCTATTCCCACGCATATTACATCCACTTATTAATACGTCTGGATAACTGTTATCTTCCGCAATAACCATCTTTTCTTTTAATCTTTCAGGAATTGAATCATGAAGGGTAATATTCGCAAATTGCTTATTAAGGAGCTTTGATGATTTAACTGTCCCATACCCTAATATCTCAAGAGTTGTATTATCTACAAATTCAATTCTATCACCAGGGTTAAGAAAGTCTATACCATATTGCCCTGAGTTTCTCCATCTAAGATACAATTCTGTTGGAGATACAATTTTATCTACAGCCATATACCAACCATGAATATTGGTAGCATCATCCTTTTGATTATGGAATATACAATCAATCATTTTAATATAACCCTTACAGTTTACAAAATGGGTTGCATCGGCTGTGATGGAAATCATCCTACCTTCAGCAGGGATAACCTTCAAACGTAAAAGTTCAATATCTTCACTGCTTTGAGCAATTACTCCCATACCTCCACAATGATATAGAGTGACATCTCTTATACCGATATTTTCACTATTGCTTATAAAGAATGCAGGATTATAGCGTGCTGTTGCGCCAAGTACCATGATATTCCCAGGAGTTCCTTTTATATCCTTATGGAAAATTCGAACAACATGGTCTTTTATAGGTTTTGCTTCTATAGTCTGTTTTGATAGCCAATAATCCGAAGCTAAATAAGCGGGCTCCCTTCTTTTAGCATCAAACTCTAGTAAACTAGAAAAAAGGTAATTATTACGTTTATCGTCTGTAAAATAAAGGCAACCGTTAATAATATTATACTTATAGTCTTCCGGAAAACGAAGATCCATATAGCCATCACCTACAGCTAAAATTTCTGCTTCTGAATGAAAGGTACGAGTATAATCTACAGAAAAACCTTTAAAACTTACATTCTTGCAGCCAACAGCACTAAAAGGTGAAATAAAACCTGTAAACAGTAACTTAGTATTTTTCCCAACTACTTTAAAATCATTCATTCCATCTAAATCAAAAGCTATACGCTTAAGACTTTCCGTGTTATTGCTTATAAATTGGTATTTTTCATATGAAAAATCTGGTAGTATTTTTAATACTCCCTCAGGTAGAACGAGAGAGTCAGCCTTTGTTTCACGACAAAACTCTAATGCTTTACGGATAGCTGGCATTGCATCAATTTGAGCTTGCCCTTCTTCCAGATAATTTTCGAGATACACAGTTCCTCCTTCTGTACGACTACAAGAGATTGCTGTAGTTAACAGACAAAATAAAATTGCAATATTTGTAAATGTTTTCATATAAAAGAGTTTTAAAGTTATTTGTTTTTCTTGATAATTAAAGCACTACCGCCTCCCATTGCCATATTTAATACCACCTCTGATGTATTATCAACTTCATATTGTTTAATGGTATATTTTTCTGGTGAATTTGATGAGTCGTCAGAATCAGATAGTTCTGAAACCAAATATTTGTTTCCCTCTTGCAAAAATGACAATGAAATAGTAATTTTCCTATCATCCCAATTTGTTATTCCACCGATATACCAAACACCCTCTTTTTCGCGAGCAGTAACAATATATTCTCCAATTTTTCCATATAGAATTATAGTATGATCAAAAACAGTTGGTATTGAAGCTATATATTCGGTACAAGGGATATCAGATAAATATCTTGAAGGGGAGTCACAAAGCATCACAAGAGGAGAATCGTAAACAATATATGATGCTACCTGATGGGCTCTTGTACCTTGGCTCATCGGCTTATGATAATCAATTCTGAATCCCTCTTTTGATGCATTAATATATGCTCCCTGTGTGTAATCAACAGGTCCAACAACTTGACGTATGAACGGAAAAGTTACATCGTAAAAAGGCATATTAGGATTTTGCCATTTCAATTCTTCCAATCCAAATACACCTTCAAAATTTAGTATATGTGGAAACGTCCTATTAAGACCAGTTGGCTTATAAATTCCGTGTAAATCAAGTATCAAATGATGTTTTCCTGTGGATTCAGCAATGCGATAAACCATATCAACACACTCTTGATCATCTCTATCGAAAAAATCAACTTTAAAACCCTTAATTCCTAATTCAGAGTAGTATTTGCACGCTTGTTCTAACTTTTCATCTAAAACATTAGCTACAGCCCATATTATTAAACCCACATTCTTAAGGGACGCATACTCGATTAACTCTTTTAAATTAACTTCATCCTTTATTTTCATTATATCATCTTTATCAGACCATCCTTCATCGATAACAACATAAGGTATATTAAAGCGTGAAGCAAAGTTAATATATTCCTTATAAGTGGCTGTATTAACACCTGGCTTGAAGTTAACATCTGTAAGTCCATAAGAGTTCCACCATTCCCAAGCAGCATGACCTGGCTTAATCCAAGAAATATCACTATATCTCCTTGGTTCTGCCAACTGATACACCAAATTATTTATTGGCAACTCAATGTCATTTTCTGCTATTGCGATTATTCTCCATGGATAAGTTCTTTTACCCTCTGTTCTTGCTATTACATCCTTACGTGTAGCAACTTTAATCTGACTACGAGTTGGAGTTACATACATACTATCTGGCATATGGGCAAATTTAGCAGAATATCCCCCTACAATTCCCTCAAGGAACATTCCAGGATAAGAACGTAGATCAGACTCACATATAAGGATATTAGTCTCATCTTCCATTTTTACAAGTAAGGGAAGGAGAGCTAATGAAGATCCGGAACCAAAATCACTTACTTGTTCGCTTGTATATTCACTCTGATAAGCATTTGCTAACAAATCTTTTCCTTTAGAATAAGGTACCCAAGCTCTTGGATTACCATGAAATAAGAATTGTGCAAGTTCATCTTTTATCACAGTTGAATCCTCAAACGCAGTCTCGAATCTCCAAGCAACACCTTCATCATAAGCTCTAACACTTAGAGACCATCCATCTGTAAAATCAATGCGCATAAAATTCCATTTAGAAGATACATGCCTTTGACGATAAAAAGGGGTATCAATATCTTCGAAATCTGTACCTCTTTTCACTTCATAGTCTTTTATACCATAACCTAGTGTTTTCCCATTTCCTAAAACTATGGCTATTTTAGAGGGCGTAACCAAACATTTTCCGTTGTAATAAACTGAGTATGTTAGAGTATCTTGTACACTAAGTACCATTTGAATCTTCTTGTCAGGAGAACATAGTGTAATAGAATTATTATCTTTTTGACATGAAGACATGAAGATAATGATAAATATTATCAAATTTACATATGGAATTTTTCCCTTCATATTCACCAAATTATAATTTAACACTTATTTTTTCGCCGTCTTCTATGGCATATTTCTTCTGACCTTTCTTAGAGTTAATGACAACCTTCAACTTTTTACTACTAGTTCGATTAATTATTATATCTATATTATCACTAAATGCTTTTATGTTTTTAATACTCATACTTTCCCACGAAGTAGGCATAGAAGGTGTTAAATCGAAGCTACGGAAACCGGTAGGTTTCATACCAAATAGGCCTTCTGTTATAATTCGACAATAAAGCCCACTTTCTGCAGAAAGATGGCGTTGAGAACCTTCTGGCCATGCCTCTATAGCATATGGAACATGATCACCAAGAAGACGTCTCGCTGAATAATATTTCAATTTTTCTGTAGCAATATCAGCCATACCGGCGGCATAGATACCTCTAAGAGCATATAAAGTAGAACGATCCCAAAAAGTAGTACTACCCTGAGCTGTCAATAAGCCATCTTTTTTCCAAAGAAACGGACTACACAAAGCTTCCACTGTAGCTTCGGCACGATCAAAGATTCCGACTGTTAATGGAATACAAATCCACGATCGAAGAATCTCATTACCATCATAATATCTGTAAGTATTAAACCCACTAACAGTAGCGCCAAAATACTTCTCAATATTGATTTTCAACGTTGCTGCTTTACTGCGATATGCCTTAATAATAGAGGAAGACATACCAAGTTCACTCGCCAAATTAGCAGCAGATAGTAATGCATCATAATAAAGTGATGAAGTACATAGATTTGCATCGCCATCTTCAAATCGTCCTTCTAACTCATCTGTATCAGACATAACCACACCTTCTATATTAAGTTTTCTATCACAATATTCAAGACACCACTCTATCAAAGGCCAAAGTTCCTGTGCAATAGATTTATCTGCATACGCAAGGGAAAAACGGGAAGCTCCATACGCAACCATAGCAGCATCACCTCTATCTCCAGCACCAGCCCAGACATCAGTACCTTCAGCTATGATTGAACTTGGAATAGGATTAAAATCAGAGTTTATAAAACGACTAAAATGACGAAAAGAGTTGATTGCCGACTCGTTACCACGCCAATATCCTAAATATGGGAAGAAAGGATTAACATACTCAGCCTGATCGTTAGCCCAAATTGCTGCATAGTATGATTCTCCTCCTGGTGCATGCATATACCCTCCTTCTGTTTTAAAAATACTTTCACTTGTGCGGATTTTTGCATAGCGGAACATTGTATTGATAATTGCGTCAGGTGTCTCTAAAACCAAAGAACTATCAATATCTTTATTAATGAAATTTATACGTTCCTGTAGCTCACTTGTAACATCCACGGTATATTGGGGCTCAAAAGCTTTACGTCCGGAAAAGATAACATCAAAGGTAATGGAATCACCTTTTCTTAATACATAAGAACCTGATCCTTGCACTCTTGCTTCAATGATATAAACTCCATCTTTTCCTAAAGAATCAAGTGTCTTAAATACTTGAGAAAACTCTGGAATATATAGAATAAGATCACGTTCCCTTATACTAGTTATTTCATACCGTTCACATAAATATGGTTTATTCATTGAAGGGAAAATTGTCCTTGAAAGAGTTATAGCAGGAACTGGTGAAGTCCCCTTTCCTGAGCCAATATTCTGCTTTCCTACACAAAATGTCTCCTTACTCTGGAATAAACCATCAATATAAACAGACTCTGTCTTTGGATTTCTAAGAGCAAGTCCATCTATACTAATAAGTGATGGCACATCTAAAGCAATTCTGTGCATTAAACTAGCATGCGTATTATTGGGAAGTCTGCGCAGCATTGGAAACACTAATGAACGCTCTGTAGTTAAAGCACAGTTTTCGTCAACACCCCACCGGAGCACACAAGCCATCTGCTCACCAGACATCTCAATATGGTCATTATGAGGGAGCTGATTGTTGACTATATTCCACTCAATTGTCCCGTCTTTAGAAATTTCCCATCTAGATTCTGACGTGCTGTTCTTTGGAGCATCATAAACATCTCCTCCTTCATTTGAAGCCGAATTTGGTGATTTTAAAGCTTTTACATTCTTTAAATATAGAAGAGTTTCATGAGTTTCTTTACCTTCAAATGTTGAATTTTCAATTTCATACAGTGGTAACCAAGCATAAGCTACCATAGCACCATAAGTAGCACTGACAAAGACATTCGAATACTTAATACCAAACTCTTCCGATTTTGGAAAGATATTAGACGTTTCTAAATACACTTCTCCTTTATTCCTTGTTATTATAGAATATATTGGCTCTGGATTTACACTATAAGAATACCAATCTACTGGATAGAATGAAAGGTTGGCATCTTGAACAGGATTCCCTTGAGGATCCAATATCTTAAAGGAAAGATATCTTGGGAGCATATCAACGACAAGATTATCAATCTCGACAATCTTATCCTCAGCATAGTTAATCATATTAATCGCATACTTACTCCAAAAAGTTTCGCCATATGGATAATTCATTATACATCGAGTACCATAATATGGTATCGGCGCTATTGGGTTCTTGTCGGCATCCACTTTCATTGCATAAATGTCTGGCATACCCCTACTATGTCCAAACTCATGAATAATGCCATCAATAGCCTGTTCTGTAAAAGGGTTATTAAATCTATCATTATGGATTCTTGCATGATAAATCGTTTGAATATTTGCTCCATACCATCCACCTCCAACTTCTTTAGGATTCGATTTGTAGCCATCTATTACAACCAAATAGTCATGTTCAGGATGAGGTTTATATACCTCATTTGTTGAAATACCATCATATACATAGAATGAATTCCAATCTACCTCAAAATTATATAAAGCATGAAATTGATTATTGTCATTAAAAGCTCTGTTGACACGATTAAACATACATTCAACGTTCTGCTTAACTTTGTCGATACCTCCTAATGAGTCTACTGATTCGGAGTCAATACCTACTTTGACGCTAAATCTATAAATTGGCTGCGTAAATGCTGCTATACTAAATAGCCACAATAAAACACAATGTAAATACCTAAGTTTCATTTTAAAAAAACAATAATTATTAGTACTAATTTCTATAGAACTTGTAATCAGATTTAACTCCTGATGAGTGTCGCAAAATCATAGTTGAATCATCCTATATAGTTTGAATACGTGTAAAAGTTGCCAGAGGTTTTAAACGTTGGGAACTTTCTACAGCCTTATTACACACAATAACATAAACAAGTCTCTTATTCATATACAAATATTTATCCATAATGCACAAGATTACATAGTTTAAAATACCATCACTATTCTTTGACTCAGCATTACGCTTATCAAAAAATGGCAACAACTAACTAAACTTACTCCATGATATAAAAGAGTATTCATTATATTACGGTTGCTATGATTTATAAACATCCATACAGATATAAAAGTGACTCATACATTTTTAATGTATTATTTAAGAAAATGTAATGTGACTAATATGTCAGATAACAGTCTCAAACATATACTTATCCAGAGTGAATGTTTAAGAAAGTTTACTAATAGTATCTCTCTACTTGAAGTAGAGAGATACTATTAGTAATAAATTAGTTACCAGAAATAGGATTCTGTTCGTCTTGTGAAATTGCCTTATTTCGAGTAAATTCTATATCAGGAATCTGACAAAAATAACGATAGTCGTTAGCTTTTAGTGTAGCAATATTACCTGCTTTACTACCCCAATAAAGAAGTCCTTCATTAAAGTGACCTGCATAGTTATTTTCCAAGGATTCACCCTCACGTATAACATCCTTTTGAAGGCGTAAATTATCAAACATCCCTGTAACTGTTTCTCCAAGGAGTTCTTTTCTACGCTCAATATAAATTGCTTCAAGAAGTTCATCTTTATCAGTAGTTGTTGTAATTTTACTTACGTTTCGTGCACTCTGAAGTGTCTGAAGATAATTTAATGCTTCTGGTATTTTATCAAGATGCACTGCTGCCTCTGCCATCATTAATAGCATCTCTGAACTACGAATAAGACAAATATCTGCACGCGTTTCACCTTGTTCTCCTAAATGTAAGAACTTGTTATAAGCCCATTTGGATTTAGTCATTTTATCAGGGTTATTTGTACGATGCCATAGCATATACTTGGCGTAGTCATTACTTACATCAAGAATATCTTCATCTTTTACATCTTCAGTTTTATCCAATCGAGATGCACGATAATCCGTTTCATCACCATCGAATAATTTAAGCCATTGATCAGTTACAAAATATGTGATATAAGAATAAATATATTGAGTATTATTACTTTCACCTGCTGATGGGGGAAGATTAAACCACATATTAAACGGCGTACTAGTTCCTGCATTTGAAAGTTCTGTATTTTGATATCCCCAAATAAACTCATTATATTGATTCTCGATAAAGTCATCGAAACCACCACACCACTGCTCTTTAGTTAAAAGAGTCTTGTGATTTTCATATGCTGCGTTTGCATTGTTAAATACTTCAGACCAGTCTGTAGCCATTACCAAGTACACACGTGCTAACCAGGAACAAACGACCTCATAATCAATGCGCCATGGTTCACTTGTTTGATAGTCCCTTAACTCAATCTTTGCATCATTAAGATCTGTTACAATTCTATTATAGATATCCTCCACTGTTGAAAAAGGCATTGAATCAGGATCTGAAGAACTAGTCCTAAGAATAACTCCTCTTAATGACTTACCTACGGCATAGGTCTTCTGATAATTCATAATAAGATTAAAATATGAGATTGCACGAATGGCTTTTGCTTGGCCGCTTATCTCCTTTTTATCAGAATCAGGACCTGTTGCACTAGTAAGTGCATCCAGAATTATATTACAGCGATTTATATGATCATAAAATTGGCTCCATATCGACTGCGTATAAAATCCTGATGCTTGAGTTCTACTATCTGCAAAAGTGTAAGCCGTATGCTCACTTGTACCCATTCCCTTAAGTGAAGTAATATCTGTTCCTGCTAGTGGGTAATAATGCATCATACCTGTCAGACCAGCCAAACCACGGTCTGAAGCATATACAGTATTCCCCATCAATAGTCCATTATAAGTGCCTACTAGTATCTTATCAAGATTACTTGTATTTGATAACACAATTGTATCATCTGTTGCGGTTGAAGAATTAATGTCCAAGAAATCTTCACATCCTGTATTTAATATACCAAAGAAAACAACCGCGATTTTTGCCAGTTTTATAAATATATTCTTCATAAACATTTATTATCTAGAGTTAGAAAGTAAGATTAAGTCCAAACATATAAACTCGACGACCACCACCGTATCCTTCTGTATCTGAATTTCCATTATATGTATTACCGGAGATACCAGTTTCAGGATCCGTATAATATTTGGTTGCTTTACCGAATGTCAAGAGATTATCTCCTGAAAAATATATGCGTGCATTTTCAAGACCTATCTTCTTGGTTATATATTTAGGCAATGTATAGCCTATTGTTACATTTCTAAGTCGGAGGTAGTCATTATTTATAATGTAATAATCACTATAACCTATAGCTGATATCGAACGATTTGTCATAAAGTTAATGGGTGTTTTAGCGCTTGAGTCACCAGGACCACTCCAGCGATCTTTAACTAAATCCAAAACAGGAGAAACGCCTACACGACTATAAGATGCAAGTTCTGATTTATTATAGCAATACATATGTCCACCTAAGGAATAATAAAGCATAAAGGAAGCATCAAAACCGTAGAAGTTAAATGAATTAGTTAGCGAACCATAAACTTTAGGTAGTGCAGAGCCAACGAACTCATAATCATCTTTAGTTAGAGCTGCTGTTTTATTTACGACTGAACCATCCTTTTTATAATAGGTAGCATAACCGCTTTCTGGATCAACACCAGCAAATCTCGGTGCCCAAAAATCATATAATGATCCTCCCTCTTCAAGCTTGTACCAAGCAACAACATTTGACCAAAAACCAATTTCTGTTGGAAGCTTAGTAACTTCATTTTTTAAAGTTGACATATTAACATCTATACGCCATTGGAATTTATTTTGATTAAACAATTGAAAACCAAGTGTAGCCTCAAAACCACTATTTCTTATATCTCCAACATTAGTATTAATACCCGTAACATTACCAACTTGCGCAGATAAAGGAAGTTCTTGATAGTAAAGAAGACCATCAGATGATCGTGTGTAATATTCCAATGTACCATTCAACCAGCTAAACAATGCAAAATCAACGCCAATATTCCACTGTTCATTTTTCTCCCAATGTAATTTAGGTGTAGCTAAAGAAGCCGGCTTAAGTCCTGAAATATTATACAGATTATTAGACTCATATGTACCTTGGTAAGCATAGAGGATTCTGCTACCTCCTTTTCCATTAGACTGACGCGGAATCAAGCGGTCATTTCCAGAAGTACCATAAGAGCCTCTAATCACCAGATTGTCAATCCAATCAAAATCTTCCATAAACTTTTCATTAGAGATTCTCCAAGAAGCTCCGGTTGACCAGAAATTACCCCAACGAGATTCTGGAGCGAAACATGATGAACCATCACGACGGAATGATCCTGATAAATAATATTTATCATCATAATTATAGTCAAGCTTACTGATATATGACAGCAATGCATATCTATCACTGAATGAACTAGACCAATAATCCTTGGTGGCTGAATCTACTTGGAACTGATTCATTTGATAAATACCGCTACCGCCACCTGCTGTATACTCAGTACGTTGATAATACGCTTCCTGACCGACCAGAAAACTTATGTTATGCTTATCAAAGCTTTGATTCCAAGAAAGAATATTTGAATTTGTAACAGACATTGAATGAAAATTAGAGCGTGAAGCACTACCTCCTGATGGACGTATAGTATTTCCCCAAGGTTCGGATTGCCCACTTCCCCATATCGCAGAATCATAAGTGTATGAGCGAGAGGTATTATCGTCAAGATTTAATGTAGTCTTAAACTTAATATTATAAGGAAGAGAAATTTGAGCATAATAGCGAGCATTTAAATTAGAAGCATCATTATTACTAAAATTATCATTGTTGTCATTATCCCAATAATCACCTCTATTACTCAAAGGATGAACACCAAAGAAACTGGTATATGCACCATATTGTAAAACTCTTTCACCTGTCATTTCCGAGCGCACCCAATCTGTATTTGATGCATTACGAAGATATGGTGAAGCTAAAGTCATATTATAATTCAATGCACGTGTACTACCACTTGAACTCTGGCGGCTATAGGCATAGCGCAATGAACCACCCATAGCTAACCACTTATTTATCTCAGAGTTAACATTAGCAGAAAAGGAATATCGTTTGTAATAATCTCCGCCTCCATATCCTTTATCATCTAGAAAACCTGTAGAGATAAAGTAATTTGTTTTCCCATTTTCAGTAGCACCTGATATATCAATACTATAATTTTGACGGAGTTTTCGCTTGTAGTATGCACCATACCAGTCCCAGTCATTTTCATTCCAAGCATAAGTAAGATTAGGATTGATGTAAGGATTACCATTACCATCATGAAGTACCCAATCCTCATCGATATGGTTGAAAGGCGAAACGTAAATAGGCTTTCCTGTTGGGTCTTTCCCTTGTGCAGTAAATATTTTACCCAAGAGAGACTGAGATGCATAATCTCCAGCTTCTTGCTTAGAGCAGCCACCCTCAAAATAATATTTATCATTGTATAGACCTTCCCAATAAAGAAGCAATGTTTGTTTTGGATCGGCTTTCTTTCCATATCCTACTGCATTGTCAGAAGTACCCCAGGAGGCATTAAAGTTTACTTTAACCTTTCCTGCTTTACCTGTTTTAGTTGTTATAATAACAACACCATTTGCTGCACGAGATCCATAAAGAGAAGCTGCTGCAGCATCCTTAAGCACAGTAAGCGAGGCTATATCATTAGTATTAATAGAATTTAATGAACCATCGTAGGGTACTCCGTCTACAACGTACAGAGGTGTAGTATTACCAGCCATATTAGCGATACCACGAATAGAAATACGTGCTTCAGCACCAGGATTACTCGCATCTTGACTAACATTTACACCTGCCGTTAGCCCTTGAAGGGCATCAGTAAAACCAGTCCCCTGAAATTTTTTAATTTCATCCGACCTTACTACTGAAGCAGAACCTGTAAAAGAAGACTTCTTGGTCGTGCCATAAGCTACAACTAGGACCTCATCCAGTTGCTGGGTGTCAGGCTTTAATTTGATTTTTAAATTAGTAGCTACCGCTACTTTTTGTGTTTGATAACCAATGTAAGAAATCTCCAAACTTTTAATGCTTTTTTCCACTGACAACTCAAAAGAACCATTTACATCCGTAATTGTACCATAAGCAGGAGTGGCAATCACTGATGCTCCGACAACAGGTTCGTCTAGCTCATCTAATACGATACCTCGTATTTTTATTTGCTGAGCAAAAGTCGTTCCCGAAAAAAGAATGCAGAACGTAACAAAAAGCCACGAAAGTTTTAGTGTTTTCATCATACTTTTGTTTTTTAGTTAATAATAAGGTTTTATTTTAAAAATCTCGAGACAAAAATACATTATTTCACAACCCTCATTTAATAATTATATATTATTTATACTCATATTGTATAATAATATACGTTTTTATTATGCATACAATCGAAAAATAGACTATTTTTGCATTTGTGGATATTTCTTGCATACAAGACTTTTTTAGTATTCACCAAACTTTGTATAAGTTCTTTGATATGATAGTTTTGTTATTTATATTTTTAGAGATGGCCAATATTTTTATTAGGTATATAATTATAATCCCAAAGAGAATTTACTTGAGTTATCAGAAATATATTGGCTATAAAAATTCTTTTTTTATTCTCTAAAGCTACTATAGCCAATTAACAGACCGAAGAATCTAACAACAATGCTTTTTATATAAAAGATGGTTATAATGTAACTCATTAGTGTCCAATAAAAATGGACGAATTAAATAATTAATCAAATAGTCCTTCAAAAAGGGGACAATCGAGTTCTTTGACATCATTGAAATTAGTCTTATTGAACAAGTCACGTAAGTGAGTTTTGTCCGTCAGAGAGATGCTTAGAATCTGCAAAACCTCATAAGTTGAACGTTTCAATTGCATATCGTGTTGGACAATAGCCACGAGACAGTAAGTAATGATCGCCACACTGATTTGAATGCGGACAGCGTTTTCCGTTGTGCCCCAGAATCTCTTTATTTTAAGGTGCTACTTTAGCCATTTGAAGAATACTCGACCAACCATCTTTTCTTATAGAGATTAGCAATATTCAATGCAGAAATATGTGTTGTATTCGTCAAGAAAGTGAACTCACGGTCATCTTCTTCATCGTAATATCGGACGAGTCTGAATGACTCAGGATATTTCTTCTCGGAGAGATAGCCGGTCAGTTTCACTTCCGCATCTGTCATTATATTCTTTGGCATTCTTCGCTTCCATTGGACTGTCTTATACTTTAAATTCGTCTTGGCTCTGACAACAAAGAAAGAGTCTGTAAGATGTATCTTATAGAGTTCTTTAAAGGAATCATAAGCCCTGTCGAATATATAATAAGCATTTAGTTCATAATGGATTGAACACATCGCTGTAGAGTCATGCTTCGATGCTGTGGTTACAGTATAGAAAGCAGGAACTTGTGCTTCAATGTCATATAAGACATGAACTTTGTGCTTCCTTTCTTTCTTCGAAACTTCGCCCATGGAAATGTGGCTAGACACAACGGAATGGTTGTTGAATCAAAAGCATACTTTTTTCCAGGAATTTCCAAGATTTTGGTTGCACGCTTTTCGCAAGCTTCCTTCATTATATAGAATGCGAAGTCTTCAAAGATTCTGTAGTCACGATTCTGATTAGCATATGCGGGAGTAGCTTTAGCTATTGGATTGCGTCCTAAACCAAGATGATATTGCTTGGCTCGATGCACTTCAAAAGCAACAATTAGGTCACGAAGACTCTCTCGATTGTTCAGTTGTCCGAACATATAGCAAGTAGCTGATTCCAGCAAGTGAATTGCTTCACGTAGCGATTACCATCATACTTGCGAACGAAGTTGTTGAACTGAGTTCTGTTCAGAAAAGCGGTAAGTTGAGCGAATACGTATTTATCTTGGTTTATAAGCGGTCTTCAATTTGACCGCTAAGCTACGAATTCAAATCCGCTTCATTCTAAAATACTGCTTAAAAGACTGTGTCTCAATGATTTCAAAGACCGATTAGCCTATTTTTATTGGACAGTAGTGAATGAAACTATATTATTAGTTGAATAATCGTTCACTATAAGTGAAAAACATTAAGTAACACTATGAATAAATTGAAAAATAGAATTAGGTTGATAAAATTTGGAATTTTACTTGCAATATTTACTCTGTATTGTAATCCAATAATAGGTATAGAATCAAATTTTAATTTTGAACACATTAATGTTTTATCTGGCTTGAATACCAATACCATATATTGTATTTTTCAGGATATCAATGGGCAAATGTGGTTTGGAACAAATGATGGCCTAATAACATATGATATTTATAGATTTAAAACATGGCGAACGGACACTAATAAGGTAAATACTATTAAGAGTAACGGTGTATACTGCATATATGAGGATAGAAATAATCAACTATGGATAGGGACAGAAAATGGGCTATATATTTTTGATAAGAAAAAAGAATCTTTTGAACGGATAAATGGATTTGGCATTGAAAATACATTAATAAGGTCAATATCAGAGGATAACAAAGGTAATATATGGGCAACTTCACTAGGAAATGGTATCTACAAATATACACCTAAAAATAAAAAACTCAGAAATTATAGAGAATCACAAAATATTGGACTTACTTCAGATTTTTCAACAAAAGTATTAACTGATCTTAAAGGCGATATTTGGTGCCTAACAGCTGGTAACTATTTATATAAATATAATTCTAGTAATGATACATTTGATAGGATTCTCATAAAAGATGAAGAAAAAAACATAGCTGAATCAAATGCATTTACTATGTGTTTAGATTCTGAAGGAAATATCTGGGTTAGCGGCTGGGATTCTGGCGTATTTCATTATGATATAGAAAATTCCCGTTTTAGAAACTATCTAATGAATGATAAAACACCTGTTCTGCAAGGAAGAATACACACGATAAAGGAGTTAGACAAGAACATACTATATATTGGTTCGGACCATGGATTGACGCTATTTAACTATAGAACCAATGAATTTACTATAAAATCTTTCAATAAATACCACGACAAGGGTTTATCTGATAATTTTGTCTATGATACTTTTAAAGATAAAGAAGGGGGAATATGGGTAGCTACCTATTTTGGAGGTATAAATTATGCATCACCTAACAGCTCAAACTTTCATATTAGATATTGTACAACTCAATCAGAAAAAGGAAGAATCATAAGTAAATTCCATGAAAATCAAAATGGAAAAATATTCATTGGCACTGATGACGGAGGATTGTTTATTTATGATCCTATTCTTGATAAATGTGAGCGATATATAGTAGATAAAAACGAATTAAATCTAAATATTCATGCAATCCATTCAAATGAGCAATATTTATGGATAGGCACATATGCGAAAGGATTATATAAAGTTAATCATAAAACAAAAAAAGTTGAACATATACCATTCTTAAAAAAAGATGATGCTACCAATAAAAGTATATATTCTATATACGAAGATTCCTATGGAACAATTTGGATAGGCACTAAAAATGCGATATGGTCATGGACTGAGAAGGGTGGATTTACCAAGGAAAAGGAGTTAGGATTTAACAGTGATATTATTTCTATATGCAGTGATTCAGAAGGGAATATCTGGTTTGCTTCGATAAGTAAAGGACTACTAAAATATAATTCTAAATCTAGCAAAATAACTTGTGTATCTAAAAGTTCTAACGGCGAGGTGATTCCGAATAATATTATATCTATGTCACTGTACAAGGATAACCTCTTCATTGGAACTTCAGGACAAGGTTTAATAAAATATGAGATAGCGAGGAATTATCTTACTAAAGAAAGATCCACAAATTTTGAAATGGCACATCTTTCGGTTTATAACATTATCAATTATAACGAACTCCTATGGCTTAGTACAAACAAAGGACTTCTCAGCTATAATCCTTCAAGCGAAAAATGCACTGTGTTTAATAAGCATGATGGTCTAAATACTAATTTATTCAACATTAATTCCGGAATTGCCACTTCTGATGGAAAACTTTATATTGGTTCTAATAATGGATTTATAATAATTACACCTGATGGCTTAAAAAATAATACAATAAAACCGATAACTATTTTTATTAATACATCAGAAAAGAAACAAGAAGATAAAGATTATACTATACTATATAAATGGCATAAACCACTCACTATAGAATTTGTCAGTTTAAGCCACCAGTCACCTGTGAATAATAGATATAAATATTGTCTAGAAGGATACCATGAGAATTGGATTGAAACAAACTGGGAAAATAATAGTGTGACATTTTCTAACTTGCCCTGTGGAAAATATACATTTAGGGTATGTTCTTCAAACAATGACGGAGTTTGGGGGCCAACAAACTCTTGGAATATTATCGTAAAAGCACATTGGTGGAATAGTGCTACTGCAATATCACTATATATATTTATAGGTTTTACTGTTATAGTTGGATTTTGCATTTATTTCCTTAAATACAATGTTAGCAAAAAGAAGAATAAAATAGAAAACAATAAACATACAATGGAAGTTACTAACTTTCAAAACAAATTAGATTTCTTCTTTAACATAGTACAAGAAATTCGAACACCAGTAATGCTAATTAAAAATCCGGCTGAAGAAATTGCTAATATTAACGGTTTGCCAGAAAATATTCGTAAAAATATTACACTTATAAAAAACAATTCTGAAAAATTATTCAACCTAACTGATGAAATAATTGATTTAACAAACATAAATACGGAGGACCTATATTCAACTCAAATTGTTCGTTTAACAAAAGATATCGTAAGTGCCTTTAAAGAAAAATATCAATCTTCGAACATCCAAATTTCCTTTATTGACGAAATCACGGATAATGATCCTTTGGTGAATATAAATGTAAATGCATGGAATAAAGTTGTTAATCACCTACTTTCAAATGCTGTGAAGTTCACTAAAGACTTTGTAGAAGTAAGAATTAAAAGTGATAAAAATAACGTAATTATGGCTATTCATGACAACGGTATAGGTATTTCAGAAAGCGATATAGATAAAATATTTAATGCATTCTGGTGCTATAATAAAACAAGTAGAGAAAACACAACAAAATTTGGACTTGGTTTGACTATATCAAAATTGCTTTTACACAATATGAATATGGACTTGAATATAGAAAGTAGAGTGAATGAATTTACCACATTTAGTATAACAATTCCTTTATGCGAAAAGGAAAGCACAGATAATATATGTCATGACATAAAGCCTGTAATTACGAACAGCAATGAATTTAATTTTAATTCAAAACCTAAAAATAGCATCAAAATACTAATAGCAGATAACAATATTGATTTTCAACTATATGCATCTAGTTTATTATCGAAATATTACACAATAGCAACAGCTAGTGACGGAGAAGAAGTTCTGCAGATGGTATCTTCTGAATTTAAACCAGACATAATAATATGCGATGTTATGTTACCTAAGATAGACGGTGTAAATATATGTAAACATCTAAAGAACAACGATAATTTATCCTATATTCCTATAGTTATTATTTCAAATAATAACATGAAAATTAAAGCACAATGTTTTCAAAATGGAGCTGAAATGGTAATAGATAAACCCGTTGATATAATGTTCTTAAATATGATTATTTATAATATCCTAGATAAAAGGAATATTTTATGGGAATCTTTCAACAAACACCCATATATTCTTCTGCCGAATTTCAATGATAATAATGACGAACAATTCATGCAGCGGTTTAGTGATCTTGTATTGCAGTATATATCTAAATGTGATTTCACAGTAGATGATATAGCATATGAAATACATATGAGCAGAAGTGCACTGTATAAAAAAGTAAAAGACATTACAGGGATGACTCCCAATAATTATATAAAAACTATAAGATTAAGAAGAGCTGCAGAACTATTAAACCAACAAAATTGCAAGATTAATGAAATATCTTGGTTAGTTGGATTTAGTAATCACAGTTACTTTACAAAATGTTTCACAGAATATTTTGGGATGCTTCCTAAAGAATATATAGCTAAAAAAGTGAAAGAAAATAATGACGAACCTATTGTTTTAGATAATACAAAAGAAAGCAGTAAATAGATACTTGGTAAGCATCCGATAAAGTACACATTGTAAAGCCATCCACTTTTCCGTTACTTTGCCAACAAAAAGTTACTATGTTTGTATTGGCTGATGTCTTTCACTCGTCGGGAGTGCTGGTGCACCCCCTTGCCGCTGGGCGCTCCCCGACCGATGATTTTTTATAACAAAGATATAGGCGTAATAATTGAAATACTAAATTTGTAATTAGGACGGAAAAAACTTAGTAATTAAAATTATTACACCTATGCAACAAAGAAAGAAAATAAATTTTGAAGGTCAAAATATCTACATAGGTATTGACGTTCATCTGAAGAATTGGAGTGTGACTACAATCACCCAGTCGGGCTACAAGAAGACACATAGTCAGAACTCTTCAGCCCGTGAGCTCTTTGAACATTTGAGGAAACATTACCCCGGTGGTAAATATCTGGCTGTCTACGAATCCGGTTTCACTGGCTTTTCCACTTATTACGCTTTGAAGGAGTATGGTATTGACTGTATGGTCATTCATGCGGCAGATGTTCCCACTACCCAATATGAAAGTGTGATGAAATCTGATTCTATGGACTCTGATAAATTAGCTAAAGCATTAAAAACCGGAACATTGAAAGGTATTTATGTACATCGCAGGGAGAATCTTGATGCCCGTGGTGTGGTACGGTTACGGAAAACCTTACAGACACAACTTGGAGGCTATAAGTCCAGGGTTAAGCACTTGCTTTACAATAACGGCATAGTCTTTCCAAAATGTTTTGCTGGAAAAAGCGCCCACTGGTCCAAACGTTTTATGCGTTGGTTACGTGAGGATGTCATTCTCCTTCTATGTTGTATTCCAAATAACTGAATACTTTTTTATTTGTTATTAACTTTATAAATCAATTTGTTACATGATTTTTTCCCAAAAGGAGAAACAATACCCCCTTTAGATAAGGGTAAATATCCTTATCCTCAACAGCGCACAAGTCCTAATTTCTTATGCTGTTATACTCTAAAATAAAATCCCTATCAGACAAACTTCGATAAGTTGACTTGGTGTCTTGTACCAAGCAACAAGTTACTACTTCAGGCTATAGGATAAACGCAACAATCTTTCTTTAGATGAAGCGCAATACTCATCATGGAGATTGTAGGAGTCGTTTTAATTATCTTGTTCCAATAGGGTTCTATTTTTATCGCACCTTGTCATATTGGTATTTCTTACCGGATTTGAGTACGCTCAAAATCCTATTTGACATTTTTCTTGCTATCCTGATGATGGCTTCTTGCCCTTTCATCCGTTTGCAATATGCTCCATAAGCCATTGACATAGCTCTGTCATGCCGTATAGAGACCCATGCACTTTCTATAACCAAAGGACCAAGGTGTTTATTGCCTCTGAAAGTCTTTTCCATATTGTAAATATTTTCACCACTGCTATGGCAAGACGGAATCAGACCAAGAAAAGACGCAAATTCTCTTTGATTGTGAAACCTTGACACATCTCCAATTTCCGTAAGAAGACACATGGCTGTCACAAGGCCTATACCAGGAATGGAGATCAAGTTCTCATATTGTCGAGAATATTGCGGTTTCTTTGATAAATCACGAACCATCCGGGTAGCTTTCAGTAGATTTTTTCTGAACAGCTTAACCTGGTCTATCAACAAATCCAAAGAAAGTCTGGTGGACGACAATAATCTCACTTCATTTTCCAACCAATATATAAAACGATTGGACCAATGAGAACGGCTGTTCTCAAAACAATCAGGATAGGAAATCCCATTATTGTAAAGTAAATGCTTCACACGTGATTTATATCCTCCAAGTTGCTTCTGTAAAGTTTTAGGTAATCTGATAAGACTACGGTCATCCAATTCTTCTTTGTCCCTGACGTATATTCCTCTCAATAACCCTCCTTTTAAAGATTTAGCCAATTTTTCTGAATCTATGGCATCTGTCTTCATCACATTCTCATATTGA
Source organism: Bacteroides sp. AR29 (assembly GCF_900217715.1). Taxonomy (NCBI): domain Bacteria; kingdom Pseudomonadati; phylum Bacteroidota; class Bacteroidia; order Bacteroidales; family Bacteroidaceae; genus Bacteroides; species Bacteroides sp. AR29. Next base: position 30,922 of record NZ_OBMS01000035.1, read on the forward strand.
GACGTAGGAACATCCGCAGCATGAATTATCATGCACTTTATTCCGTACTCCTTCAAAGCATAGTAAGTGGAATACCCACTAAAGCCGCTTTCATATACAGCTTGATATTTGCCATTGGGATAATGTTTCTTCAAATGTTCAAAGAGCTCTTTGGCTGAAGGTTTTTGTGAGTGAGTTCTTTTATAACCCGATTCTGTTATTATAGTTACACTCCAACTCTTCAGATGCACATCAATACCTATATAGATATTTTGACCATTAAAATTTATTCCTTTACTTTGTACCATAGGTGTAATAGTTTGGATTATTAATTCATTGATAAACTCTCATTTACAAAGTTAATAATTCTATTATTACGCCTATTCTTATTTAATCATCGGTCGGGGAGCGCCCAGCGGCAAGGGGCGGGACCACCCGTCCCGACGAGCGATTATTTTGAACGTCTACAAACATAGTATCTTTC
>NZ_OBMS01000039.1:0-15660 GCF_900217715.1 Bacteroides sp. AR29
CCTCTTCCTTGTGAACCTTGATGCCAAGGAACGACCCATCCTGCTCGATATAATAGAGGACCGACATGGGCGCAAGTCCATCATCATCACCTCGCAACTGCCAACGGACAATTGGTATGATGCAATCGGAGACCCTACAGTAGCAGATGCCATTATGGATCGTATTATACATACGGCGCACCGGATTGAGCTGACAGGAGAAAGTGTCCGTAAAATGGCTGCATACAGAGGGAAATAAACTAAAATAATAATAACCCCATCGGTCAAGACTTTTTAAGGGGGCATTGTTGAATGTTTTAAGGGGGCAGAATCGCTTGGTTTTAGGGGGCAGCTTACACTGGATTTTCCAACACCTATAATACTAGGTTTTGTTGTAATAACAGTTTCTTTTGCTTGTACAAAAAGATTTTTCTACCATATTATGATGGAGAACTCTAATCTTTTGTTGTTGGGTGTGCAAAAAGAATTCATCTCTGTTTCCTCTACAATAAATGAACCCCAAAATGAACCCCAAAAAGAACCCCAAAGTGAACCCCAAAAAGCAAATAATGATACTCAAGAGAATGAAGTTGGTGGACAAGAAATCCCGAAAGTGGACAAGAAAAGTGGACAAGAAACCTTGAAAGGTGGACAAGAAATCCTGAATGACACCAAAAATGACACTAGAAATGATACCTCAAAAGATACTAGCTATTCCTACCTTGATAAGTATGCGATGCTACAGGAGAACATCGAAAAGGAAAACATTAAACGCAAAGTACTCATCATGGAGGCTGTACGTGAGTATGTTACCTACACAGTAGCACCATATCTAAAGAAAGAGGATGTTTTGATTTTATTGGAGAACATCAACTGTATGGCAATAGGTCATACAAGTTCTTATAAAAGTATTCGCTCTGATTTAAACAATCCATTAAGGTCGCCCGATTTACGCCATTTGGCATGGAACATTGGCGAAAGATTAGGAATTCCAAATAGAGAACGTGCCATTTTTATTAAGGCTTCATTTCCATTTGAACTTCGTGATGCAACTGTTGAGTATCTTGAAAGGAATCTCCGTGATGTTATTCCGGCATCAATACCAATAGATAGACCAGCCAAGGGTGACTACAAATTCAACTCAATGAAGAAGACTATAGCTGCTTAGTAATAATTTACTTGTTCAGCAAGATTATTATTCCAGTCTGCACTATTTCTGCGATTATTCATTATATTCATTTGCACCATGTTAAACCTCAAAGTTAAAAAACATGGTAACAAAAGAATTTACATTTAACGACCTACCAACAGTTGTAGGTGAGTTGTGCGAGAAAATCGCAAGTCTGGAAACGACGATTAAAGAGAACATCAAAAATCGTAATGAGGTAAAGGAGAACACGCATGTACTCATGAGCGTACAGGAAGCGTGTGAATACCTTAAAATGCCTCTGTCAACCTTCTATTACAAGGTAAAGAATGATGGTCTTCCTGCTATCAAGCAAGGCAAGCATCTTTTGATCTATCGGGATGAACTCGACAAATGGCTGGAACTTTCTCGCAAGAATCCGGTTCCCTTGACAGCCGAGGAAGAGAATGAGAAACTTTCGGCATCGTTCCGTCGCAAGGCAAAACCCTTAAAGTGGTAGCATTATGGAATACAAAGAAAACATCCGTAAGATGCTGCCCGATGAGTTGGCAGCCTGCATTGAGGAATCCACTATTCACATGGTCGATCAGTACACCTGTTCGCCCGAAGTCTTGAGAGTTGGGGATGCTGTTATCGGGACACTCGGCAATTTCAGTGCATCCATCGGTAAGGCAAAGAGTAAAAAGACATTCAATGTCTCTGCCATAGTTGCTTCTGCCTTATCGAACGACGAAGTGCTCCGTTACAATGCTGATTTTCCATCGGACAAACGAAACATCCTTTACATTGACACCGAGCAGGGACGCCACCATTGCCAGAATGTACTAAAGCGAATTGTCCGCTTGGCTAATTTGCCGATAGACATGGAACCCGAAAACCTGAAGATATTGGCACTCCGCAAATATACTCCAGAGGAACGATTGGATATTGTGGAGTATGCTTTGAATACAATTCCGAATATTGGTCTTGTTATAATAGATGGTATCCGTGATTTCGTCTATGACATTAATTCTCCAAGCGAGGCAACCAAAATAATCTCTAAACTGATGCAATGGACTGAGGACCTTCAGATCCATATTCACACCATTCTTCACCAAAACAAGAATGACGAGCATGCCCGTGGTCACATCGGAACGGAGTTAAACAACAAGGCCGAGAGCATCATGCAGGTTGAGGTAAACAAGGAGGATAAGTCAATAAGCATAGTCGAGGCTGTACACATTCGTGACAAGGAGTTTGAGCCATTCGCCTTTCGCATCAATGAAGAGGCATTGCCTGAATTGGTGGAATCCTACGCACCAAAAGAGAAGAAAGTTGGTCGACCTAAAAAGGAACCGTTTGATCCCTATAAAGACATTTCTGAAACAGTACACCGCAAAGCTCTTGAACTAACATTTGCCAATGGAGATATTAGCGGTTATGAGCAAGTGCGTGAAGCATTGCAAAATGGTTATGCCAGTGCAGGGTACAAACTCAGTTACAATAAATCGGTAGATGTTCTGAAATTTCTCACCAACAAGCGGATGGTGGTTAAGGAGAAAAACGGCTACCATTTCATGCCTGACTTTCATTATTGATTCAACTTTACTTTATTTCGGGGGCATATATATAGGAATAAAGTAAAACTCTACATTTTACTAAATCCTATAGATTGCTTAGCAGAATACAACAGGTATCTGTTGCGAGATATGCCAAGGTATAACCTCACTTACGTTGAGATTCCACTTTGGCCCTCTCGCCAGCTCTGTTACACAGCTGGTATGCTACTCGCAAGCTCGCACCCTTTTCATTTATAAAAAGACATCCATATGAAGAATAAGATAAATCAAACGAACCCCACTCCCATTACGAAGAGAAACGTATTCGTTGGAGCCAAAGTAACACCGCAACAGAAAGAGGAAATCCATGCGCTTGCCAATCAATGCGGCATGACCGTCAGTGATTATCTTCTAGCCAGAGCCTATAACTATAAGCCAAAAGCCAGACTCACCAAAGAAGAATCTCTCCTCTTACAGAACCTGGATAATTGTCGTGCTGACTTGGTGAATTACGTATCAGCTTTGCACGGCATGAATAATAAACAACGATTGGAGATGTTCAACCGAATACCATTTATGGTTGGCTGGCTTCAAAAACTGGGAGATGTAGCCGAGGCTGTTTGCCAGTTCCTCGAAAGCGTGAGAGTCCCGAACAACATTCCGTCTAACAACCAAACCGATGACTTATGATAGCAAAGGCCAAAGCAATATCGCATGGGATAAACGGAATCCGTTACATCACCGGTGAATCGCACAACAAAAAGCATCCCGAAAAGATACATCGTATTATGGACAATCTGCTTCCCTCTCATCTTGATGCTATGGGAATCTGGAACTCCATGTTATTTACACTCTCAGCGTACAAGAACATGAAGAATTCGGTCATCCGCATAGAGCTAAGTCCATCACCCGAACATACCAAGTATTTCAATCCTGCCGATTGGAAAGACCTTTGGCTTGAGTTTCTTGCCGAGTTTGACAAGCAAAAGATTCAGGATAAGAACGGCAAAATCATCTCCAATCAAACACACCTGATGAATAGTAAACATACATTGTGGCTGCATACAGAATCCAATGGAGGAGTACCACATCTACATGGCGCTGTATGTCGAGTGGATGAAGATGGCAATATAAACAACGATCACCATATCCACCTTAGGGCACAGCGTGCAGCCGAACTAGTAGCCTTGCGCAGAGGCTGGATAACGGCAGCACAGGTAAGGAACAACAACATTCATCAAGTGAACAATGACTGCATGGAGATTATCCGAGGCATGTCCTCATGGTCGTGGATGGATTACAAAGCAGTTCTCATCCGAAAGGGATATTCTGTCCTTGAACGCAGAGATAGTAAAAACATTCTCCGTGGTTATATCCTTCAAAAAGGAAATGCCAGATACAAGGCATCCGAATTGGGTGTAGGTAGAAATCTGATGGCATCAAAACTCTATCAGACCTGGATGAAAGAACATCCCGAAAACAATCACCCACAAAAAATGCGTGAGTCTAAGTCTATAACAAGACCCTGTGTGGGATACACTCAATATGAACATGGAACAGTTCCTTATCGCCTCACCACTAATGGACATGAACATGGATTCTATATCCCCGAAAAAGTACTTACGATGTTTGACGATGAATTCGACTACCGTTTTATCAGCAATGCCCAGGAACTTACCGATATGGCTGTTTCTATTTTTGTCGGCTTGCTTGCAGCTCAGGATGTAAATGTTGGCAGTGGCGGTGGAGGTTCACAAAGCGACCTGCCATGGAGAGATAAAGACGATGACGACTTGAAGTGGGCACGCAAATGCGCACTTGCTGCCAGTCGCTCATTGGGAAAGAAACCTAAAACTGGATTCAGACGGTAGCCTATGAAGAAGAAATTTGATTTTTCGGCAGAGATTGAGAGTGCCGAAGCACGTACCAATCAAGAATATCGAGAGCGTTATGAAGAAGAGAACAAACTTCTGAAGGTTAATGCCGAAGAACTCATGAAGCTGAACGACAATATCCATGATATGCGTACAGGTCTTGAGCAACTGGTAAATGCCGTGCAACATTACGAGTACAAAATAGCCAGTACAACCTTGAAGCAAACAGAGAATTTAGGGAATGGCTTAATCAGTAAACTCAGCAATGAACTTGATGTTCAGTACTCCAAATTCGAAGCCAGAATGAAGGAACATAAAGATGAAGATAGAATCAGAGTGCCGACACGCGTATTCTACATTTCAGTCATTTGCCTTGTCACCCTCTTCTGTTTTTTCATCTGCACCATAGCAGCCAATATTCATTTGCTAAACTCAAACTTGCTCTGGAAGATTTTCTGGTGGAGCATAGGAATAGCCTTTGTGAGTATAGGGTTGGTAATTGTTATTCCGAAATTGATGGAAGAATCAAAGTAGATACTTAGACCATTTGTCCGAGGGTATTAGAATTTTTCTAATTGAGTCAGACTGTTATTTCTAAACATATACCTTTGATTAAGCATTTGTCCGACACTTACAAAAAATATTTGTAAGGTTCGGACATATGCCATTTTAGGGATTACCGCTGCTATTTGATAATAAGTAAGCATTTCTGGGTGGTTGTTTCCAAAATGGAAATAACTGCTTTTTTTATGTGATTCATCTAATTTTCTTCTTGTTATATCTTTTTATTGCATAATATTATATATCTTTGCTTAATAATAGTAAATACACGCACATGAATCGCATAAAAGAAGTACTTGAGGAACGAGGCATCAAACAAACTTGGCTTGCAGAAAAGTTAGGTAAGAGTTTCTGTATGGTAAACTCATATGTTTGTAATCGTCGTCAACCTAGCCTTGAAGTATTATTCGAGATTGCTAAAATACTGAATGTTGATCCTAAAGAATTGATTAAAAGTAATTAATACCCATGACTATGATTGAAAATTCAGTCCTTAAATCTACGAGGTGCTTATATCATTCAGCAATCTATGATTTTTTACAGACTAAAAATACAGAGATTTTAGGTGAATTGATATCATCTTATCATGGTTCTAGCTTAACTACTACAAACGAATCGTGGGAGGAAGAAATTCGTATACTGAAAAGTGTTTTAGAAACATGGAAGGATGAAGATGCGCATATTATATTCGAATATGCAATACCTCGTCTTGGCAAACGAATAGATGTAGTACTCCTATTAAAAGGCATAGTGTTTTGCCTTGAGTTTAAGGTTGGTAAAAGTGAAGCATTACAAAACGATGTAGAACAAGTTCTTGACTATGCCTTAGATTTAAAAAACTTTCATCTATATAGTGGCAACAAACCTATTGCTCCGATATTAATTCCTACAAAATACAATAAAAAGATTGCAAATATTCAGCCATCTGTCTACAATGATGGGATTGCAAATCCTATTATTGCATCAGAAACAACATTAAAAACTGTAATAGAACGGATTTTGGAGTCTATGCAGTGTGAATTTGAACACAAACAATGGGGACAAAATTGGATTATAAGCCCATATGTTCCAACCCCTACTATTGTAGAAGCAGCACGTACATTGTACGAAAATCATTCAGTTGAAGATATTACGAAACATGAGGCTGATAAAGCATCTACAGATACCACAATAAATTATCTTTTAAAGGTAATTGAAGAAAGCAAAAATAACAAAAGAAAGAGTATTTGTTTTGTTACAGGTGTTCCTGGTGCAGGAAAAACATTAGTTGGACTTGATGTTGCGATTAAGCAGACATATAAAGAAGGAGAAAAGGATAAAGATAATGGTGCTGTATATCTTTCAGGAAACGGTCCTCTTGTAGCCGTTTTGACAGAAGCTTTAGCTCAAGATAATCAAAAAAAATGTAGACTTAAAGGAGAACGAAAGAATCTTTCGGATTCACGAAGAGAGGTTTCAGAATTTATTCAAATAATTCACCGTTATAGGGATAACATGCTTGCAAAAATCAAGAATCCTGTTGAAAACGGAATTCTAGAAATTGATCCACAAAAAGCCGTTAAATATAAAGAATCTGGATATGGCGAAGTTGAACATATTGCCATATTCGATGAAGCACAACGAACATGGACACATGAACGCATAGCACTTTATCTTAAACGTGGAGGAACATATGGCAATAAGCTTAAAGTACCCAATTTTCCTATGTCAGAAGCCGCTTTTTTGATATGGTCATTAGATCAGAGAGAAGATTGGGCCGTAATTATATGCCTGGTCGGTGGTGGCCAAGAAATCAACACTGGAGAAGCAGGTATATCAGAATGGATCAATGCTTTAAATACACAATTTAAACATTGGAATATATATATATCAAATAAACTCACTGAACCGGAATATGCAGAAGGTAAGGTTAATGAATTATTAGAAAATAACACCAAAGTTACATATTCAGACAATTTACATCTTAGTGTTAGTATGCGCTCTTTTAGAGCTGAGTCATTATCAAATTTTATACATTCGTTGCTAAGTTTCAACGTAGATGCTATCTCATTATATAAAGATATTCAACAAAAAGGATATCCTATTTTCTTAACAAGAAATATTGAAACCGCAAGAATGTGGCTTAGAAAGAATGCGCGAGGTACACAACAAACTGGAATATTAGTCTCAAAAGTCGCTGTTCGTTTTAAGCCTCAGGCCGTAAATGTTATTGCTCAAGGAGATGAAAATGCGGTTCACTGGTTTCTTGAGGATAAGACCGATATTCGTTCATCTAACTATTTAGAAGAAGCAGCAACAGAAATTCAGGTCCAAGGTTTAGAGTTAGACTTTGCTTGTATTTTATGGGATGCAGATATGCGATACAACAATCATAAATGGGATTTTTTCAAATTCAATGGAAAAACCAGATGGATCCCTGAGAAAAATTTGAATAATCAGAAATATATGCTTAATGCTTACCGAGTTCTATTAACAAGGGCTAGACAAGGTATTATAATATGCGTGCCTAATGGTAATTCAAGACTCAATTCTGAAGGCTTTCCTGAAGATGCTACACGATTGCCGGAGTTTTATGATAGTACATATGAATATTTTAAAAGTATTGGTATAAAGGAAATATAATGAAAGTTATAGAAGTCGTTGCAGCGATTATACATCGAGATGGAACATACTTTGCCACTCAGCGTGGATATGGAGAATTTGAAGGGATGTGGGAGTTCCCTGGTGGAAAGATTGAGCCCGGCGAAAGTCCAGAAGTTGCTCTCAAACGTGAAATCCAAGAGGAATTGAGCATAGATATAACCATCGACAAGTTTCTCTGCACTACGGAATATGACTATCCATCATTCCATCTGACAATGCATTGCTATCTATGTGGTATTAAGGCTGGAGAAATAGAGCTTAGAGAACATAAATCGGCCCGATGGCTGACCGCTGAATTACTTGATAGTGTTGAGTGGTTGCCCGCAGATAAGGAAATTGTAAATAAACTTAATTAATATAACTTAGTCAATATTAATGTTGAGTAAAAAAGACATAGAAGAACTTGCTACAGGTGCTGTTAGACGATATTTCAATACCTGCGAACTCATTTCACCCCAAATTCAGGAGAATGACAAATCTCCTGATTGGGATGGTTTTTTGAATATCTACAAACATAAGAAGGATATTAGAGCAAACTATGTCGGAAGTTTACGTATTCAAATTAAAGGAAAGCAGGTTAACGATTTTGAAGAAAAGGAAAGTTTTCCTGTGGAAACTGTTTTCTTGAAAAATTCTCGTAGCGAAGGATTTGTCTTTTTTGTAGTAGAGGTTAAGGAAGATGGGGCATCGAGAATCTTTTATAAAATGATGGCTCCCATAGAAATTAGGAGTGAATTATCAGTTTTAAAAGAAGGACAGAAAACAAAAACATATTCCTTTGATTATTTGGATGATAATAAATCTATTGTCTCCATACAATTGGCAGGTTTTATGGAAGATTGCATTAAGCAGAAAAGTTTTGCCAATAAGAATGAATTAAAGATTGAAGATATCCAAAATGCACAAGAATACCAATGGGGCTTTTCTTTACAAGGAAAGAAGGAGAATTTTGCAAAAGATATTTTTGAAGGCTTTAAATCATTTATCTATGTCAAAACTAAAGAAGGTGCAGAAATTCCTTTGGGTAATGGCCGAATGACGATTTACTTTCCTGAGATAAGATCATCAAAAGAAGAAACTGTAAAAATCAGTGATGTTGTTGTTAGTGAATCATATAACCATAGTATCTCAAAACAATTTACAACATACGAAATACCTGGTATATTATCACTGAAAATAAATAATGATCCGTTGATTAAAGAAAACAATGTAAATATCGATATTATTGCCAAAACAACTGAACAATACATTATCGCATATACTACATATTTGCAGATTCTTAAAGAGAAACACATTAAATTTGGTGAGCATTCATTTGATTTAAAATCTTCTGTAGATGCTCCCATTCTATCTCATATTGAAAATAAATTAGAAGATTTCAAGAAACATGCTCAGGTAATGGAGTTTCTTAATGTCATTACCCCAATTGATTATAATGAGTTTGATGAAGATGATAATATATCAATAAAAAATCTATATTCAACATTGATAGAACATCAATCGATCAGTTTGAACAACCCCAATGGCGTATTTAGGTTGAATATAGCAAACATATGCTTACTATTAAGTAGCCATTGTGATGACAATGGAAAGTATTACATAGATGATTTCTTTGAGAGTTCGAACATAAAGGTAACAAGCGGAAATGGCGAGCTTCCATTTCAGGTTCCACCATTTTCATGGCTTGAACAAAAGGGATATGTTATGTTCGATAATATCCCATACGAAAAGATAATTAATTCGTATGAGAAATACACATCAATAGATAAAAGAGTGTTGTTACAAGCAAATCTTGATTTACTGGAGATGATTAAAGCATCTGACGAGTTATTAATGAAATCACTGAATTCTAAAAGAGAACATGTATTAAATGTTTCACTATCATTTTCTCAGTGGCTTATGGGAGTCAATGAGGATTCAACATTAGTAAACATACATCATATAAATGAGTTGCAAATCAAGAAAAGAATGCGACCATTGACTGATGAAGAAAAAAGTTCTCTATTGAGGTTGACTCAGTCTGATGACTTAATGATTAAGGCAGCGGCATATATTCTCTTGGATAATAAGGATATTGCAGAATACATAGTGACTCAAATGGAAGATGAAGATAGAAATGTGTTTACAACCTTTCCGATTTATAATCTCTCCAAAATTAAACTACCATATAACAATTAAGAACTAAAGTTATGTCAAAGTTAAATGTAGACCAAAAATCCGTAAAGGATCTTTTTCAAAATAATAAAGCTGATTTTCTAATACCAGATTATCAACGCCCTTATGCTTGGGAAGATAAGGAATGTCAAACACTGTGGGATGATATTTTTGCATTTGCTTTTCCTGATGATGATTACGAAAAGTTTGATGGTAGTAAAGATGAATATTTTCTAGGACCTATTGTTACATTCCGCAACGACAATGGCAAACTTGAAGTAATCGACGGTCAACAAAGATTAACTACTTTGATGCTACTTTTGCGTGCATTTTACAGCATGTTTGACAATATGAAGGATGCAAACTCCGTCAAGACTCGTGAAAATATAGCCAAATGTATTTGGAAGACCGATGAGTTCGGAAGTCCAGATATGAATATTCTTAAAATTGATTCACAAGTTGCTACTGATAAGGATAAAGATGAATTTCTTTCCATCCTTAAATCTGGAATGGTAACTTCTGAACAGAAAAGTAAGTATGCAGATAACTATCGTTTCTTCCAAAAAGAAATAGATAAGTTCTTGAAACAATATCCTAGTTATTTTCCATATCTTCCGATACGTATATTAAACAATTGTATTCTACTTCCTATTGAGGCAGAATCTCAAGACACTGCACTCAGAATATTCTCTACATTGAATGACAGGGGTAAACCACTTTCCGATGCTGATATATTCAAAGCTCAGTTCTATAAGTTTTATAGTAAACTGGGTAAAAAGGATGAGTTTATAACTCAATGGAAAGAATTAGAAGAACTTGCAGAGAAAATTTTCCATCCTATATATGGAACCCCAATGGATGAACTCTTTAGCCGTTACATGTACTATGAAAGAGCACTAAAAGAAATCAAGAGTTCAACAACAGAAGCTTTGCGTAAATTTTATGAACGAGATGGTTATAAACTTCTGCAATCAACGGCCACATTTGAAAATCTTAAATTATTGGCCTCATTTTGGAATGATGTTTCCAATCAAAATAAGGAGAGATTTTCAGATAAAGTATTGCGTAGATTATTTGTTCTGAATTATGCTCCTAACAGTATGTGGACATATTTCACATCCGTTTATTTTATGCACTATAAGGATGAAGACGGCAGTTTAGAAGATGATAAATTTTACACTTTCTTGTGTAAAACAACTGCATTTGTATGGGCTTATGCATTGACAAACCCTGGTCTAAACTCTTTACGTACTCCGATCTTTGCTGAAATGGTAAACATCATCAAAGGTAAAGATGTGGCATTTGCGGATTATAAATTCGATATTCAACAATTTAAAAACATCTTCAATAACTACAAATTCTTTAATGGACGTCCTTTAACTAAGTCGATGATAACATGGTGGGCTTATAATTCTGATGATCAAGAATTAATGTCACTTGAAACTGTTATTGAGATTGAGCACATCTATGCAAGAAATAGATTTGAAAAAGAACATAGTTTAACAAGTAAAGAAATTGTTGAGTCTCTTGGCAACAAAGCCATCTTAGAAAAACGTATAAACATTAGAGCATCAGACTACCGTTTTGAAGATAAGAAGAAATATTATAATGGATATGAAACGCCTAGAGGTCCTAAAGCTGGAACAAAGATACGAGAACTAACTAATCTTGCAGCTTCAAACACAGATTTCAAGGAGTCAGATATAGAGGCTCGCTATAATAGCATACTTAATTCTTTTGTAGACTATCTTAAATCAAATGAACTGATAAAATAAGTTGAATATGAGACCTATACGAGTATTCCTATTAAAAGGAAAAGAAAGCATGATTGACCATGTAAAGAGCATTCAAGAATTAGGATGCGCTTATTGGAAAAAGGCTCGAAATAAGAATCTCAACGTTGGAGATATATGTTATCTCTATCTGATTGGTAAAGGTCATTATCAGGTTCGTTACCGTCTTGAGGTTGTAGACACAAGTTGCGTTCGACAGGATAGTTCTTGCTGGATAACACCTTTCATCGCAGATAATGATTGTTATAAGCTTATTCCTACATATAGTATGTATGACGGTAATGAACTGTCTCTAGATACTCTCGAAAGCATAGGTATCAACCGCCATACACAATTTAAAGAACTTGATGAGAAACAAGAAGAGTATTTAAGTAGATTCTTTAATTAAGAATAGATAATGAATCCACGGAAATATATGATAATCGACTTGGAAAAGAAAGGTGATAAACGAATGTTTGTCACCGAACAAGTCGTTCATATAAGTGAAAACAACAATGGTTTATGGGCTGTTAAATTTTCTACATCGCAGCGGATTTTCAATTATAACAAATCAAGACTATTATATTTTACCAATCCTATCGGTGTTAATTTAATAGAAAAGGGTCTTTATATAAAGAACAAACACATCAACAATGTTTCAGAACTTCTCAGGTTTGATGATGGGAGACATATTTTCTACCATGTCGTATATAACAATGGATTTACAGAGAATCTGGATGGTGACGAGGTGTATGTAACTCGTACACCTATCGATAAAAACGGTGGAACAACTTGGGAATACCTGAAGAAACTAGCCACTGAAACAGGTTTGATGACTGAAGAAGGTGATAATATTCTCTCTCTCCAGTATGGAATCATCGATGTTAAGAGAGATAATGTTCCCTTAGCACAGTATTTGGGTGATAAAACAAAACTAGCAACTTATAGAATACCTAAAACTATATATTATCCTTTTGGTTGCAATGCCAGCCAAAAGAAAGCTGTAGAAAATGCATTAACCAATCAGGTAAGCGTTATACAAGGTCCTCCAGGAACCGGAAAAACTCAAACAATACTGAATATTATAGCCAATCTTTTATTGGCAAAGAAAAGTGTTCTCGTTGTCTCAAACAATAATTCTGCCGTTGATAATGTAGCAGAAAAATTGGAAAAAGAAGGATTAGGATTTCTTGTCGCAAAATTAGGAAGCGTTGAAAATAAAGAATTTTTTATAGCCAATCAGCAAAATTATCCTTTAATGGATAACTGGAAATTTGAAGAAGTAAATTCTATCAAACAGCAAGTTACCCAAGCATTGAAGGATGTCTCACTATGTTTTGATGGCCAATCTAAGTATGCATTATTAAAATCAGAGCTTGACGCGCTACTGAAAGAGACCAAATATGACATAATGCATAACGAAGTGTCTGACAATCATAAATGGCTGTTTAACAAACCATCAAAGAAGTTAATGTCTGTCAGATTACAGTATGGCATTTTGATGGAAAATAGCAAAAAAGTCAGTCACTTTCAAATGCTTAAATGGAGTTTTGCATTAGGTTTTAAAATATACAAGCTATTAAAATCTGAACCTCAAACTGTTATCAAAGCATTTGAGTCAGCATATTATGTTGCAAGAAAACGTGAGCTAGAGAATGAACTCTTATCTATTGAAAACTCGCTCAAAACGATAGATATAAGTCAAAGAGTTACAGACTTAAGACAATTGTCGTTAAAGGTTCTGAAAAATTCAGTAGCAAAACGTTTTACAGGTGAGCGAAAGAGATTTACCCTTACGTCTATTAAACCTCAGACAGAGGCTTTCCTTAAGGAATATCCTGTAGTGTTGAGTACTACATATTCAGCAAAAGCTTGCATCAGTAAAGATATGGTTTTTGACTATCTTATTATGGATGAGGCATCCCAAGTTGACATCAAAACTGGTGCTTTAGCCCTGTCATGTGCTATGAATGCAGTAATAGTTGGTGACGATAAACAATTACCGAATGTGGTAAGTCAAGAAGAAGAAATAGCATTGAATGCTATACAATCAACATATCATGTAGATGAAAAATATCAAGCAACAACAAATAGTTTCCTTCAATCTTGTGTCAAGGTATTAAAAGATGCACCTGTCACTTTATTGAGAGAACATTATCGTTGTCACCCTAGAATTATAGACTTTTGTAATCAACGGTTCTATAATGGGGAACTTATCGCCATGACTTCTGATAATAATGAAGGTAAGGTTTTACAAGTAATAAAGACTGTACCGGGTAACCACGCACGAGGGCATTTTAACCAGCGTGAAATCGATGTTATAATTCAAGAGGTAATGCCAGAATACTCTACATCTGATAGTGTTGGTATTATCACCCCATATAGGGATCAAGCAATAGCTATAAACCAGGCATTGGGTAAAGATGTGGCAAGTACTGTACATAAGTTTCAAGGTAGAGAATGTGACGCGATTATTATGAGTATGGTGGATAATATTCCTACTGATTTTTCAGATGATCCAAACCTGATGAACGTGGCTATCTCGCGTGCAAAAACAAAACTGTGTATTGTGGTAAATGGTAATGAAATGCCATCAAATTCGAATTTGGCACAACTAATCTCGTATATACAGTATAATAATTTCGAAGTTAAGGAGAGTAAGATTCATTCTGTATTCGATATCCTATACAAACAATACACTGCAGAAAGATTGGCATACGAGGTTCAAAGCGGTAAAGTATCGGAATATCTCTCTGAAAATATAATATATGATACTCTAGTTAAAGCTATTGATAAAGTACAGATGAGTAACTGTGACGTAGTTTGTCATTATCCTCTTTCTCGACTTATAACCGATTTTAATGGACTAGAAACTCAAGAAATTGCTTTCATTACAAATGCGTTGTCTCATGTAGATTTCTTAGTCTATAATTCGATTACCAAAAAGCCCTTAATGACAATTGAAGTGGATGGATGGAAATATCATAATCAAAGTGAAGTTCAGCAATCAAGAGATAAACTAAAAGACAATATCCTTTCTAAATATGGATTAAAACCCTACCGTATTTCTACAGTTGATACAGTAAATGTAGAAACCATAGAAGAAATGCTTGCAAATAACCTTAATAAAGTCGTATAGATATTGTACCATGGAAATAGTTAATCTTCTCCACTTTGGGAATCGCACCGAACTTCGGCAGTGGCTCAAAGAGAACCATCGCAAAGAGAAATGTTGTTGGGTGGTGACATATCGCAGTAAATGTCCAGAGTGGCCAGCTATACCATACATTGAGGTTGTGGAAGAAGCTCTTTGTTTCGGTTGGATTGACTCTACATTGAAACGGTTGCCCGATGGGCGGTTGGCTCAGCGCCTCTCTCCTCGCCGACCTAAGAGCCATTGGACTCAACTGAACATGGACAGATGCGTGGATCTTGAAGATAGAGGACTGTTGACTGAGGCAGGCAGACGAGCTTTTGAGAAAGCATTCGAGTATGAGATTATTCCACCAGATTCTGAGTTAAACCAAAGGATAAAAGAAGAAACCAAATTCAGACGACCAGGAATGTATAAAGAAAGTTGATATATCCTGTAATTTTAAATTCACACGGTAGTGTAAAATAAACTGTGTCACGCATTATTTATCTCTAGAAAACTCATCGGTCGGGGAACGGCCCGCGCCAAGGGGCGGGACCACCCGTCCCGACGAGCGTAAAATTACAATAATTTAAACCGGTTTCCAAACTTTATAGCCAGTTGTTGCGAGATGGTAGCCCAATTGGCCAGTGGCATGGTCCATTTCTTACGTATATTGCGGTATGCAAGATAAACAAGTTTCTCAAGGGCTGTATCCGATGGGAACACGCCCTTGTTTTTTGTTACCTTGCGGATCTGACGGTGATACCCCTCAACGGTATTTGTGGTATAGATAAGCTTACGGATGACCGGAGTATACTGGAAGTATTCGGACAGCTTATCCCAGTTGTCCTGCCAG